>SYLY01000309.1 GCA_005808475.1 Acidobacteriota bacterium
CTTCGAGCGGCCGAAGGCAAATCACCCGGGGCGATAGGAATGGCCTAGCCTCGAGAGTCTCCGGAGAAGCCCGCGTTTGGGCTCGAGAGGAATGGCCTCGCCGCCGCACTTATTCTATGTGGGGCGCCAGGACATCACAGGAAAACGAGCCTTCGCGGTCGATCCACGGGGCATGCTGCATCTCACCGGCAGCCTGGATATTTCGGTCGACGCAACCGTGGTCCCGGTGAGTCCCGAACTGGTGGCCGCTCCCAAACTGGCGGATCTGATGTTCCTGATCGATGTGGGGGAGCATCGGACGCTCGAGATCTTCGAAGCGTTGGCCTACTGCGACGACCGGGAGATTGTCCGGATCGCCAGACGGTACGGCACGGCGATGATGGTCCCCGAGTACGACCCGCGTCCGATCAAACTGACAGTCGCTTTGCTCGGGCGGAAGGCCGTGGACCGGTTGCCGGCCACTCTGCCGATCGACCGTGGCGGAGGTAAGCTCGAAGTCTACCCCCGATACGTCCGGATGTGGGACATCGACCCGGTAGGCGTGATTCACTTGAACCGGCCGTCGCTGCTGCCATGGGTGGCGCTGATGGAGCGAACCACGCCGGATCTGCTGGAACAGGCGGCCCGGGGAGTGTCCAACGACGAGGAACTGCTGGCACACTTCGCGGTGCTGGCGAGTTTAAAATATGAGAGGGAGTGGATCGACGCTCTGCTCGGGAGGTTCACCGATATGATGACCGTGCAAATCGCGGAACAGACGCCGCTCGGCAAGTGGATTCGGGAAACCGGACGTGAGCAAGGCCGGGTCGAGGGCAAGCTCGAAGGCAAGCTGGAGGGCAAGCTAGAGGGCAAAATCGAGTTCGTCGAGCGGTACCTGCGGCATCGATTTCCGGCTCTGGAGGCCGAGTTCTCCCCCGCCGGGCTGGACTCGGCCGCCGTCGAGCGATTGCTCGACGCACTGTACGACGCCAGAGACGAAACCGCTGCTCGCCGCGCCATCGAAGCGGCTAAAGCCTAGCGCCGGGATTCGGCGGTCCGCCCCGGGGATCTCGCTCGTGAGGTGGTTTTCACCGATATGATGACCGTGCAAATCGCGGAACAGACGCCGCTCGGCAAGTGGATTCGGGAAGCCGGCCATGAGCAAGGCCGAGTCGAGGGGAAGCTCGAAGGCAAAATCGAGTTCGTCGAGCGGTTCCTACGACATCGATTCCCGGCCCTGGAATCCGAGTTTTCTCCTGCGGGGATGGAGGGAGCCGCTGTCGAGCGATTGCTCGACGCACTGTACGACGCGGGAGACGAAACCCAGGCCCGCCGCGCTATCGAAACGGCGAGAGCCTAGCCCGCCGGGACTCGGCGGTCCCTCTAGGCTCCCGGCTGCCCGGCACGCTAACGGCGAAGCGGACTAGCCCTGGACTAGCCCGCACTTCTCACAGGGGTTCGGACGAATCGCGCGATAAGGCCGTGTCTACTTCGTTGCGCTTGCTCCCCGTGCTCACCATACCGTCAAGTATGCCTCCGCGCGCTGAGCGGCGCGCGCCTCGTATTCACGGCCTTCTCACGCGATTCGCCTCAAACCCCTGTGAGAAGTGCGGACTAGAACGACACCTTCAATCCGAACTGCATCACGCG
Source organism: Acidobacteriota bacterium (assembly GCA_005808475.1). Lineage (GTDB taxonomy): Bacteria > Acidobacteriota > Terriglobia > Bryobacterales > Bryobacteraceae > SYLY01. The sequence continues at coordinate 1,630 of SYLY01000309.1, forward strand.
CATGGAGGCACGCAGGCCTCGGATCTCCCCGACTCGGGGCGCGTCGGGCGTGACGGAATTCGGCGACACGAAGCCGATATTGTTCGGCTGTCCGAAGTACGGAGTGTTGGACAGGTTGAACGCTTCCGCCCGGAACTGGATCTTCACCGCTTCGGTGACCTTGAAGTTCTTGAACAGCGAGAAGTCCAGATTGCGCTGGCCCGGCGAGTCCATGATATTGCGCCCGGAACTGCCATAGTGGCAAAGGTCGGGCCGTTCGCGGTTCTGGCACGTCACGCGCTGGAACGCAGTGGGGTCGTACCAGAGCGCGCGGTTGCCGCTCGTCAGGCGTCCGTCGCGCAACCGGTCGGGGCGGACCGGCGTACCATCGCCGCCCGTGTTCAAATCGTTGCCGCCCACCGTCGGCGTCCATGGGAAGCCGGTCCGGATCGAGAAGATTCCGTTCGACTGCCATCCGGCTAGAACCGCGCCCAGCGGCCCTTTGAGACTCTTGCCGAACGGAATCTCGTAGACGAAGTGGATGACCGCGTTGTGCGTCAGGTCGAACGCCGTGCGTCCTCGCGAACCCGCGCGATCGTTGGCCACCTGCCGTCCCGCGCCTTCGTTACCGCCGTCTTCGCCGTCTCCGTTCGCCTTGCTGTAGGTGTAGGAGACGCCGAAGGTGAACCCGCGCGAATAGCGCCGTTCCAGCTTCGTCTGCAGGCCGTGATAATGCTGGTTCGAGTAGGAGTCGAACGCGAAGATGCGCCCCAGCGTCTGAACGCCCTTTTCGGGTTGCGAGGGATCGAAGAACTGGCGCACCGGCCGCCGGTTCTGGAAGTTCGAGTCAAGCGACGGCAGCGCGCCGTTGAAGTTCTCGTACGAATTCGCCGAGTGCGAAGTCTTGCTGCCCACGTAGCCCACCGTCAGAGACATCTGGCCCGGCAGTTCGCGCTGGAGGTCGAAACTCCACTGCCAGTTGTCGCGCTCCTTGCGATCCGGCTCCAGCCGCCACACGCTCACCGGCGGATTCGCGCGATTCCCCTGGAACGGATCGTCCAGCGTCAGGATGGGCTCGCCCGCGCGAAAGCGCCGCGTCGGCGATCCGGCGACCGGATCGGTAATGGAATCGTATTGCTGAAATCCGGAGAGCGGCGGCATCAGGTTCGCCGTGCTGATCTGGACGAAGTGCTGCGGACTGGTGTACTGGCCGATGCCGGTGCGCACCACCCACTTCGACGTGGGCCGGTAAGCGATGCCCACTCGCGGCTGCCAGAACGGAGCCACCTGCTTCCAGAACTTCTTCTTCCCCTCCGGGCTTTCCACGTTCGGGAACAGCGTCGGGATCGAAAGGCCGCCCGGCGTTGTGTAAGGCCGCTCGAGGCTGACCGTTCGCACGTGGCCCAGCTTGTCGTACGGGTTGCCCATGTAGTCGAACCGCAGGCCCGCCGTGACGCTCAGGTTGGAGCGCACCTTCCATTCGTCGGATACGTAGGCGCCGGCGCGGCGCGACCGCATGTTCACCGACGGGTAGCCTTCCGCCGTTTGGCTTCGCGTCGGATAGCCGAGCAGGAACGAGGCGAACTCGTGGCCGCTCTCGTTGGGCGAGAACGCCAGCGCGCCTCGGGTGAGGTTGGCGGCGCGGCGATCCATCGCCGCATGCACGATCAGCACGCCCGTCTTCAACGTGTGCTTGCCGCGGATGATCGAAAGGTTATCCGCGATCTGGTAGGTATACGTGTCGTCGGTGCGCCCGTTGAGGTCGCCGATGGTGAAGCCGATACCGGGGATTCCCGTCTCGGCCTTGGTGAACTTGCGGTTGCCGTCGCCCGCCACCCGGAACTTGCCGATGCCGAGCGTATCCACGTCGAAGTCCGAGTTCGATCGCGGATTGATGTAGTTGTCGCCCCAGTTGTTGATGCCGAAGCGGAATTCGTGGAGCACGTTGGGACTGAACGTGTGGAGCCACTGCGTTGCCACGTTGTAGGCATCGGAATAGCGGTCCTCGGGAAAATTCGGGTTCACCTGATTCGCGGTCCATTTGGACTTGTCCAGCGCGAACCGCCCGAAGACTTTGTCCTTGGAACTGAAGTTGTGATCCAGGCGCCCGAAATACTGCCGCGCACCGACGATGCCCGGAATCGCACGGCGAACCGTGAAGTCGAGGGGATCCAACTGTTGGAAGTCCGGCAGCGGCAGGAACTTGTCGATCACGCCCTGGGCGCCCTTGTGCAGGCGCGACGCGGGGAGTTGATTGCCCGCTAACGGAACGCCGGTCAATGCGTCGTACATGACGATCGGCGCGCGCACCGGCCGGCCCGTGGCGGGGTTGGTGGGCGGATTCAGCAGCAGCCCGAAGTCTCCGCGCCGGAAATCCTGACTCGGCCACCAAGCCGTCACCACGGATTCCTGGGTCTGTTTCCGCTCCTCGAAGTTGAACGACCAGAACGTCCGGTTCTTGATCACCGGTCCGCTGATGAAGCCGCCGAACTGATTCCGGCGCAAGCGGTCCTTGTTGAGCCGCCCCGCTCCCACCGGCCGCAGGAAGTTGAGGAAGTAGTTCTCGGCGTCCAGCGCGTCGTTGCGGATGAACTCCCACGCCGTGCCGTGCAGCGCGTTGCCGCCGGTCTTCAGCGACACTTCGACGCGCGCACCGGAACTCTGTCCGAACTCGGCGGAGTAGGAGCCGGTCTGCACCTTGAACTCCTCCACCGCGTCCACCGACGGCGTGAAGCTCGAAATGTTGTAGAGCGGCGTGATCGACTCCACGCCGTCCAGCGTCACGCTCTGATGCACCTCCCGCTGTCCGTTCGCGATCACCGACATGCCGCCGCCGGGAATCGGGAAGCCGCCCTGGCCATCCGCGCCGCCGCTGCGGCTGCCGTACTGGACGCCAGGAACCATCGCGGCAAGGTGAATGATGTTGCGGCCGTTCAGCGGCAGATCGGAAACGCGCTTGTTCTCGATCACCTGTCCGACGGTGGAGTTCTCGGTTTCCAGCACCGCGCCGGTCGCGGTGACTTCGACTGTCTCGGCCACCGATCCGACCTCGAGCACGAAGTCGACGCGCGCCTTCTGCTGCGTTTCCACTTTCAGCCCCGTCACGGTGCGCGAGCGGAAGCCCTGCTTTTCGACGCGAACGGTCCATTCGCCGATCTCGATCAGCGGGAAGATGTATTCTCCCGCCTCGTCGGTGGCGCGGCTCAGAGTCCGTCCTGTCGCCGTGCGCGTGATGGTCACGGTGGCGCCGGGAACGGAAGAACCGGTCGAGTCCTTCACCAATCCAAGGATTTCGGTGGCGGTGGTTTGGGCGGCGGCGTCCAGCGAGACGACAGCCACCGCGCCGAGGATTCGTAGCAAGGGGCTCCGTTGAAGCATGGAAGAACGCTATATCATTTTGGATGTGCACGTCAACGCAGCATGCAGACGGGTGGACAGGCGATCCTTCGCTGGAATGATGGCCGGAGCGGCGAGCGCGCCACTCCTGGCGCAAAGCGAGCGGGCCAAGCTCGTCGCGTGGATGTACATGATCTTTCCGCTCGAGTCGTGGCTCGACGACTACAAGCGCATTCTCGACGCATGGGGCGAAGGCGGCGTGCGCGGCATCGTGATCGGACCGCTGCGATTCTGGGATGGGCCACCGAGCTTCGACTTCACGTATCGCCGCGCGGGTGCGCGCATGGGAACATTCGCGCCCGATCCGAAGATCTACCGGGACATGGGCGTCGATCCGCCCGCGCCCATGCCGCTCGACCCGGTCAAGGAAAGGAAGCTACGCGGGTTGATGGACGAGATCCGCGCGCGCGGCTGGGAACTGATGCTCTTCGGGCCCGGCTATTATGGCGTCCGCAAATCGATGGAGCAGGACCCTTTCGGCGCGGTGTCGCTTGCGGCGGGCGTCCGCGATACGATGCGCGCGTTTCCCCAGGCGCACGGCGTGATCGTCGATGGCGCCGGCGAGCAGCATTATGAACTGGACTTCCACCACGGCGGCGAGCTGTTCGAGATCCGCGAACATCACGCGGCCATGATGAAGCATCTCGGTTTCGACGTCGCCCGGATGGAGCGCGGCATGAACCGGCTGCGCGCCCGGTTCCATTCGCTGACGCCCTCGATCGTGCGTTATCACGCCGACGGAGGGACGCTCGGGGGACTCGCCCTTTTCGACATCGACGAGGATGCGCTCTACTGGCTCCGCATGCGCCAGGAACTGACGCTACGCTCGATGCGGGCGATGCGGGAGCGGATCGACATGCTGGATCCCAAGCCGAAGCTCGGCACGATTCCACGCGCGCCGTCGTTCTCGGTGCTGACCACGCAGAGCTATGAACGGACGCATCGCTTCTTCGACTACATGTTTCCGAAGCACTATTTCTGGCATCGCGGGTTCGACGGCATGTACGGCACCGTGGCGCGCTGGGTGCGCACCGTGGGCGAGTGGAATCCGTCGCTGAGCGAGGCCGACTGTTTCGCGGTTGTGAAGTCGTGGTTCGGCATCGATCTGCCGGGAGTCCGCTCGTTGGCCGACATGGAGATGGGCTTCCCCGAGGAGTTCTTCACCAAGGTAGTGTACTCGCAGACGCAAAGGGCGCTGGCGGCGATCGGCGACCCGGACAAGGTGATCGCATGGGTGTCGACGGGACGCAATCCGCACGCCGGCGACCCGATGCCCGCGCGCGACTTGCACCGCATTCTGACGGAATCGCACCGGGCGGGGCTGAAGCGGTTCATCTTCCACCCGGACGTGAATCTCGGAGCCGCGGAGTGGAGCGTGATTTCGAGTGTGTGCGGCAAGCCGTGGAAAGAGGATCCGAACGGATACTGGCCGGCGGATACGCCGAAGCCGGACACGTGGAACGGCGGCCGCAAGCCGAACCGGTAGAGCCTTCTGGTCCCCGAGGCCCGGAGCCTCAGAACTGGAACCGCCCGACCAGCAGGATGTGCGAGTTCGAGGTTCCCACGTCGGAGAACGAGCCCCGCGTGCCAAAGCCCCGGCCGAACGCCGCCGGGTTGTTCGTGTTGAAGCTCGCCGCCGGATTGCTATAGTTCGGCTGCTTCTTGGGGAAGAAATTGTTGCCGTCGACGCGCGCCTGGAAACGGAGCTTTTCGCCGATCTTCCACCACTTGGCCAAAGACAACTGCGTCCAGTTCAGCCCCGGGCCTTCAAACGTGTTGCGGCCCAGGTTGCCCGGCGTGTAGGCCGCCGGATAGGCGAACGACGAGAAGTTCAGGTACGGGTTCTGCGCCGAAGTCGGGAACCGGTTCGCGCCGATCGTCCAGTCCTTCACCGCCGCTTGCTCGTTCGTGGTGGTGATGTTCGGACGCGACTCGCCCGCCAGATATCGATTCGGGCTGCCGCCGAATCCGGCGGTGAACGGCTGGCCCGATTGGAACGTCTGCGTCCACGTCAGTTCCCATCCGCCCAGCGCGTGGTCGAGCGCCCCGCCGCGGTTCATCAACGCGCGGCCCTTACCGAACGGCAGTTCCCAATTCATCACGCTCACGAAGCGGTGACGGATGTCGGTGGAGCTCCGCGCCTTCTCGAGGCGCCTGTTGTAGAACGTGACGCCGCTGTCGCCGCCGTCGCCTTCGTTCTCGTTCAGCGTCTTCGCCCACGTGTAGAAGGCATTGAAGCTCAGTCCGGCCGAGTGGCGCTTTTCGATGCGAATCGTGCCGCCGTGGTAGCTGTTGTGGCCGTAGTTGGAGAACAGGTTGACGGAGCCGAACTGCCGGTACGGCTTGTAGTTCTGCGTCGCCAGGAAGATGGTGTCCAGCGTGGCGCGGTCGCCCGAGATGTCGAGCGGGAGTACGTTCATATCCCACGAGTTGATGAGACCGACGCCGCTCTGCCCTTGATACTGAACGTCGAGCACATAGTTGGCCGCGAACGCGTACTGCACGCCGCCGGACCAGCTCATCACGTAGGGCATGCGCATTTTCGGATCCCACCACGCGGCTCCGCGTCCTCCGAAATTGTTGCCGATGAAGGGAACCGAGCCGTCGGGCTGCGCTTCGTACCGGAACGATGGCGGACCCTGCGACAGACGAAAGATATGGCGCGGATCGCCGACCGGGGATTGAATCGTCGCGTTGGCCAGGTACTCCTGGAACATGATGTTCGCGCCGGTGGCGAAGATGTCCTGATGCATCGCGCCAAACGACGACCGGAAGACCATCTTCGGATGGAAGTTGTAGGCGAGACCCACGCGTGGGGCGAAGTTGTTCTTGTCGCCCGCCGCGAGAGGTCCCTTCCGGTGGACCAGCGCGCCCTGCAATCCGCTGATCGGGTCGCGCGCGTTCGGATCGAACTGCGACTGCTGCCCATACTTGGTCTGGAACGGCGACTCGTACGACCAGCGCATGCCGAGATTCAGCGTCATCCGCTTGATGGGCTTCCAGTCGGTCTGCGCGTACCACTGATGCGACCACCAGCGCGGCAGCCACGATGCGAACTCCTGCGTGTAAACGGCGCTGCCGACCGTTCCCAACAGGAAGTTCGCGAAGCCCTGGCCGGTGTTCGGCGTGAACGGCTGATTGGTGCCCGTGAAGTTGTACGTGCCGCTCGGCAGCGCTCCCGCGGTTCCGTTGTAGCGCGTGCGAATCAGTTCGTAGCCGAACTTGAGGGTGTGTTTGCCGGCGATCTTGGTCAGGTTGTCCTGGAAGGTGAAATCCTCGCCCACGTTTTGGAAGCTGCTCAGGCCGGCCAGTCCGTAGCCGATGTTGAAGTGCGGGAACGTGGCCCCGTTGACGTTGGGGATGCCGAGTTGCTTGGCCCAATCCTGGTCGCGTGTGAGCGCGGTTTCGTAGCGGGCGCGGCGGTTCATGCCGGCGCGGAACTCGTTGTTCATCGTGGGCGACAGGATCAGCATGTCGGAGAAGACGATGTTGATGTGGTCCACCGGCGCGGGCTGCGCGTTGGGGTCGATGTCGCGCCATGCGAACTGCGCCTGATGGTCGCCTTTCCAGGCGCGGTGATGAGCGTGGGAGTAGCGGCCGAAGATCTTGTGATTCGGCGTGAACTGGTGGTCGATTTTGGCGTCCCAGCGGGTGCGGCGAATCTGCTTGACCTGGTTCATCACCAGGTTCTCGGTGGGGCCCGACGCGGTGGCGATGCCGGGTCCATTCGCCGCCGTGAAGGGCTTGCGGCCGAGGAAGGCGGAGACCGCCGGATCGAACAGGCTCTTCGGAACGACATTGCCGGGGAAGGGATCGCGAAGCCAGGCCGCGCCTTCCTGCCGGGTGGTGTACGGGTTGAAGACCGGGAGCGGCCTCGGCGAAGCTTGGCCGCCGAACGAGAAGTCGCCGTTCAGCATCCCCTCGGTGGGGACCGTCGTTCGCGCGGAGTTCGATCCGGCGTTCTCGAAATGACGCTCCCAGCCCGCCAGCCAAAAAGTTTTGTCGCGGCCTTTGTAGAGCTTCGGCAGCAGCACGGGGCCGTTGAACAGAAACGTGGTCTCGTGATACGTGAACGGGTTATTGCGCGGCAACTGCTCGAGGTAGTTGCGATGGATCATCGTCTTGTTGATGTACCGGTTCTCCGCCGATCCATGGAACTGGTTGCCGCCGGATTTGAACACGATCGACAGCAGGCCGCCGGAGGAGTGGCCGAGTTCGGCGGGCGTGCCCGTGGTGTAGAGCTTCACCTCCTCGAACGCATCCTGCGTGGTGGAGATCTGCGCGTCGGTGCCGTTGGTCGCACCGATCCCCGGCTCCTTGCCGTTGATGCCGTCCACCGTGTAGCCCATCGCGCGAGCCCGCTGGCCGAGCACCGTGAAGCCGCCGATGGCGTTGGCGCCGGGCATGTAGAACAGAATCCGGATGGCGCGCTTTTGGCTGACCGGGATCTTCACCAACAGATCGCCGTCGAGCACCTGGCCCGACTGCGACGTCTCGGTCTCGAGCAACGGCGGCGCGCCGCTCACGTTCACACTCTCGGTGACCGCGCCCACTTCGAGTTGCACGTCGATGCGCGGCATCTCGCCGGTGCGCACCACAATGCCGTCCCGCGTGTACTTCTTGAAACCGGCGGCCTCCACGGTCAGCCGGTAGGCGCCGGGAGCCAGATACGGCAGATAGTAGGAGCCTTCGGGCGTGCTGATCGATTCGGCGACGAAGGAGTTGGCCAGATTCAAGGCGACGGCCTTGGCTCCAGCGACGATCGCGCCGGTGGAATCGGCCACCGTGCCTACCAGGGTGGCCGTGCCGGCGGTTTGCGCGTTCGCGCCCCAGGCGATCAGTATCGGGACCAGGATGCGTATCGGTCGGTTCATGGCGATTCGACGATGGTATTCGCCGCCGCCACCGAAGTCAACCTGCTTGCTTGACGGCGGAGAAGGCCTCGAACGAGGATCTTAATCCATTCACCAGCGCGCCGTGATCGCCGCCGGCGGTGAACATGCGGGCGCCGCGATCCACCAGCCGCTGTGCCGCCGCCGGAGTCCCGCTTGTCGAACCCCACCACTTGCCGTTCGCGGCCGCCGCGCGGGCCACGGCGGCGTAGGCTGCCTCGATGGCCGGATGATCGAACTCGAGCGGAACGCCGTAGCTCAGCGTGAGGTCGCCGGGACCGATGAAGAGGAGGTCGTAGCCGGGAACCGCCGCGATCTCGTCGATCTGCTCGACGGCCTCGCGGTCTTCGATCTGTAGGGCGAGAAACACCTGCTCGTTGGCGTGGCGGATGTGGGCGCGAGTGTCGGCCATGCCCCAATCGGCGTCGGCGCCGGCGCCGTCGAGTCCGCGCTTGCCGAGAGGAGGGAAGCGGACCCACTCGACCCACTGCCTCGCCTCTTCGGCGCTCCGGCAGTGCGGAACCATGATGCCGTTGGCGCCGTGTTCGAGCGCTCGCATCGGCGCGTCGTAGCCGGTCTTGAGCACGCGGACCATGAGGTCGATTCCGGTATGGCGGCACGCCAGCGATACCGGAGCCAGAACATCGTAGCCGAAGTCGCGGTGCTCCATGTCGAACCAGACGCAATCGTATCCGATGCGCCCGATCACTTCCGTGAGCCACGGATCGGCGAGGCGGCTTTGTCCGGCCACGCGGACGAATCCGCCGGCGCGTAGTTTGGCGAGAACCCTGCTGTCGGTCATGAACCAGCGATTCTATCGCGGATTCGCCTTCGCCGCGGTCCTCCCTCCAAGCGCGGCGGAAATTGCGAACCAAACCGGGGCTGCGTTCGTCCTATACGTAAGATCGCCGCCGCGGGGAATCGCGGCGGCCTGGAGGCTCCGAATGATCGCAGGATGGGGAGTCGGACTACGCACGCTTTGGAAGACGAGAGGCTGGACCGCCTCCGTGACGGGTTCGCTGGCGCTCGGCATCGGGATGAGCGCGGCGATCTTCAGCGTCGTTCACGGGGTGTTGCTGCAACCGCCGCCGTACGCCGAGCCCGAACGGATCGTGGCGCTATGGACGACGAAGCCGGACGCCACGCGGTTCCACGTCGGCGCGGCGTTGTGGCTGGCCTGGCGGGAGCGCGCGTCCACGGTCGGAGAGATCGGGCTAACCCGGCCCCTTGCCAGCTTCAATCTCACCGGCGGCGGTCCGCCGGAACGGCTCCAGGGGGCGCGCATGACGGCCAACGTGCCCGCGGTGCTCGGCGCCCGGCCGGCGCTCGGCAGACTGTTCACAAGAGAGGAAGAAGCGGCCGATGCGCGCGTCGCCTTGCTCGCCCACTCCCTGTGGGCGCGCCGGTTCGGCTCCGACCCGGGCATCGTGGGCCGCAAGATCCAACTCAACGGTGAAGCGTTCGAGGTAGTGGGCGTCATGCCGGCCTCCTATCGATACCCCAGCGCCGATTTCGAACTGTGGTCTCCGCTCTACATTCCGCCCGCCGAGATCAAGCACGGCGCGACGCACCAGTTCCTGGCGATCGCGCGTCTGAAGCCGGGCGTGACCGTGAGCCAGGCGAACCAGGAGTTCGCGGCGATCATGAAGGGCATCGTCTCCGAACAGGCCGCGTACCGGGGCGACGACGGAGCCATGGGGAGCCGCGTGGAGCCGCTCGCCGCCAGCGAGACTTGGCGTTTCCGAGGCAATCTGTACGCCCTGCTGGCCGCAGCGGGCTGCCTGATGCTGGCCGGCTGCCTGAATCTGGCGGTGTTGCTGGTGGCTCGCGGCGCGGCGCGATCGCGCGACATGGCGGTTCGCAAGGCTCTCGGAGCGACCGGAGCCGGCCTCGCCTCGCAAGTGCTCACCGAGGCGATTCCACTCGGGATCGCCGGGTCCGCCGCCGGAATCGCGTGCGCCTGGTGGATACTCGCCGCGGCGCGGCCGTTGCTGCCTCCGGGAATGCCGGGGGTGAACGAGATCGCGCTGCACGGCCCGGTGATCGCGTTCGCCGTGGCGCTGGGTTTGGCGACGGTGGTGCTGGCGAGCGTCGCGCCCGCGTTGGCGGCGGCCCGAAACCAACCCGCCGATGCCATGCGGCGGACATCGCGATCGGTGGGCGGCGGCGGCCGCGCACGCGACATCCTGGTGGTCGCGCAGATCGCGCTCGCCTTGTTGCTGGTCTTCTCGGGGCTGCTGTTCGCGCGCAGCTTCACGGCGGTAGCCCGCGTCGATCCAGGGTTCCGGGCGGAAGGCACGTTGACGATGCATCTTGCCGTGCCCCGGGCGAAGTACCGGAGCGATGCCGAGGTCGCGGCATATTGGGAGCGCATCCGCTCGGCCGCCGCGTCGATCCCCGGAGTGGAAGCCGCGGGCATCGTCAACCGCCTGCCGTTGAGCGGCGTTCCCCGGAACGGCGGCGTGGAGTTCGAGGGAATGCCTGAAGCCACGCGGCTGGCCGACTGGCGGTCGGCAACGCCTGGATATGCCGCCGCCATGGGCATTCCCTTGCGCCGCGGCCGCTGGTTCACCGAGGCGGATCGCGCCGGCGCGGAACCCACCGGCGCGATCGACGACCGGCTGGCCCGCGAAGTGTTCGGAACGTCCGACCCAACCGGTAGACGGTTTCGAGGCACGGTGGCGGGAACTCCCGGTCCGTGGACCACGATCGCCGGCGTGGTGGGCCACGTTCGCAACGACTCTCTCGAGGACGATCCGCGCGCGCAGGTCTACTGGCCGTTGGCGCAGTCCACACAGGACCGCGGAGCGCTGGTGATGCGCGTCACCGGCGAGCCGGCCTCCTACACGCGGGCGGCGATCGCCAAAATCCGCGGCGAAGATCCGGATCAGGCCGTTTACGACGTTCGGTCGATGACGGAGTGGATCGACCGGTCGACGCAATCGCGCAGGCTGGTGACGGGGCTGGGAGCGGCGTTCGCCATCGCGTCCTTGTTGCTCGCCTGCCTCGGCCTTTACGGAGTGGTGTCGTACGGGGCCGGTCTGCGCGCCCGCGAATTCGGCCTTCGAGTCGCGCTCGGGGCGAGCCCCGGTTCGGTAAGCCGGCTAGTGCTGGCACACGCGGCGAAACTGGCGGGGGCCGGCGCGGTGCTCGGATTGCTCCTCTCGGCGGTCGCGGCGCGATTCGTCGAAACGCTGATCCACGGCGTCCCCGCTAACGATCCAGTGTCGTTGGCGGCCGCGCCCGCGGTGCTGGCCGCCGTGGCGCTGCTGGCCGCCCTTGCGCCGGCGTGGCGCGCGTCGAGAGCCGATCCCGCCGTCACGCTCCGCGACGGTTGATCACGAGCGGATCCGCTCGACGGTCCAATAGAGCGCCAAACAGGCGATGAGCACGGAGGCAGGCACAACCACGCGTCCCCGGTACCAGGATTTGTCCGACCAGCGCCATCCGACCAGCAGGAATGCCGCGAGGATCACCGCCAGTTGCCCCGCCTCCACGCCGAGGTTGAACGTCAGAAGCGCCAGCACGAACTCCGATCGCGGCAGTCCGATCTCTTGCAGCACTCCGGCGAATCCCATGCCATGGAGCAGTCCGAATCCGAACACCAGCGCCACGCGCCAGGGACGGAGTTCGGAGAGGAAAATGTTCTCGATGGCGACGTAGGCGATCGAGAGCGCGATCAGCGGCTCGACCACCCGCGACGGCAGCGATACGACGCCGTACATGCTGAGTCCCAGCGTGATCGAATGCGCGAGCGTGAACGCGCTCACCTGCAGCAGCACCGGCTTGGCTCGCCCGCTGAGCAGGTAGATGCCGAGCACGAACAGCACGTGGTCCAGCCCCAGCGGAACGATGTGCGTGAAGCCGAGCGTCAGGTAGCGCCAGGCGGTGGCCCAACTGCCGCTCAGGACGGGTCCGGCGAGATCGAACGTGGAGTTGCCCCGGCCGCCGTCGATCCATTCGACTTTGGATTCGGCGCCCGGAGTGCGCATCGTCAGCGGGTAGCGCGTGAAGGTCCACGCGAACGACCAGGTGAACTGGTGCGCGCCCGGCGGCACGGGGCCGGTCAACGTGAAGATCGCGCCCGGAGCTTGCATCGCGTTGTCGGCGGCCTCGACGCGGAGGCGGATTTCCGGCGTGACGTCCTTGCCGTCGAACGCCAGGTTGATCCGCTTGCGAAAGGCATCCTCGTGCGCCGCGATGTAGGCGTGAAGCGCGTCCGCCGGCGGATCGATGGGGGCCGGCTTGCCGGTCACCGCCGCCAGCTTCTCCGCCAGAGCCGCGCCGTCGGTGGCGATCTCGATCTCGTACGCGGGGCCCGTCATGGAGGCGGCGACCCGCGTGGTGCCAATTTCGTGCGCGACGGCCGAAGCGGCGAAAAGGATCGCGATTGCGAACTGGATCGGCATCGGACCTCCTATTCTCGCGCGAACGTCAGCGACGCCCAGTAGCTCATCCATCGCGCGCCGGACGCGGCGGGAGCGGGCGTCATGTGAACGGACTTGATCATCCACATGCCGGCCGGCTTCAGCTTGAATCGCACGCGGCCGTCGGCGCCTGTGCGCGCGGTCTGCTTTTCCGCCGGATTCGCGCGGTTCATCGCCACCACCAGCGCGCCCGGGAGCGGCTTGTTCTCGAACGTGAGGCGGACGGGCAGTTCCGCGGCGGCGTACGGATCGGCCTCGGCGACCAGTTCCAAGGTGAAGCCCAAGGCGCGGTCCCGGGCATTGCCGGTGGAGCCGCCCGCGGCCAGCAGGCTCTTGGCGCAGCGCGCGAACAGTTCGCGCACCGTGCCGTCTCCGGCGGCGCGTGCGCCCGCGATATGCTCGAGCCCTTCCTCTTTCAGGTAGTCGTTGAACTTCGCCGGCTTCTGCTCGGCGACGCTGGGATTGCTGCGGTATCCGATCACGATCAGGCCGGGCGCGGCCGCCCGCAGAAATCCGGCCGGATCGGCGCCGTCGCGCCCGATGAGCGGCTTGCGTCCCGCCGCGTCCTCGAAGACGAACTGCTGGATCAGTTCGGGGTCGCGCCCGATCGGGTCGCCGAGCAGTTCCTGTCCCACGCGCAGCTTCGCGCCCACTACCTGCCCCGGCTGAGGACGAAAGGTGGTGGGCTCGATCCACATGTCGTGGGCGAGCGCGCGCAGCGCCGGAAGGGCGACGAGCAAGAGCCGGTGTTTCATAGGTGGAGTCCCAAAGAAAAGCGGCCCCCCGAGGGAGGCCGCTCGATTGCATTCAGGTTAGCCGGCCCCAGGTCAGGGCAGCGGGATGTCCGGAACCACGGGCGTGTTCGTTCCACCGTGGCCCTGGAGCAAGCCCTGATGAGCGGGCGCCAGGAACGGGAAGCGGTTGAGGAAGTTCTTGTCGTTCACCTCGACGCCTTTGGCCAAACCGGCGGCGGGATTGCCAGCCGCGATCAGACTCAGCAGAACGGTGTTGACGTTCACCTGATGCATGCTCGGCTGCGCGCCGCCGCCGAGACGGCGTCCGTTGGGGAAGCTGGAATCGACAGCCACGTCCAGCGTCAGCACGTCGCCCGTCGAACCGTCCTCGATCGGGATGGCGCGGCCCAGGTTGACGGCTTGAACGATGTCGACGCGGGGCCCTTTCAGCGTTTCCACCGTGGCGTCGGGCAGGCCCAGAGCCTTATAGACGCCGAGCGCGTCCAGATCGCGGACCAGAACCGGGAACAGGATGTAGGAGCCGAAGTTGCTGACGTCGTTCATCACGCTCGAGTGCAGATACTTGGTATGCGCCTGCGTGCCGACGAGGCCGGCGTTGAACAGAGGAAGCCCGTTGCGGCCGACCTGAACCCAGTCGCCCGAGCCCTTGAGGCCAGTGATGATGTCGTCGTCGTCGACGGTCTGGACCTTCTGGCGGAGGATGCGGCTGTGGACGCGGAGCAGGCTGTCGGTGGTCTCACGGCGGAGTTCGCCGTTGTGCGGGATTCCTTGCGGGAAGAACTCGGTGGTGGGCACTTCCAGCGCGATCGAGAAGACGTTGAAGCCCGTGAAGACGTCCTTGGCCGGATTGCGGCGGGCGCCCTTGAGGCCGCCGAGATCCCCGCTCACCAGGTTAACGAGGTCGAAAATGCCCTTCTCGTCCAGTTGATACGGATCGTCGAACTGGCCCGCGATCACGCGGCCGCCATTGCCGAGCCCGTGGATGTACTTGTCGACGAAGGCTTGGTTGTACAGGCCCACTTCGCGGCTGGCGGGATCGCCGGAGTCGTAGCCCTTGAACGCGCCGAGCCCGTAGACGAGCCGGTCGGTCTGCGGCCCGTGGTTATTGGGCAGAACGGGCAGGTCGAGGCCGATGATCGAGGTGCCGTTGGCGGTCTCGTTGCCGGCGTTGTTGGGGACGATCCTGGTGATAGTCATCGTCTCGGTCCCGCCGGTCAACTGCCAGAGAAGCTCGTTGCCGCCGCCGAGGGGATCCTTGGCGTTCGGCGCGGCTTCGGGCTTGAGCGTGTTCTTGAACTCCACCCGGTAGATCAACCGCGAGCGCAGGCTCGTTCCGGTCCCGATGTGGAACTCGTAGCGGTAGCCGTTGCAGGCGCGCAGTCCCTGATTGCCCTGCCCGGGTTCGTGAAGCGGCAGGAAGTTCATGATGAGGTACAGCTTGTCGTGGGTCTCATTGGTCACCCACGCGTAAGTATCGGTGTTGTCGGCGCAGGGCTCGTTGAGAACGGCCAGTGCCTCACGATGGCTGGAGCCGAACAGTGCTCCCGCCGAGGCGAGGACGCCACACGCCAGCCCCTTGAATAGTCGATTCATTTTTTCGTCACTCTCCGTAAAGATTTCGGTTGCGTGCTCCCATCGGTGCAATAGCGCCTCCGAGCTCGCTTCACTGGAGGCTACGTCGATAGCGGCTGCGCGGATTGCTCGCGATGGAAAAAAACGTGAACAATTTGTTGACGGGCTCTATTTCCAGCCCGTCAAAGCTTCCCGCACGACGGCCCCGTGCTCTTCGATCTTCGCCAGAATCTCCATCGAAACAGCCAGCGCGGCCGCGCCTTCCTCGCCGGAAACCACCGGTGGAACCCCGGTTTCGATCGCGTCCAGGAATCCATCGAGTTGGGTCGCCAAGGGCTCTCGCTTTGCGATCGACAGGGGGCGGAACGCCACCTGCCGGTCCTCGTTCACCGAAATCGCGACGCCGTCCTGGCGCGTGTAATCGATCGAAACGTATTGATGCGGTTGGAACAGCCGCAGCTTGCGGACCTTCTCGGTCGAAACGCGGCTGGCGGTCAAATTCGCCACGCAGCCTCCGGGGAATGCCAGCCGCACGTTGGCGATATCCACCTTGTCCGACAGGATGCGGATTCCGGCCGCCCGCACCTCTTCCGGCTGCTTGCCGGTCAACGCGAGCACGATATCGATGTCGTGGATCATCAGGTCGAGCACCACGTCCACGTCGAGGCTGCGCGGCGCGAACAGGCTCATCCGGCTGATCTCGAAGAACAGCGGCAGCGTCACTTCCTTGCGCAACGCCTGCACGGCCGGGTTGCAGCGCTCGAGGTGGCCCACGGCGAGCACGCGGGAGTTCGCGCGAGCCGCTTCGATCAAACGGGATGCCGCCGCCATGTCGTGCGCGATGGGCTTCTCCACCAGCACGTGCAGACCCATTTCCAGCAGCCCCACGCCGATGTCGGCGTGCGTCGTAGTGGGTGTCGCGACGACGGCGGCGTCCGCCTTGCCCTCCAGTTCGCGCCAATCGCGCAGGTCCGCGTCACGGGACGGACCGGTGTCGGCCACGCCCGCCAATTCGGCCCGTTGCGACTCGCGGATCACGCGGACGTGATTCTGCCCGAAGGCTCCCGCGCCCACCACGGCCACGCGCGGCTTACTCAACGCCATCCTCCGGAGGATAACCGATCACGCAGAGTCCGGCGCGATCGGCCGCCGCGAGCATCTCCGCGCGATCGAGCAGCAGAGTGCGCCCCGCGTCCACCGCGAGTACCGACGCGCCGGTTTCGCGCATCGTCTCGATGGTGCCCGGACCCGCCACGGGCACGTCGAACAGCAGATGCCCCCGGCGGCGCGATCCCTTCACCAGGGTGATCCGGCGGCCGTTCACCAGCCCGGCGGCGCGGCGCAGCATGGCGTCGGTGCCCTCCATCGCCTCGAGCGCGACGCAAGCCCGCTCGCTGATGGCGACGCTTTGACCCAGGTCGAAGCCGGAGAGCGCGGCGGCGATGCGGCGGCCGTAGCGGATCTCTTTCTGTTCGTCGCCGGTGGGCTTGCGGCGCGTCATCGCGCCTTCGGATGCGAGCAGCGGTTTCAGCAGCGCGGTCGAGTCCATCACCTCGATCCCTTCCTTCTTCAACTCGCCGATCACGCCGCCGATCAACGCGTCCGTGTTCTTCTCGGGCAGCGACCACAGCAGTTTGGCCAGGCGCATGTCCGGAATCTGGCCGGAGAAGATACTGACGTGCTTCACCTGGCCCGCGAAGATCAGGCTGGTGACACGCTCCGCGCGTAGCGTGTCGATCAGCTTGCCCAGGTGCGCGATCGAGATCCAGTGGACCGTGCGCGCCAGCGCCTCGATCCCGGCGGGCGCCTCGCCCTCGATCCCGATCGCCACCACATCGTGGCCGAGCTTGCGCGCCTCCTCGAGTGCGAGCAACGGGAAGCGCCCGCTGCCGGCCACTATCGCGTACCGGTCCCCGCTCACTTCACCACGCCGCGTTCGGAGCTCTCGAAAAACCCGATCACTTCCTCCACCTCGGCGCAGGGCTCCACTTCGGCGCGGATCCTCTCGATCGCCTGCCGCGTGTTCAACTCCTTGGAGCCCAACAGGCGGAACGTCTTGTGCAGCGCCTGAATCGAAGCGGCGGAAAAGCCGCGCCGTTCGAGTCCAACCTTGTTCGTGCCGAACCCCTTCACCTCGCGTTCGGTGGACGACAACGAATAGGGCGCGACGTCCTGCGTGATCACGCAATATCCGCCGATCATGCAATGCCGGCCGATCCGGCAGAATTGGTGCACCCCGGTGAACGCGCCGATGCGGGCGAACGCGCCCACCGTCACATGTCCGCCGAGAGTGGCGCCATTGGCGAGTACGGTGGAATCGCGCACGTGGCAATCGTGCGCGACATGCACGTAGGCCATCAGCAGGTTGTCGTCGCCGATCGAGGTGATCGACCCGCCGCCCTGAGTGCCGCGATGCACCGTGACGGATTCACGGATGCTGTTGCGATGCCCGATTCGGGTCTCGGCGCGCTCGCCTTTGTACTTGAGATCCTGCGACGCGGCGCCAATGGAACAAAACGGGAAGAAAACGTTGTCGTCGCCGATCGTGGTGGGACCTTCGACGTAGACGTGCGCCATCAGGCGCGTGCGTGCGCCGATGGCCACTTCCGCGCCCACGATGCAATAGGGCCCGATCTCCGCGGTTTCGTGAACGCGCGCCGCGGGATCGACGATCGCGGTGGGGTGGATGGCCATCGCCTACTGCTTCGGCTCGGCCTCCTGCTGGGGCTTGTCGGCCAGCTTGCACATCAGCTCCGCCTCGGCGACCACCACGCCATCCACCGTGGCCTTGCCACCCATGATGGCGAGCGTTTCCTTGCGCTTCATCACCACCATTTCCAGCCGGAGCTGATCGCCGGGCACGACCTGGCGGCGGAACTTCGCCTCGCGGATCGAGATGAGCAACACCATCTTCTTGTCGCGGTCCGGAACATACTTGAGCACCAGCGTTCCGGCGCATTGAGCCATCGCCTCGACGATGAGAACTCCGGGCATCACCGGCACGTCCGGGAAGTGGCCTTCGAAGAACCACTCGTTTCGCGTGACGTTCTTGATTCCGACGATACGCTCGGGAGAGATCTCGAGGATGCGGTCGACGAGCAGCATCGGATAGCGGTGGGGCAGATACGTCTGAATGCCCGTTACGTCCAGGACGGCCATGGGAACCCGCTATTATAGCAGCGATGGACCGCCTGCTCGACTGGGCACAGTCGCAACAAAATGCCTTGATTTCCTTTCTGCGCAAACTGGTGGAGTGCGAGTCGCCCAGCGACGATCCCACGGCCGTGGCGCGGTTCGTGGAGCTATTCGCCGATGACGTCTCCGGCATCGCGCGCGTGAAGAGGATCGCGGGAAGGGGCGGGCGCGGTCCTCACCTGCTGTGCGAGTTCGACTCACCGGGCAGGAAGAAGACGGGGCGCATTCTGGGACTGGGCCATTCCGATACCGTGTGGCCGATGGGGACGCTCGCCACCATGCCTTGGCGGGAGGAGGCGGGGCGGTTGTGGGGGCCCGGCGTGCTGGACATGAAGTCCGGGCTGGCGTTTTTCGCGTTCGCGGTGCGCGCGCTGCGGGACCTCGACATCCCGGCGCCTCGCAAGCTGGCGCTGCTCATCGTGTCCGACGAAGAGGTGGGCAGCCACACGTCGCGCGCGCTGACCGAGGCCGAGGCGAAGAAGAGTTCGGCCGTGTTGGTGCTGGAGCCCGGGACGGGACTCGGCGGCAAGGCGAAGACGGCTCGCAAGGGCGTCGGTGGATTCGAGTTGCGCGTGCGTGGCATCTCGTCACACGCGGGCGTCGACTTCGCCGCGGGAGCCAACGCCATCCTCGAACTGGCGTATCAGACCGGCAGGATCGGCGAGTTCGCCGATCTCGACCGCGGCGTGACGGTCAATCCCGGAATCGTGGAAGGCGGGACGCGCACGAACGTGGTGCCCGCCCTGGCGCGCCTGGCGGTGGATTTCCGGGTGCCGAAGCTGCGCGACTACGAACGCCTGCGCCGCCAGATCGCCGGGTTGAAGCCGCGCGACAAACGATGCTCCCTCGAGGTGGACATCGACCTCAACCGTCCGCCGATGGAACGGACCCCAGGCGTGGCGCGCCTGTTCCGGACGGCCAAGACGCTAGCGGCGGAGGTTGACGTGGCTCTCGAGGAGTCGTCCACCGGCGGCGGCTCGGACGGC
>SYLY01000310.1 GCA_005808475.1 Acidobacteriota bacterium
CGATGCCGCTCATGCCGATGCCGCCGATGCCCGCGAAATGAAGATGTTGGGGTTTGAAGAACATTTCCGTTCAGCCCTGTCCGCCGCTCCTCCGCGCGATTCCCTCCAGAATGTCCGCCGCGCGGGCCGCCGCGCCGGGTCTCGCCTGGCTCTTCGCCGCCGCGCCCATGCGCGCCAGCGCGGCCGGATCGCCGGCGATCGCCGTCACTTCGTCGAACAGCCGCCGTCCGCTCATCTCCTCGTCGAGGATCACGCGAGCCGCTCCCACCGCGGCCAGTGACTCCGCGTTCTTCCGCTGATGGCCGTCCGCCGCGAACGGGAAGGGAACCAGGATCGACGGTTTGCCCGCCGCCGCCAGTTCGGCCACCGCGCTCGCGCCGGAACGTCCCACCACCAGATGCGCCCTGGCGAACGCCGCCGGCATGTCCGCGATGAACGCGGTCACTTCGCCGCGCAACCCCGATTCGCGAAATCCGCGGGCGAGTTCGTCGAACGCGTCGCGGCCACATTGATGCACGAACCGGACTTCGCGGCCGTGGAACAGCGGCCAGCTTTCGCGAAACGCGCGGTTCAGAGTGCGCGACCCGCGGCTGCCGCCGGTGATCAGCACGGTGAACTCGCCGCGCGGAGGGTCCGGCAGTGAGAAGAATCCGGCGTGGATCGGAGTGCCCGTCACTTCGGCGCGGCCGCGAGGAAAGCAGGAAACCGTTTCGGGCCAGCTCACCAGCGCGCGATCGACGAATCGAGCCGAAAGCTTGGTGGTCAATCCCGGCGCCGCGTTCGGCTCCATCGCCACCACCGGCACGCACGCCATCGCGGCGGCGGCCAACATCGGCCCCGCGACATAACCTCCCAGCGAAAATACGGCGGCGGGGCGGAACTGGCGTAACAGGCGGGCGCATCGCGCCACGCTCGCCGGCAGCTTCCATGCGGCCGCGGCGGCCTTGCGCACACCAACGCGCTTCACGCCGCCGATCTCGATCCATTCGATGCGGAAGCCCGCCTCGGGCGCGAGGCGCGCTTCCATGCCTTCGCGCGTGCCCACGAACAACGACTCGTGGCCGCGCCTCCGCAACTCGACGGCGACGGCGATCAGCGGAAGCACGTGGCCTCCGGTGCCGCCGCCCGCCATCACGAATCGCGCCATGTCAGGCGGGCCTCACCGAGCGCTGGCTGACGCTCAACAGCATCCCTAGCATGATCATGGTGGCGAGCAGCGAACTGCCGCCGTAGCTCACCAGCGGAAGCGTGAACCCCTTGGTCGGCACCAGCGCCAGGGCGACGCTGATGTTGAGCATCGCCTGGAAGCAAATTGCGGTAGTGACGCCGATCGCCAGGTACCGCCCGAAGTCGTCCTGCGCCAGCCGGTACTGGCGCGCGCCTCTCCAGAAAATCACGCAGAACGCGAGCAGCAGACCTCCGGAGCCGATTAGTCCGAACTCCTCCGCCGCGATGGAGAAGATGAAATCGGTGTGCGCTTCCGGCAGGAACAGCAGCTTCTGGCGGCTCTTGCCGGGCCCGACTCCGGTCGCGCCGCCCGCGCCGATCGCGACCACCGACTGCTCGGCCTGGTACAGCGGATCGCTCACTCTCGAGCCCGACTTGGCGTAGCCGAGCATCTTCCTGCCGGGATCGATCTTGGACAGGATCTTGTAGTCGGGGTCGTAGAACTCCAGCACGCGGAACAACCGGTATGGCTTCCAGGCGATCGCCGCCGTGACGCAGACCAATCCCACGGCCAGCCCCGTCAGGCAATGCTTGCGGCTCAATCCCGCCAGCAGCAGCACCGTCACCGCCACCGCCATCAACACCACCGCCGTGCCGAGATCGGCCGCCAAGACGCCGCTGGCGAGAAACGCCATCACCACGGCGGTGGGCCAGAGCGTGTGGCGGTTGTTGATCCAGTCGCGCCTTTCGGAGATGAACCAGGCCAGGAACACGATGAGCGCGGGCTTGGCGAGTTCCGACGGTTGCAGCGGCGGCAGCCCCGGCAGGTCGATCCAACGGTGATTCTTCGGATCGAGGAAGTAGACGGCGATCAGCGACGTCACCACCATGCTGAGCGCGCCGAAGGCGACCTGCGACGATCGCATCTTCCGGTAGTCGCACCGCGCCAGCAGAATCATGATGGGCAGCGCGGCCAGCGCGGCGACGGCCTGCCGCTGCAGGAAGTGATAGGAAGGCCAGTGGAACCGCGCGTACCGCAACTCGACGGTGGCGGCTGAGGCGCTATACACCATGACCAACCCGAAACACAGCAGCGCGAGGACCGTGCCGAACAGAATCCAATCCATCCTGGTCTTCATTCGCTCTCCTTCCAGCCGCGTACGATTTCCTTGAACACGCGGCCGCGATGTTCGAAATTGTCGAATTGGTCGAAGCTGGCGCACGCGGGCGCGAGCAGCACCGTGTCTCCCGGCCGTGCGTGCCTGCGGGCGTGTTCCAGCGCGGCGGCGATCGTGCCGCAGGCCTCGGTCTCCACGGCGCCGCGAATCTCATCGCCGATCTTCGGTCCGGCGGCGCCCACCAGCAGGGCCGCCTTCGCCTTCGCCGTCAAGGAATCGCGCAGCGGCGCGTACTCTCCGCCCTTGTCCTTGCCGCCCAGGATGATCCAGACGCCGCCGTCGAACGCGTCGAGCGCCTTGAGCGCGGCATCGACGTTGGTCGCCTTGGAATCGTTGAAGTAGTCGACCCCGCCCATTCGCCGCACGAATTCGAGGCGGTGCTCCACGCCGGGGAACACGCGCACCGCGGCGGCGATGCCCTCCTCTGGCGCGCCCGCCAGATACGCCGCGGCGGAGGCCGCCAGCACGTTCTCCACGTTGTGCATTCCCCTCAAGGGGATCTCTTCGCGCCGCAGAAGCGGCTTTCCGTGCAGGAACAGTTGGCCGTCCACGCTCCATGCGCCAGGATCCACGGCGTGCGACGCGCTGAACCAGAACGGCTGGCTCTTCGCGCCACGCGCATAGCTGACGCACCAGGGGTCGTCCGCGTTTAACACCGCGCGGCCGGACTCGTCTTGCGTGGCGAACAAGCGGCCCTTGGCGGCCGCGTATGCTTCCATCGACCCGTGGCGGTCCAGGTGGTCGGGGGTGAGATTGGTGCAGACGGCGATGGCCGCGCGAAACCGGTCGAGCGTTTCGGCCTGGAAGCTCGAGACCTCGAGCACGTTCCACCGGTCCGCGCGAGACGATGCGACCATCGACGCCGGCGCCGTGCCGATGTTTCCGCCCACCTGCGCCTCGATGCCGCACTCCCGCAGGATGTGGAAGCAGAGCGCGGTGGTAGTGGTCTTGCCGTTGGACCCGGTGATCGCGATCGCCGGACCGAGCAGGAAGTACGCGGCCAGTTCCAGATCGCCGATTATGGGAACTCCCGCCGCTCGCGCCGCCGCCAGCACGGCGGTGTCCGGGGATACGCCCGGCGACGCGATCACGATGTCGCGGTTCGCGGCCGCCTCGGGAGTGTAAGCGACGAACTCCGCGCCGAGCCGCGCGGCTTCGTGCGCCGGCTTCATGTCGCAGGCGGCGGTGGATGCGCCCTCGCGCACCAGCAATTCGACAGCGGCCAGCCCGGACTTCCCCAGGCCCACCACCAGCGCCCGCGCCCCCCGCAACTCGACTCCGGCCGCTCTCATCGCTACCTCAGCTTCAGCGTCGTGAGCGCGAACAGCGCCATGACGAGCCCCGCGATCCAAAATCGAATGATCACCTTCGACTCTTCCCATCCGAGCGATTCGAAGTGATGATGCAATGGCGACATCAGGAACAGCCGCTTGCCCCGAAGGCGCACGCTGGCTACCTGGGCGATCACCGAAAGAGCTTCGATGATGAACACTCCGCCGATGAACCCGAGCAGGATCTCCTGCTTCAGCAGCACCGCGACCGTGCCCAGCGCGCCGCCGAGCCCGAGCGATCCCACGTCGCCCATGAACACTTCCGCCGGATGCGCGTTGTACCAAAGGAACCCGAGACAGGCTCCCGTCATCGCGCCGCAGAAGATCGTCAGTTCGGAGCCGCCCGGCACGCGTTCGATGTCGAGATAGGTGGCGAACTCGCGGTGCGTGCCGAGATAGGCGAGCGCCGTCACCGCGCCCGAAGCCACGATCATCAGGCCGATGGCGAGACCGTCCAGCCCGTCGGTGAGGTTGACCGAGTTCGACGCTCCCACCAGCGTGAAGGCGACGAAACCGAAGAAGAACACGAATGCGAAGGGATAGGTGTAAGGTGAACCGAGCAACGATTCGATCAGCAGGTTCGGCCGGAACTGCTTGAAGAACGGCACGTTGATGGCCGTGGAGTAGGCGCCGTTGGCGTGCAACAGCAACAGGAAGAAGCCGATCGCGAGCGCGGCCAGAAACTGCAACCCGAACTTCTGCTTCACCGTGAGGCCGAGATTTTGTTTCTTTACCGTCTTGGCGTAATCGTCCAGGAAGCCGATCGCGCCGTAGCTCCCGAGTCCGAACAGGGCGAGCCACGGATACGGGCTCTTGAGGTTGGAGAACAGCAGCGTCGGAACCGCGATGGAGAAGATGATCAGAACGCCGCCCATCGTGGGCGTGCCGGCCTTCTTGCTATGCCACTTGGGTCCTTCTTCGCGGATGTATTGGCCCACCTGGAACCGTCGCAGGCGCTCGATGAACGCCGGGCCCAGGATCAACGTCAACAGCATAGCCACGATGCTGGCCAGCGCGACGCGGAACGTCACGTAGCCGAACAGACGCATCGGTCCCCAGGTAGTGTGCAGCTTTTCGAACAGGAGCCAGTAGAGCATGTTCTTTCAGTAAGGGAAAAAAGGGCGCGGAGACAGCCGGATGGCCTCGAAGGCCGGCGTCCACGAAATCCGGCTGGCTCCGCGCTTCCCTAGGAGCACAAACCCGGCGTCGGAGCCGGGGCTGGGGACAATCGAACCGGCGGAGCGCGTCCACATACGATACTCCGCCGTCTCGAAACCTTGGACCGGGAAAGCTGGCATCATGCGCCGCGCCTCCCGGAAACGCCCAGCGAGCGCAGCGCTTCGCGCGCGGCCTCGCGGTCGTCGAAATGAATCTTGCCGGACTTCAGGACCTGATACGTCTCGTGTCCCTTGCCCGCGAGCAGCACGACATCGCCGGGGCGAGCTTCGCCGATGGCGAGGCGGATCGCCTTGCCCCGGTCCGGTTCCACGGCGAACCCGGTGTCGGTCCGCCGCACTCCGACCATGGCGTCGTTGATGATGCCGAGCGGATCCTCCGACCTCGGGTTGTCCGAGGTGACCACCACGAAATCGCTGAGCCGGGCGGCCGCCTCGCCCATGAGCGGACGCTTGGCGCGGTCGCGATCGCCGCCGCATCCGAACAGAGTGATGACGCGCCCCTTGGTCAACTCGCGCGCCGCGCGGATCGCGTTGCGCAACGCGTCGTCGGTATGAGCGTAGTCCACCGCGACCAGAAAAGACTGCCCCTCGTCCACGCGTTCGAAGCGTCCTGCGACCGCGGTGCGCGACGCGATGCCTTCGAGGATCGTCTCCGGCGCGATTCCGTGCGACACGCCCGCCGCGAACGCGGCGAGGATGTTGTCGACGTTGAAGCGCGCGCCGAGCGGCGATCGAACCGGAAATCTCCTGCCTTCCCAGATCGCGTCGAAGCTCAGGCCGTCGAAGCCGGCGCGTACGTTCTCCGCGCGCAGTTCCGCGCCGGGGCCATCCCCGTAGAGGATGGTCCGCACCGATCGATCCGGCTCGATCCGGCGTCCCCACTCGTCGCCGGCGTTGATCGCGGCGGCGCGAGGCGGCGGAGCGCCCTGGCCGCGGAACAGTTCGCGCTTGGCCTCGAAGTAGGCCTCCATCGTGGGATGAAAATCGAGGTGATCGCGCGTGAGATTCGTGAAGATCGCGACGTCGAAGCGGACCGCCCAAACACGCCCGAGAGCGAGCGCGTGCGAGGAGACTTCCATGACGCCGTGGGTGGCGCCGCGGACCGCCGCGTCGCGCAGCAGCCGGTACAGGTCGATCGATTCGGGAGTCGTGTTGATCGAGTCGCGGACCTCGCCCGCGATCTCATACCCGGTCGTGCCGATTAGCGCTGTCACGCGGCCGGCGCGCCGCAACACGGAATCGACCAGAGCCGCGGTTGTTGTCTTGCCGTTGGTGCCCGTCACGCCCGTCAGGGTCAGTTCCCGCGCGATGGAAGCGTAGTAGCGGCGCGCGGCGATCGCCAACGCGCGCCGGCCGTGTTCGACGCGGATCCACGCGCCGCGGAATCCCGCCGGCCGCGGCGCTTCCGAAAGCACAGCCGCGGCGCCGTTTTCCAATGCGTCCTCGGCGAAGCTCGCGCCGTCCGCGCGGGAGCCGGCGAAGGCGCAGAAGAGCGTTCCCTGGCGGCACGCCCGCGAGTCGTACTCGATGCCGGAGATCTCGATATCGGGGACCGGATCGAGCGCACCACCGCCTTCGAGCAACGCGGGAAGCCTCCAGGCGGACACGGGCTCAGTGGTCAAATTGCACCTTGACCTTCTGCCCGGGGGCGAGCCATTCGCCCGGAGCCGGATGCTGGTGGACGGCCACGCCGCGTCCGATCAACTCCACGGCGATGTCCCGTTCGAGCGCCTCGATGGCGATCTGCTTTTTGTCCTTGCCCCGGAAATCGGGGATGCCCGGACCGACCGTCAGCGTTCGAGTTTGAGAGGCTGGCATCAACACTGGCGCCGGGGCGCGCAGTTCGGCGATCTTGGGCAGGATTCCGACGGGCCCGGAGGGAGCCTCCTCGCCCGGTTCCGGCGGCAATTCGCGGTCGGGGGCCACGCCGAGATGGCGCATCGCCGCCGCCATGATGTCGCTGTAGGCTGGCGCGGCCGTGTCGGACGCCATACGGAGAGTGCGGTGCAACTGCACCACCACCACCACGCGCGGACCGCGATTGGCGCGCGCCGGTCCGAATCCGGCGAAGGTCGAATTGTAGGTGCTGGTGTACCGCTTGTTCTCGATGCGCTTGGCTGTACCCGTCTTGCCCGCCACATCGTAGCCGGGCACCTTCGCCCCTTTTCCGGTTCCGAACAGAACGACGCCTTCCGCCATCGACTGCATGTCCAGCGATGCGTCCGGGGACAGTATGCGAACGCGGGGCTTGGGCGCGGGCTTTTCCTCGGCCCCCTCTTCGCTCTCGATCGACTTGATCAAGGTCGGCCCCACCATTTCTCCGCCATTGGCGATCGCGGCCACGGCCCGGGCCAGTTGCAGCGGGCTGATCCGGTACTCGTACCCGAACGAATGGAACACCGGCGAAGTCCGCCGCCACTGCTTGGAAAGCTGGCCGGGCACTTCTCCGGGCAGTTCGATGCCGGTCTTCTCACCGATGCCGAACTCCGCCAGCGAGTTCCGGAACTTGCTCGCGGGATTCATCGCAAGAGCCAGTTGGATGGACACCATGTTGCTCGAATGCCAAAACGCCTCGCGCATCAGCATGCCGCCGGAGCAGTGCGGGTCGACGATCTCCTTGTCGCCGGCGCGGTAAACGCCGTTGCCGCAGCCGATCCAGGAGGTGGGGCGGTACGCCGTGTGCTTCAGCGCCGCCGCGAAGGTGAAATACTTGCCGACCGAGCCGGGCTCGGAGGCGCCCATGGTTGCTTGATTGAATCGCCGCACCCGCTCCGGGTCGGTCTTCTTCTTGGTCTCGTCGGGATCGAACTTGGGCCGGACGTTCGGGTCGAAGGTGGGATAGCTCGACAACGCCAGCACCTCGCCCGTGCCCGCGTCCATGGCGATGGCGGCTCCGGATACGGCGCCGGTCTCGGCTACCGCGCGCGCCAGCCGCTGGTCGGTGAAGTGTTGCAACGGGGCGGAGATCGTCAGGGTGAGCGCCTTGCCGGGAACGGCCGGATCGGTCTCGATCGCGTCGACATGCTGGCCGCGGACATCGTGCAGCAGGGTGGCCTTGCCCGGTTTGCCCCGAAGAACCGTGTCGAGCGAACGTTCGATGCCTTCCTGGCCCGACTCCGATTCCTTCTTGTCGAGCGTCACCGAACCGAGCACATGCGCCGCCAGGGAGCCGTTCGGGTAGACGCGCTTGCTGGTTTTTCGGATGTCGATCCACGCGATGCGCCGGTCCGGATGCTTCTCGTTCGCCTTTGCATCCTGGTAGAGCGTCGCGCGGAGCGCGGCCGATTCTTCCGGCTCGAGATGCCGCTTCACCGGCACGAAGCCTCTGGAGTCCTCGCGAGCGGCCTCGATTCGCTCCAGCAGGTCCTTGCGGTCGACGCCGCGAACGTTGCGCAGGAGAAGGTCGACGGCGGCTCCCGTGTCTTCCGGGGCGACCTTGGAAAGCAGCATGCCGAGCGAATCGGTCTCGACGCTTACGGCGAGCAGGCGCCCGCCGCGATCCTTCACGATGCCCCGCGCGGCCTGGAGCGGCACGGTGACCAAGTGTCTCTTGGCCGCCGCCTTCTTCAGTTCGTCGTGGCGGACGATCTGTAGCTGAATCAGTCTGCCGGCCAACAGGCCCGTCCAGACCACTCCGGCCCCGAGCATCCATCGGAGCCGCGACACTTCGGTGGGAACCGGGAATCTACCCTTCATTTGAAAACCTCCCTCGAGCGCGCCCCGGGTGGGGCGGTTACTGCCGCGCGGGAGCCGGGACCGAACGGTGTGCGTTGAACCGCGGGCCGGCTACCGGGGGGAGGTGAACGTCGTTGCGCGGAGTCGAATAGTTCCATGGACTGGCGCCGGGCCGGTCCAAAATCACGGGGCTGCGTTTGGCGTCCAACCGGAGCGCCAACTCGCGTTGCGCCAGTTGCAACCCGTGCAGTTGCTTTTCCAGCTTCTGCGCCTCGATGCCCGCCATCACTCGCAAGGCGGCGGGCGCGGCGAAGCCGAGACCGAAGATAGCCACCACCAGCGCGACGGTGACCATGCGCCAGACCTTGTTCAGGAACGCGGGATCGTTGCGCTGGTCCACCCGCGCGTTGTCGATCGATTTCGTCCAGAAGTAGACGTCCTCTCCGGGAAACGGCCGGATTTGGAACGAATCTTCGCGCGGCGCCTCGAAGGCCGCCGCCATCGCCGTCTGATCTTCCATCCAGGGTGTTGCTAAGGACGCCATATTACTTCCCCGTGCCGAACCGGCCAGTTACGATATCCACTCGATGGCGCGCAATTGCGCCGAACGCGACGCCGGATTGCTCCGGATCTCTTCGTCCGATGGAGGAACGGCGCGACGGGTTATCGCGGCCGCCCGGCCTGTCCGGACCCATTCTTGAAATGCCCGCTTCACAATGCGGCTTTCCAGCGATTGAAAACAGATCGCCACCACGCGGCCTCCTGGAAGCACGCACGACGGAATCTGCGCGATGAGCGAGTCCAGTTCCTCGAGCTCCGCGTTTACCGCGATTCTGAGAGCTTGAAAGACCTGAGTCGCGGGGTGAACCTTGAAAGATCCGCGGGGCGCGCTCTTTGCGATCACGGCCGCCAGACTGGCCGTGTCCCGTATGGGGCGCGCCCGCACGATTGCTCCAGGTGCTCTCCGCAACCTCCTTTCCTCTCCATACCGGAGAATGATATCGGCGATCTCTCGCTCCGACCAAAAATTCACGATGTCCGCCGCGGTTAGTTCCTGCGTGCGGTCCGCTCTCATGTCGAGCGGCCCGGAGTTGAAGATCGAAAATCCCCGCTCCGGGTCCGTTAGTTGATACCGGCTGACCCCGCAGTCCGCCAGTATGCCGTTGACTTTGCCAATCCCCAAGCGGTTGAGCGAGTCCCGGAGCGTGGAAAAAGGCCCACGATCGAAAAGTACCCGGTCCGCCATCTCCGCCAAGTTCCCCCGCGCGATCTCCAGCGACTCCCCGTCGCGGTCGCGCGCAATCAGTTTGCCGCCCGCCGTAAGGCACGCGGCAACCAGCTTCGAATGCCCGCCCAATCCGCAGGTCGCGTCGACATAGATCCCCGCCGGGTCTATGGCGAGGCACTCGATTGTCAGATCCGGCATCACCGGCGCGTGGAACGGCATGGGTCATGGCATCTTCTGCATTTTGGCCATGTCGTTGTCCGGCGCCTTGTATGCCCGGGCGGCCTTCAGTTTTTCCTCGTACATCGCCTTCGTCAATACGTCGAACCGCCCCGTGCGCTGCGGGCAGATCCACACCGGCTCTTTCGTGAGGTTCAACTCCCGCCGCAACTCCGTGGGTAGGAGTATCCGGCCCTGTTCGTCGACCTCCGAATCTTGACCCCAGTGGTATGCTAGAAACCACATGCGCTCCACGGCGACGGGATCCCGCTCTTCCGCTGTCAACCATTTCTCCGCCTCCTTCCATTTCGACCTAGGGTATATGCGCGCGGTCTCTTCATCCGTCGTGGTTACGAACACGACTTTTTCCTCGAGACCGGCCAGGTACTTCAGAAATGGGGGAGGTAGTTTCAAGCGGCCCTTGTCGTCGACCTTCACCGAAAAGTTGCCGCGTGGATGCTCCGGGGCCGGAAGTGGAGCGATCTGGGCGGACGGGAGGGGAGTCACCGGCGTCTGATCCGTTTGGACGCTCACCACTTCCACCCACCTTCCTCTAAATCGCTCTATTCTGACCTAGAAAAACCCACGTCCAATGGTACGTTTCTCCCACCCGTACCGTCAAGACTTTTTTTAGGGTATTCGCTTCCCAGCCACATTCGATTGAAAATAAAAGGGTTGCAACGCTACTACGCTGCCGGCAGCCGGATCGGGCCCAACCGTGGGTGGAAGTGGCGAGAAGTTCTGCCAGGGGAGCGGAGTGGGAGCGAAGGATGGCCCCCCGCGATCGGGGTCCGTGACATAGAATGATTGGAGCCGGTAACGCCGGCGCCGATCGGTGCATCGGCATGGCGCTCCGTGGACGCCACGAATCGAAAGGGGTCCGCTCATGAGGTATCTTGCAATCGCATTCCTGCTGCCAGCCTTCGGCTTGGCTCAGGCGACATTTGGAACGATCACCGGTACGGTGACCGACTCGACCGGGGCCGTGGTCCCGAATACCGAGGTCACGGTCGTGAACGACGGAACGAACCTGGCCCGGACCATCGTCACCGGCAACGACGGTAACTACTCGGCGCCCAACTTGAACTCCGGCAACTACCGCGTTCAAGCGAAGGCGGCGGGTTTCAAATCGTACGTGGTGCGTGGCATTGGACTGGAGGGTCTGCGCACGGTGCGCGTCGACATCCGCCTCGAGATCGGCGAGGTGGGCACCGAAGTGACCATTCAGGGGTCGGCGCCGGTCATCGAAACCGATACGGCGTCCATCGCGTCGGTTCGTACTTCGAAAGACCTGAACGACCTGCCGCTGAACATTCGCTCGACGGTGAGCGGCACCGGCGACTCCGGCCTCTACCGGTACGTGTTTCTCACTCCCACCGGCGGCCAAGGCGGCGGCTCGCGGTTCAATCTCGGCGGTGCGCGCGGTTCCCAGAACTACTTCAACGTGGACGGAATCTCGTCGAACTCACCGGCTTTCGGCAATTCGATCGGACCCGCCGAGCCGAGCTTCGAATCGATTCAGGAGGTCCGTTTCGAGATTGTGAACAACAAGGCGGAGTTCGGCGAAGTCGCCAACATCACGGCGATCACCAAGAGCGGATCCAACGATCTGCACGGCGCCTTGTTCTGGTTCCACGAGAACTCCTCGTTGAACGCGCGGCCATTCTTCGCCACGTCGCGCGGGCAGAACATCCGCAACAACTTCGGCGCGTCCAGCGGCGGGGCCATCAAGCGCAACAAACTGTTCTTCTTCGGAACATACGAAGGCGAGCGGCAACGCGTGCCGGCGATCATCGCGCCGAACGTGCCCTCGGTCGCGATGCGGGGCGGCGACTTTTCCGCCGTGCCGAACCTGACCCTGAGGAATCCGTTCTCCGGACAGCCGTTCCCCGGCAACTCGATCCCGGCGAGCCTGATCAACCAGGGCGCGCGGCGTTGGCAGGACCGCTTCTACCCCACCCCGAACTTCGGCGCTCCCACCTCCACCGTGAGCAACTATCGCGCGACCGTGCCGCAGCAGATCCGTCACGATCAGTTCGACGTCCGCGTCGACTATGCGATCAAGCCGAACAATAACATCTACGCCCGCGTGAGCTACAAGCGTTCCGAGCCCCGCGTGCTGGACGGCGGATTGCCGGCGGAGCAGATTGGATATCGCGTGCAGACTCGAATGGCCCGCCAGGTCGCTATTTCCGACACGTGGACGTTGACGCCGCGGCTGATCAACGAGCTCAAACTCGGCTTCGCCCGCAACTTCAATCCGGCGCGCGGCCAGTTGCTCGGGCAGGAGTTGGTCGACTTACTCGGGATCCAGGGCCTCCAGCCCGCGCCCGGCGTCGAGAACGTCCCCTCGCTGAGCATCACCGGATTCCAGACGGTGGCGCCGCTGGCCAAGCAGGCTCCGGCGGAGAATACCTTCCAGTTCGTCGACCAGTTGACGCACATTCGCGGCAGGCATGGCTTCAAGGGTGGCTTCGAGTTCCGGCCGCAGCAGTACAACGCGCCCGTTCCGGCGCAGTTCGGAAGCTACGGCTTCACCGGATTCGCGTCCGGCAACGCGTGGGGGGATTTCCTGCTGGGGATTCCTCAGACCACGTCGCGCAACTATGTCCGCCCCACTCGTTACGCGCGCTTCTATCACATGAGCATGTTCATTCAGGACGACTACAAGTTCTCGCAGAACCTCACGCTGAACTACGGCCTGCGCTGGGATTACAATCAGCCGGCCCGCGACAAGCGCGACATCATCTTCAACGTCGATCCGGCGGCGGGGCGGCTCGTCGTGCCGAACCAGTCGATCATCGATAACTTTGTGAATCCGCTATTCCCCAGGGCGATTCCGATCGTGACGGCCTCGGCGGCGGGATTCCCGGAACGGTCGCTGCGCAAGGGCGACCGCAATAACTTCCAGCCGCGGGTGGGCTTTGCCTGGCGGCCTTTCGGAGGCTCCAAGACCGCGATTCGCGGCGGCTACGGCTTCTTCAACGACGACTTCACCGCCGATATCTTCTCGCCTCTTTACGGCGGGCCGTTCTCGTTGACGGAGAGCTTCGTCAACACGATCGCCAACAATACTCCGGCGCTGACGTTGCAGCGTCCGTTTCTGGGCGCCGGATCCACGGGGAACGTGGACGTCACTGGCCTGGACCTCAATTTGCGCAACGCCTATGTCCAGCAGTGGAACTTCACGCTCGAGCGGGATTTGGGCGGGTCCATTGGGCTTCGGCTTTCCTACGTAGGCACCAAGGCCACCAAGCTCGTGTACGGGCGCAACGTGAACATGCCCGCGCCGGCCACCGCCGCGTTCAACCAGAACCGGCGGCCATTTCCCCTGTTCCGTAACATCACCGCGCGCGAAAACGGCGGCAGCCAGAGCTATAACGCTCTAACGACCCAGATCGAGCGGAAGTGGTCCCGCGGCCTTTCCTTCATGGGAGCGTGGACCTGGGCGAAGAACCTGACCGATATCGACGAGATAGGCGGCGTTGAAGCCGGCACGGTGATCGAGAACGCGTTCAACCGCTCGCGGGAGCGCGCCGACGCTCAGTACACGCCCCGCCAGCGCTTCATTTCGACCGTCATCTGGGAACTTCCGGTAGGCCGCGGCAAGCGATTCCTGGGCAACAGCCCGGCGAGCGTGGTGCTGGGCGGTTGGCAGCTTAGCGGCTCCTACATCGCACAGACCGGGGAGTATCTGACGCCTTCGTTCGCTGGCATCGATCCGTCGAACACCCAGACGGTGGGCGGCATCCCGGACCGGATCGGCAACGGCAACCTGCCCTCCGGCCAACGCACGATCGACCGCTGGTTCGACGTTTCCGCCTTCGCCCCGCCGCCCGCCAATTCCGGCCGGTTCGGCACTTCGGGCCGCGGCATCCTGATCGGCCCCGGGCGGCAGATCTCCTCGGCCGCGATGTTCAAATCGTTCCCGGTTCGCGAGAAGATGTTCTTCCGCGTGCAGATCAGTTTCACGAACCTGTTCAACAAGGCGAACTTCGACGTTCCGGCGTTGAACATCTCCGCGCCGAACAACGTGGGGACGATCCGCGCCACTTCGGGCCGCGATCTGGCGGGTCCGCGTAATGGACTGATCGGCGCCAGGCTCGACTGGTAGAGCCGCCGCTTCAACCGGACAAATCGGCTGGGGCATCCGCCAATTTGTCCGGTTCCGCCGGCAGGTCTCGTGTTTTTCCAACGAGATGAGATAGGCGCGGCCATTGGCATGCATCGGCCAAGGCATGCGCAAGACGTTGTTGATCTTCATCCCACTGGCGTTGTTCGCCGATCAGAAGATTGCTCCCGACCTCGACCTCGATTCCGGCAAACCGGCGCGCGTGATCGTGCAGTACCGCGGCAAGTCCGACGAAGCGCGGAAGGAAAGGGTCCGAAGGCGGGGCGGGCGCTGGATGCGGGATCTGCAGTTGGTGGACGGCGCGCTGTTCGATGGCATGGCAGCGGCGGCGGTCCGTGATCTGGCAAAGGACCCGGATGTCGAATCGATTTCCCCCGATCGTCCGCTGCAAGCGCACATGGATTACACTCGCGCCGCGTTGGAGCATCGGCGGCGGCGAACTACGGACTCGACGGTTCGGGCATCGCCGTGGCGGTGATCGACAGCGGAGTGAGCGATCACTGGGACCTCAAGAACACGGCCGCCACGGCGTCGCGCATCGTCTACGCGCAGGACTTCACCGGGTCGGGGTCGGTGGAAGACGAACTCGGGCACGGCACCCATGTCGCGGGCATCATCGCCGGCAACGCCTATTATTCGAACGGAGCGCCGAGCGGGCACGTCATCAAAGGCATCGCGCCGAACGTCAACATCGTGAACCTGAAGGTGCTCGACAAGAACGGCGTGGGTTACGACTCCAACGTGATCACGGCGATCGACCGCGCCATCGCGCTCAAGAGCGCCTACAACATCCGCGTCATGAATCTGTCGTTGGGCCGGGGAGTCTTCGGCAGCTACCTCAACGATCCGCTCTGCAAGGCCGTGGAGCGGGCGTGGACCGCGGGAATCGTGGTCGTGGTGGCGGCGGGCAACAACGGGCGGGCCAACAACAGCGGCATCGGCGGTTATGGCACTGTCACCGCCCCCGGCAACGATCCGTACGTAATCACGGTGGGCGCGATGAAGACGATGGCTACGCCCGGCCGCACCGACGACCGGATGGCGACCTACAGCAGCAAGGGGCCGAGCCTCTACGACCAGATCGCGAAACCCGACCTGGTGGCGCCGGGCAATCAGGTTGTCGCGACGACCGTTCCAGGGCGGTATATCTACTCTAATGGCAACTGGAATGATGTGTACGGCACGCTCTGGGCCAACTACCCGTCGGATGTCCAGATTCCACAGGCGTATCTGGATCCGAACGCGAACCCCAACGACAAGTCCGGGTCGTACTACAAGCTGAACGGAACCAGCATGGCGGCTCCGGCGGTGGCCGGCGCGGTGGCGCTGATGCTTCAGAAGAGTCCGTCGCTGACTCCCGATCTCGTCAAGGCGCGCCTGATGAAGACGGCCTCCAAGCAGTTCCCGGCGTCGAGCATCGCCACGGATCCGATTACCCAAATCACCTACACAACATACCACGACGCGTTCACCGTCGGGGCCGGCTATCTCGACATCGCGGCCGCGCTCGCCAGCAACGACAACGGAACGGGCCGGGCGCTGTCTCCCAAGGCCGTCCGGTTATCCAACGGGCAAGTCAAGCTGACCTTCGGCACGAACATCGTGTGGGGGACCAACCTCACCTGGGGCACGAACATCATCTGGGGAACCACGAACCTGAGTTCCACGAACCTGGTTTGGGGGACAGGCTCGCCGTGGAACACGTCGCTGTCGGGCGGAACCAACATCGTGTGGGGGACCTCCAACACCACCACGGTCAACCCGGGGAATATCGTGTGGGGAACCAATACCAGCGTAATGCAGCCGCTGAACCTCCTGGCGAAGGGAGAATAGCTGCTTCGGCGCCTACGCCTTCGCCTTGCGGGCCTTCTCCCGGTCGTTCCGGTCGAACGCCCGCTCGATCACGGGCAGAGTCCCCTCGGTGATCTTCAGGCCCGCCAGGTCCTTGCGTTTCACCCACTCCGCCTTGCTCGCGTCGTCGGCGGGCTGTAACTCGCCGCCGGTCACCTTGCAGATGTAGTCGACCAGCACGTAGTGATACTCGGGCTTGCCTTCTTTGTCGCGCATGATTCGTTCGAAGATCTCGAACACGCCGAGCGGCTTCACCTCGAGTCCGGTCTCCTCGAGCACTTCCCGGCGGATCGCCTCGTCCAGATGCTCGCCGGTTTCGAGCACGCCGCCGGGCAGCGACCAGTAGCCCTTCAGCGGCTGCTTGCCGCGCTCGACCAGCAGAATTTTGTCCCGCTGGAGGACGATGGCTCCCACTCCCAGGATCGGCCGGTCGGGGTAGCGGCGCGAACTGGCCCGGGCGCTAATACTGCACCGACCCTTTCCAGCCGATGCGGATTCGGTACACGGACGTCCGGGCCGCGATATAGACCGTCTGGAAATCCGAGTCGCCGAACGCGATGTTCCGCGGCGTCTCCGAGAGCTCGATGGTGTGCAGCAGCTTCCCCAGCGGCGAGTAGACGGGCAGGTGATTCGCGGTGACCCACACGTTGCCCTTCTCGTCGACCTTGATCCCGTCGGGCGGACCGTCGATGCCCATGATCGCCTTGCGCTCGTTGGTGGCGCGCCCCTGGCCGTCGAGGTCGTAGGCGTAGACCACCCGTTCGTCCGAATTGGCGACGTAGAGGATGCGGCCATTGGGCGCCAGGGCGATGCCGTTGGGCCGTCCGCCGGGCTTGGCGATCAAGCTGAGCTCGCCCTTGGGCGTGATGTGGTAGACGCCGTAGAAGTCGAGTTCGCGGCCCTGGGCTTGCGTACCGAACGCGGGGTCGGTGAAGAACACGTGGCCGTCCTTGCGGACGACGATGTCGTTGGGCGCGTTGAAACGCTTTCCGTCGAACTTGTCGGCGAGCGTTTCGACGGCGCCCTTCTTGTCGGTGCGCGTGACGCGGCGAGCCTGTGTTTCGCACGTGTAAAGATTGCCCTTCGCGTCGAACGTGTTGCCGTTCGCCTTGCCCGAAGGCTGGCGGAACACGGCCGGTTTTTCGCCCGGCGTCACCTTGTAGATCTTAGATTCGGGTGGATCGCTGAACAGCAGATAGCCGTCGCGCGACCAGACGGGACCTTCGGTGAACGTGTAGCCGCCAGTGAATTTCTCGATACGGATCTCGGAGAAGTCCTGCGCGGCGAGACAGGCCGCCGTCGCCAGGACGGCCGCGATGCGGAGCATGCCTTTCAGTGTACAGGTCCGCTGCCGGCAGTCCTCCCTTCCTTGGTACAAACGAAGGATGGCAACGAACTTCAAAGCCGAACTCACCGGCTGCTTCGGACGGCCCGTGGCCGAGAATCCCACCGGCGTCATGCAGGAGGCCGCTTTCCGCGCGATGGGGCTCGACTGGCGCTACCTCACCATCGAAGTCCCGCCAGAGCGGCTCGGCGACGCGATGCGCGGAGCCCGGGCGTTCGGCATGCGCGGACTGAACCTGACGATTCCGCACAAGGTCGCCGTGATGGAGCATCTCGATGCGATCGCGCCCGACGCGGCCATGATCGGCGCGGTGAACACGGTGCGATTCGACAACGGCAAGCTCACCGGCGAGAACACCGACGGCAAGGGCTTCCTGCGTGGCATCCGCCAGGACGCGGGAGTGGACCCGAAGGGCAAGCGAGTCGTCGTGCTGGGCGCGGGCGGCGCGGCGCGAGCCGTGGTCACCGAACTGGCGCTGGCCGGCGCGGCGGAGATCGAGGTGGTGAACCGGTCCGTGGAACGCGGCGCGGCCATGGTCGCGGATCTTCGGGCCAAAACCGGCGCCGCCATTCGTTTCACGCCTTGGGAGGGCGTCCATCGCGTGGACCGGGAGGCCGGCTTGCTGGTCAACGCCACGTCCATCGGCCTGTTCCCGGATATCGACGCAGCGCCGCCGGTGGACTTGTCGGACGCGTCCGAATCCCTGCTGGTGAGCGACGCCGTCTTCAATCCGCCCGAGACAAGGCTGCTCGATGCCGCTCGGCGGCGCGGACTTCCCACGCTCGATGGGCTATCGATGCTCGTTTATCAGGGCGTCATTGGCTGCGAGATCTGGACCGGTAAGACTCCACCCGAGGATGTGATGAAGGCCGCGCTGCGAGCCGCGCTCGGGCTACACTGACCTGTTATGTCACCCGCCGCCGACGCATTGACCGCCGCTCGATTCGGAGGCCGCCGCATCCCGGCGTTGCCGGAAGGATCGCGGCCGGAGAGTCCCGAGCACGCGTATCGCCTGCAGGACGAAGTGACCGCCGCGTGGCGTGAGCGGCTGGGCGGGGAATTCGCGGGCTACAAGATCGCCTGCACCAACGCGATCGCTCAGAAGCACCTCGGCACGGACGGTCCGTTCCGCGGGCGGCTGTTCGGCGCCACGGTCCACGAGAGCCCCGCGTCGATCGAGGCCGCTCCGTTCTTCATGCGCGTGATCGAGCCGGAGTTCGGGTTTCGCATGGGGCGCGGTTTGCCGCCGCGCGCCACGCCCTATTCGCGTGAGGAGGTCACCGAAGCGGCGGCAACGGTGATGCCCGCGGCCGAGATCGTGGACAGCCGCTATGAGGAGTGGACCTCCATCGGCTTGGTGTCGCTGATCGCCGACAACGCGTGCCACGGCGCGTGGGTCAAAGGGCCGGAGACTTCGGATTGGCGCGGGCTTGACTTGGCGTCATGGCCGGTGCGCCTTTTCTGCAACGGCAAGGAGGTCGCCAGCGGCACGGGCGCGGCGGTTCTCGGCCATCCGCTGAACGCGCTGACGTGGCTGGCGAACAAGCTGGCGGATTCGGGTTCGGGACTGGCGGCGGGCGATCTCGTCACCACCGGGGTCTGCACCGATATCTGGTACGCGAACGCCGGCGATTCGCTCCTCGTCGATTTCGGCGCTTTGGGCGCGGTGGACCTGCGATTTCGCTGATCGCGATGTATTATGCTAAACGCATCATGCATCGAGCCGCCCCACTGGTCTTCCTGGTTCCCATGCTCGCGTCCGGCGCGGAACAGCTCCCGCAACGCTGGAGCTTCCCTACCCACATCACGCCGATCCTGACGTTCGCCGGGTGCAATCAGAGTTCGTGCCACGGCTCGCCGGTCGGCAAGAACGGGTTCAAGTTGTCGCTGTACGGATCGGAGCCGGAGAAGGACTACGAAGTCCTGGTCACCGCGTTTCCTGGTAAGCGCGTCGACACGAAGAACCCGGGCGCCAGTCTGATGCTCCGCAAGCCTACGATGCAGGTTCCGCACGGCGGCGGTCCGCGCTTCAAACAGGATTCACGCCACTTTCAAGTATTGAAGGGATGGATCGAGGCGGGAGCTCCGTTCGGAGCCGCGGACGCGCCGTCGCTCGACCGGCTCGAGGTGACGCCGGGATATCGCGTGCTCGTGCGCAAGGGCGAATCGGTGCGATTGAAAGTAGTCGCGATTTTCTCGGATGGCTCGCGCGAGGACGTCACCGCGCTGTCGCTGTTTTCGAGCAACGACGATTCGGTCCTCAAGGCATCGCCCGACGGAGTGGCCACCGCGCAGGGCGCCACCGGCGACGCGGCGATCATGGTGCGCTACGCCGGCAAGTTCGCCGCTCCCGTTTTCGGCGCCACCACGTTCTCGCCCGGCCGCGCGGCCGCCGCGCCTCCCATGCATCCGGTGGACCGGGAGATCCAGGCGAAACTGCGCCAGTTGAATATGGCCTCCTCTCCGCTATGCACGGACGAAGAGTTCATCCGGCGCGTCAATTTGGATCTGCTCGGAACGCTGCCGTCGGCGGGCGATGTGCGGGGTTTCGTGGCCAGCGCCGATCCCGCCAAGCGCGCGCATCTGGTGGACGCGGTGCTCGAGCGGCCCGAGTACGCCGACATCCAGGCGTTGCTGTGGGCTGACCGGCTGCGGTCGGACTCGCGCTTCCACCGCGTGGGCGGCGTGCGGAGCTACTATCGATGGCTGCGCGAGGAGTTCGCCACCAATCGCCCGTTGGACAAGTTCGCGCGAACTCTGTTGACGCCCACCGGCCCCAGCTTCACCAACGGCGCCGCCAACTACTGGGGCAACTACGACAAGATCTCCACTCCCATCGAGACCGCGATCCAGACCGGGCAGGTGATGATGGGCGTGCGCATCGGCTGCGCGCAGTGCCACAACCACCCGTTCGAGAAGTGGAGCCAGAACGACTTCTTTTCGCTGGCGGCCGTTTTCTCCCAGGTGGTGGAGTTCCACACGAAGAACGCGCAGGAGTTCGATCTGCGGATCGACGCGACGAAGGCGGTGATCAACCCCGCCACCAAGAAGGCCGCCGAGCCGCGATATCTGGGTGAGGGACGCATAGAATCGGCGCCGGGCGAGGATCGCCGCGTCGCGTTCGCCGCGTGGCTCACCAAACCCGCGAATCCATTCTTCGCGCGTACCATGGCGAATATCGTGTGGCGCAACATGATGGGACGGGGCATCGTGCATCCGGTGGACGACTTCCGCGATACCAACCCCGCCACGCATCCCGAACTGCTGAAGCTGATCACGCGCGAACTGGTCTCGCACGGGTTCGATCAGAAGCACTTGATCCGCTTCATTGCGTCGTCGCGCGCCTATCAGACGTCGAGCGCGTCGAACGAGACCAACCGGCTCGACTTCAAATACTACGCCCGCGCCTATCCGCGCCGCATGATGGCGGAGGTGTACATGGACGCGGTGGCGCAGGTCACCGGCATGCCGGATACGTTCAAGGATTGGCAGGAAGCCAAACGCGCCATTCAGCTTCCGGACAACCGGTATCCTTCGTTCTTCCTCGACGTTTTCGAGCGCTCCAACCGGCTGGTGATCTGCGATCGCGAGGAGAACGTCACCGTGTCGCAGGCGCTTCACTTCGTCAACGGACCCGAGGTGCAGCAGAAGATCTCGAGCCCGGATTCGCGGCTGCACCGCTGGCTCGATTCGGGATTGACCGACAGCCAGGTGCTGGACGAAATGTTCCTGGCGGCGCTGGCGCGAAAGCCGTCGGCGCGCGAGAAGGACCGGTTGCTCACCCGGCTTTCCAAGGG
Organism: Acidobacteriota bacterium; assembly: GCA_005808475.1. GTDB lineage: Bacteria > Acidobacteriota > Terriglobia > Bryobacterales > Bryobacteraceae > SYLY01. The sequence goes on from SYLY01000310.1 coordinate 21,099, forward strand.
CGATCGCAAGGAGTCGCTCGAGGATACGCTATGGGCGATCTTGAACTCGAAGGAGTTCGTGTTCAACCACTGACGGTTCAGCCTTTGCGCGCCTGAAGCCATGCGATGTAGGTCTTCACCGCCAGTCCGGCCGTGAAGATCCACAGGGCCAGGCGCAGCTTCTCCTCCTCCACGGTGAGACCGGCGAGGGCGATGCCAACGTAGATGGCCATGGCGGCGGCGAGCCTGCGGGTGGTCATTGCGCGTTCCTGCCGAGTTTTCGATGATACTCGATAGAACCGATGCTCCACGCGCTACTGCTCGCCCAGCTTCTGATCGACCAGACCGATCCCATCGGGTTCCGCGTCGACAACGGCGTTTTCACCGCCGATCACTCCCGCCGCAACGGCGTCGATTCCGGCACGCTGCACAAGCTAACCTACAAGGCGGCCGGCGTTTCGCTCGAGCGGACGCCCACCAATTGGATGCATTGGGCGCCGAGCATGCAGCGCACCGGCGCGCGCGCCTACACGAGCATTTCGACCTGGGATCCGGTCCAGAGCTTCCGCCACGAAAAGTCCGCCAACCGGCTGGTGTTCGCGCGAGAGGGCCGCCACCAACTCTATCCCGAGGTGAAGCTCCAGACAGAGTACACCTACGAAGCCGGACTCCCGTACTTCCTGTTTCACGCCGTGCTGACCGTGGAGAAGCCGGTCGACATGTACTGGCTTCGCGGCCAGGAGATGACGATGGACGGCTTCTTCACGCACGCCGCCTGGCCCGATCGGGCAGGCAAGCCGGTGGTGATGCGATTCGAGGATCGCGCGCCGGTCCTCGACAAGAATCCGCTTCCCGTCGGTCTTCCCTGGATCGCGTTCGTCAATCCGGAGAAGGGCTACGGCTACGGCGCCGTGACGCTCGGCTTCCAGGCAACCAAGCTGGTGAACGCCATGATGAGCATCAACGACGGCGCGGAGAACGGCAAGTATTGGGACCGGCGGATCGTCAACCAGAAGTCCACGATGCTTCAGCCGGGCGACCGGTTCGAAGAACGCACCGCTTACGTTTTGTTCCGGGCCTCGCCGCGCGATCCGGTGGGCGAATTCCTGAAGATCGAGAGGAAGCTCCGGGCGGAGAAGGCGAAGCGGTGACGCTCGAGTGCTACCCGTTGACGCCGGAGCGTTGGCCGGATCTCGAGCGGCTGTTCGGCGCCCGCGGCGCTTGCGGTGGCTGCTGGTGCATGGTCTGGCGCCGGAAGCGAGCGGACTTCCAGCGGTCCAAGGGCGAGCCGAATCGAGAGGCGTTCCTCCGGATCGTGGAGCGGGGCCCGGCTCCCGGAGTGATCGGATATCTGGCGGGCGCACCGGTGGGCTGGTGCGCCGTCGCGCCGCGGTCGGAGTACGTGGCGCTGGCGAACTCGCGAATCCTGAAGCCGGTGGACGATCGTCCGGTGTGGTCGGTTTCCTGTCTGTTCATCGCGAGGAAGCATCGCGGCCAAGGACTCAGCGCGGCGCTGATCCGCGCGGCGGTCGAAATGGCGGCGTCGCGCGGGGCGAGGATCGTCGAGGCGTATCCGGTGGAGCCCCGTTCGCGTCAAGCGGACGCGTTCATGTGGACCGGACTCGCCTCGGCGTTCGCGCGCGCTGGTTTCAAGGAGGCGGCGCGGCGTTCGGCCAGCAGGCCTATCATGCGGATAGAATGTCAATGATGTCCAGCGAAAACAACGCCGCCACGGCGCGGCGCGATCTCCTCAGAGCCGGCGCTCTCGCCATTCCCGCGATCCTCCGTGGCGCGCCCGACAGCAAGCCCATCAAGGTCGGCCTCGTCGGAGCGGGCGGACGCGGTTCCGGAGCGGCTTCGCAGGCGCTCAAGGCCGACGACTACGCCGAACTCACGGCGGTGGCGGACATCGACCTCGGACGCATCAACGACAGCCTCGACCGCTTGAAGCGCGTCGCGGGTCCGAAGGTGAAGGTGGAGGACTCGAACAAGTTCATCGGCCTGGACGCCTACCGCAAGGTGATCGAGTCGGATGTCGACGTGGTGCTGCTCGCCACGCCTCCCGGTTTCCGGCCCGCTCACCTGCGCGCGGCGATCGAAGCGGGCAAGCACGTGTTCTGCGAAAAGCCCATCGCGGTGGACGCGCCGGGCGTGCGTTCGGTGCTCGAATCGGCCAAGCTCGCCAAGGAGAAGAACGTGTCGCTCGTGTCGGGTTTCTGCTGGCGTTACGCCAACCAGATCCGCGAGACGATGCAGCGTGTGCGCGGCGGCGAGATCGGGGACTTGGTGGCCTACTACGCGACCTACTACACGAGCCCCGTCAAGCCCATGCCCCCGGCCTCCGAGCGGCCAGCGGGAATCAGCGACGTCGAATGGCAGATCCGCAACTGGTACAACTTTTCGTGGTTGAGCGGCGACGGCCTGGTGGAGCAGGCGGTGCACTCGGTGGACAAGATCGGCTGGGTGATGGGCGATCAGCCCCCCATGAGCTGCGTCGCCACCGGAGGACGCCAGATTCCGGCGCACGGCGGGAACATCTTCGATCACTTCCAGCTCAACTTCGTGTACCCGAACGAAGTGCGCGCGTTCCTCGGTTGCCGCCAGATTCCGGGCTGCCACAACGAGAACTCCGACTACATTCTCGGCGCCAAGGGCCAGGCGTTGATCGGGCGCGGACCGAATCCGCGGATCACCGGTCCGAACAAGTGGTCGTTCGAAGGCCAGAAGTACGACATGTACCAGGCCGAGCACGACGCTCTGTTCGCGTCGATCCGCAAGGGCCAGTTGCTCAACGACGGCGCCTGGATGGCGGCATCCACCATGCTCGCCATCATGGGCCGCATGGCTGCCTATACCGGCCAGCAGATCACCTGGGATCAGGCGTTAAACTCGCAACAAAAGCTCGGGCCCGATCCGATCGACTGGAACGGCAAGTTCGAGCACGAGCCTTTGCCGCGGCCGGGCGAGACCAAGTTCGTCTGATGCTGCTGTTGTTGGCGATGGCGGCGGTCGATTTCGACACGCAGGTGAAGCCGCTGCTCGAATCGGCGTGTCTGAGTTGTCATGGACCGGCGCGCGTGTACGGCGATCTGCGCGTCGATTCGGCGGAGGCCATCCGCAAGGTGCTGGTCCCCGGCGATCCGGACAAGAGCGCTCTCGTCCGCCGCGCGGCGATCCCGCCGGAGCAGACCGGCTCCATGCCGCCGGGCGGCCCGGCATTGAAACCCGCGCAAATCGCAATGCTGCGGGCGTGGGTGGCGGAGGGAGCGAACTGGCCGGCCGGCGCGAAGCTCGGCGCGCGCGCGCCCAAGCGCAAGGACGACGCATCGCTCGCCGCGGATCTGCATGCGCGAATCGCGGCCGGCAAGCAGCCCGCGCGGATGGAAGCGTACAAAGCCGCCATTCCCGGATCGGGCGTTTTCTACGAGATGGTTCCCATTCCTGGCGGCGGGTTCTCGATGGGCACTCCGGAGAGCGAACCCGGCCATCGCAAGGACGAGTCGCCCGTGCACCAAGTGATCGTCGAACCCTTCTGGATGCAGAAGTTCGAGGTGAGTTGGGACGAGTACCGGCTCTTCATGTTCAGCGAGAATCAGGCCGATCCTCTGGTGGACGCGGTGAGCCATCCCACACGCCCGTACGTGGAGATGAGCTTCGGGATGGGCATCAACGGCTTTCCCGCGATCAGCATGACGCAGCACGCGGCGAACAAGTACGCGCAGTGGCTCAGCGCCAAGACCGGCCACTTTTACCGCCTGCCGTCGGAGGCCGAGTGGGAGTACGCTTGCCGCGCCGGAACCGCCGCCAGTCCGGCCGCTCTCGGCGAGTCGGCGTGGTTCGCGGACAACAGCAACGGCAAGTATCAGAAGGTGGGGACCAGGAAGCCGAACGCGTGGGGACTGCACGACATGCTCGGCAACGTGATGGAGTGGACGCTCGATCAGTATCGTCCCTACAGCGCCGGGCCGGCGTCGATGCCGTGGGTGAAGGCGCGCGCGCCCTATCCGCACGCGGTGCGCGGCGGGTCTTGGAACGACGACGCGGAGAAGTGCCGTTGTGGCGCTCGCGTGGCGTCGGACTCCTCGTGGAAGATGCAGGATCCGCAATTGCCGAAAAGCATCTGGTATCACACAGACGCACAGTGGCTCGGATTCCGGCTGGTGCGGCCGTTGCGAGTTCCCCCCGCGGCGGGAATGCAGGCCTACTGGAATAGCGGCGTCCAGGGGGAGTAGCGGCTTTGCGCCGGCGCGACGCGTGTCTGCTGCTGGGCGGCGCGCCGCTGGTCCGCGCGGAGACGCTGGAACGCTTCGAGGCCGGCGAGACGTGCATGGGCACGATGTTCCGCATCGTGTCGTACGCGGCCGGTCCGGGTGTGGCTCGCGCGGCCGCGATGGCGGCGTTCGCCCGGGCTCGCGAACTGGACGGCCGGCTATCGGACTACAAGCCCGATAGCGAGCTGAACCGGCTGTGCGCGTCCGGGCGGGCGATCGTCTCCGCCGATCTGTTCGCGGTCCTGGAAGCCGCGGTGCGGGTGTCGCAAGAGACGCGGGGCGCCTTCGATGTCACGGTGGGTCCGCTGGTGCGGCTGTGGCGCGAGTCCCGGAGAACGGGTTCGCTGCCGGCTCCGGATGTGTTGCTGCGCGCCCGGCGATCCACCGGATGGCGGCGCGTGAGGCTCGATCGGGCGAAGCGGGAGGTGGTGCTGCGTGGTTCGGGCATGCGCCTGGACCTCGGCGGCATCGCCAAGGGATACGCCGCGGACGAGATGCTGCGCGTTCTGCGCGAATCCGGTCTGCCGCGATCGCTGGCCGCCGCGGGCGGCGACATCGCGGTGGGCGCGGCTCCTCCCGGCCGGGAGGGCTGGACCGTGCAGGCGGCGGGCGGCGGGCGCGTCGCGATTGTCGATAGCGGCATATCGACATCGGGGGACAGCGAGCAGTTCGTCGAGATCGGCGGCCGGCGCTACTCGCACATCGTCGATCCACGCACCGGCCTGGGCTCGACACAGTCGCGCGAAGTGAGCGTAGTAGCCGGTCGCGCGATGTTCTCCGACGCCTATGCCACGGCGCTGTGCGCGATGACGGAGGACGAGGCCCGCCGTTTCGCCTCCTCGAGACCGGATCTCCGCGTCCTAAAATAAGAATTCATGCATCGTCGCGATTTCCTGGCGGGCGCCGCCGCTGCCTCCCTTCCAGCAGGCGCCGCGCCTGCTTCCAAGGAATGGCAAGTCTATGGCTCGGACTCGGGCGCCTCGCGCTATTCGGCCTGCGAACAGATCGGCAAGAAGAACGTCTCCAAACTGAAGCTCGCCTGGACGCACCATACCGAAGACGCGTCCGAGCGGCCCGCGACGGCGATCGAATGCACGCCGATCGTCGTTGACGGGACGATGTTCCTGACCACGCCGCGGATCAAGACGCGCGCGATCGATCCGGTCACCGGAAAGACCAAGTGGACCTTCGATCCGGCGCGGGGACAGGGCACGCGATCGGCCCCCGGCGTCAGCCGCGGCGTGACGTACTGGAGCCAGGGTAGGGACAAGCGCATCTTCTCCGTCTATCGCGATCAACTGCTATCGATCGACGCGGTGACCGGCGAGTTGGATTCCAAGTTCGGCGACAAGGGCGCGATCGATTTGACGCGGAATCTCGATCACGACATGACCGGCCTGGCCTTCCGCCACTCGTCGCCGGTGGTGGTGTTCGAGGATCTGGTGATCACCGGCGGGGGCGGCGGCGAAGGTCCTTACCCCGAAGCGCCTGGCCACATCCGCGCCTACGACGCGCGCACCGGCCAACGAAGGTGGATCTTCCACACCGTCCCCAAGCCGGGCGAGTTCGGCCACGAGACATGGTCCGGCGATAGCTGGAAGACCACCGGTGGAACCAACTGCTGGGCGGGCATGAGCGTGGACGCCAAACGCGGCATTGTGTTCGCGGGAATCGGCTCGCCGAGCTTCGATTTCTACGGTGGCAACCGCAAGGGCGCCAACCTGTTCGGCAATTGCGTGCTCGCGCTCGACTGCCGCACTGGCAAGCGCGTCTGGCACTTCCAGACCGTGCATCACGACG
>SYLY01000311.1 GCA_005808475.1 Acidobacteriota bacterium
CTACAAAGAGTGGATGTCCAAGGAGAAATCCTGGACCCGCATCACCTCCACCGCGGACGACTCCCCGTACATCTCCAAGGAAGAAATCGCGCGTCAAAAACTGCTGAAGGGCCACAACTGGATTCAGCAGGAGTATTTCTGCAAATGGGCCGATCCCGACGACGCCTTCTTCGATATGGAGCAAGTCAACAAGTGCATCGACGACTCCATCAAACCGCTCTTCCCCAACGGATACTGACATGCAACAACCACCGCAATGGCCCCCGAAGCCGCCGAGCTTCTTCATCGGCTTCGACCTCGGCCAAAAACACGACCACACGGCCATCGCCGTCCTCGAACGCGTTGCCGTTCCGACGGGCGAGTTCGATCACACTTACTGGGTGCCCGTGATCCGCCCCGAACTCCATGTGCGCCACGCCGAGCGCCTCCCGTTGAACACCAGTTATCCGGCCGTCGCCGAGCGCTTGGCCTCGCTCTGCCGCTCGATGCAGCTTCGCGGACATCCCGTGACGGTGGTGGTCGACGCCACCGGTGTCGGCACGCCCGTCCTCGACGCGCTCCGAAGGGAACGCCTCCCGGCCACGATCCTCCCGGTCTCGATTACATCCGGCGGGATGCCGTCGTACGCCAACGGCGTGGACCGCATTCCCAAGGCCGACCTGTTGACTTGAAGCGCTTACAGCTCCTGATCCAGACCGAGCGGGTCCGCAGTCCGTCCGGAACGCCGGACTCGGCGGATTGACGCGCCGCCGCGAGCCTGCTGTTGCTACTGGTGGCGCTGATTCCGTACGCGCGCCGTTCCTTGGCCTGGGCTCGGCCGTCCCCCGGCGCGGTGGCTGTGAAGAACGACGCCGGCCGCAATCCGCGGGCTGGGTGGCCCACTCGGCCAGGGGTAGCCACCGGCAGTTCCAGCATCCGCGGAGGTCTCCGTCGTCACGGTGGCGGGCCATGCCGGTCTGGAGAGAAACGAGAGTAGTGAAGTACACGGCGATCGACGAAACATGCAACCTGGGGTGCTCACGTCCTGATCGCGCAGCATATGGCGAGGGAAGCAAAGGACATCGGTCCGTTCTCGTCGGAACTGGCCTCGAGCGTATCGGGCTGAAGGGGTTCCTTTTCGTCCACTCGATCTCGCCCCCGCAAGCCCTCGATTTCACAAGGGGCTTGACTGGCCGAAAGGGTATCGGCAAAATCGGCAAAATAGAGGCCATGAACCAGGACGATGTCATAGCAACCTTGCGCCGCCATGAAACGGTGTTGCGTGCCGCTGGCGTCGTCCGGCTGTCCGTAGTTGGCTCCACCGTCCGGGGAGAGGCCTGGCCCGAGTCCGATGTCGACCTGCTCGCCGCGTTCGACGACTCACAGAGCCTGTCGTTGCTGGATGTGGTTCACATCGAGAACATGATCGGTGGCTTCCTGGGGACGCGCGTGGATTTGGTTGAAGAAGCAACCCTCAGGCCCCGCGCCAAACCCCATGTCGCGGCCGAGGCCGTGCGTGCCTCCTAAGTACCCTGCCTGAGGTTCCAGGACATCCTGGACAACATCGAACGCGTGGAGCGATTCACTGCCGGTCTGACGCTCGCGCAATTCATCGACAACGAACCGATCCTCTTTGCGGTCAAGCACGCGCTATTGATCATCAGCGAGGCTGCGGCAAAGCTGGCCCTTGGCCCCGATCCTGTGCCCAGGGATCCCGTGGGCCGATATTCGCGGACTGGGCAACAAACTGCGTCACGACTACGAAACCATCGACGTTACGCGTCTGTGGCGAACGATTGAACGGGACCTTCCGGTCCTGAAGGCAGCCGCCCAGGATGCCCTTTTGCGTCAGTCGGACAAAGAGGTCTGATCCCCGTCGCGCCAGTCGATGTTGCGTTGGCCCACCAATCTGCAATAGGAGCATGTGGTCCGGCCGCTCGGACCGAAGATAGGCCCGTGCGATTTGCCGCAAATCCTCATAGACGAGGCGGGACCAGGCGATCTGGCGCCTCGGGCCGCCCTTCGCGGAGAGCGGCGAGTAGCTTGGTAGCATCGTCGTGCGGAATCGCCGTTCCGTGTTTCGGCAAGAATTTTGTAAAATCTGCAAACCGCTTGATGTCAACCGCTTGCATGCGATTTCGACGCTCGGGAGGCGCCGTTGTTTGGGACGACTCTCCGGCGCCGCCGTGGCATTCTTCGCGTGGGAGGCGAGCTATGTCCCCCCACACCGAAAGGAGAAGTCGAATGGCCACCGAACTGCAAATCGCGGTATCCCGCAACAATGGCGCCCGCTCTCAGGGCCCCGTCACCATCGAAGGCAAGGCGCGCAGCAGCCGGAACGCGGTCCGCCACGGGCTGACCGCCAAAACCGTCGTTCTCAATAACGAGGATCCGGCCCAATTCAAAATCCTCTGCGAACACCTCGCCAACGACTATGAGCCGCAAACCGAATACGAGCAGGAACTCGTCGGCCAACTCGCCGGCGCGCGCTGGAAACTCCGCCGCTGCAACATTGTCGAGAAAGGCATCTTCGACAAGGCGGTCGACGAGATGCGCCCCCGCATAGAGGCTGAATACGAAGGCGCGGATGAGGAGATGGTCACCATCTTCGCGCTCGAACAGGCGATCGACTCTCCCCAACTGAAATCGCTGCGCCGCTACATGACGCAGATCCTGCGCGTGGAGCGCCACGCCTCCTCCCAGCTCGAAAAGATCCGGCGTGAGCGCCCGCCCCAGCCCCCAGCGGCCGTTCCAGCCTCCGAAAACGCCTCCCAGCGAAACGAACCTGGCGAAAAACGTCCCGAAAACGCCGCGTTGCCAAACGAACCTGACCAAATGGCCGAAACCGGCCAGATCCACCGGGTTCCGGCGATCCCAGAGCGCCTATGACCTCGAGCAATCCTCTTCCTGACCTCTCCGGCGCCCCGTTTCGTGAAGCGAATCGGACCCGAAGAGCCCAATTCGAACGTCGCCGGACAAGCGACACCTGGCTCGCCCGCCCTCAGTGTGCCCGGACTCGCCGCAATCGGCCTCGATCCGCTCACTCTCACCCGCGAGATCCCGAACCTCCAGCCTTCGAAAACAGACGCTCGGCGGCCGCGTCGCCGGCGGCTTACGACCGGACCTCGACGCCGAGCAGCCGCGCCAACTCCATCGCCTGAATCGGGTTCACGGTCGCGCCGGGAAGGGCGGCCGCGTCCACCACCAGCCGCTCGGTGAGCGCTCCTCGCAAATCCGCTCCCATCAGCCGCGATCCGGTCAAGTCGGCCGCGGTAAGATCGGTGCGGACCCACCGGGCATGGTCCAGCGCCGCGCCGCGGAAATCGGACTCCGGAGCCTGCGAGTCCACGAATTCGGCGCGCACCAGCTTGGCGCCGCCGAACTGCGCGTACCGCAGATCGCACCGCTCGAAAAAGACGTCGTCCACCCGGCATTCGGCGGCTCGCAGACCCGTCATGCGGCAGTCCACGAACTCCACGCGGGCGCCCTCCCAACCTCGCAGCGTCGTGTTCGAGAAAATGCACTTCACGAAGCGCGTGTCCCGCGTCTTGAACGATCGCAGATCGCAGCCGGCGAACGACACGCGCTCCACCACCGCCCGCCGCGCGGTGAACGACGCAATCGAACGCCCGGACCAATCGCCGCCCATCGCGCGCGCGTCCTCGATGCGCTCGCTGAGTTCCACCGTCTCCAGGTCCTCCGGCTCGCTGACCTCCGCGGGGATCCGCGCCACTCTCTTCTTTCTCATGTTACTTGTCCGAATCCGCGCCCGTGGGGACGCCGCCGGTGATCTCCTGCCAGTCGAACCACTTTTCCCGCCCATGGATCCACTTGTCGATCCAGCGGAACTCGGAGACCATCTTCACCATCTGATACCGCGGCTCGGTGAGTCCGTGACCCATGCGCGGATAAACGATGAACTCGGTGGGAACGCCCATTTTCTTGAGCGCCATGTGGAGTTCCTCGCTTTGCGGACGCGGCACGCGTGGATCGTCGTGTCCCACGTGGATCAACGCCGGCGTGCGCGCGTTCTTGATGTATTTGAGGGGCGACATGTCCCACCAGTGCTCGAAGTTATCGTAGGGCGCGCCCTTGAAGTAGTTCTCCCGGTTGGCCTGGCTGTCGTTTTGCGCGTACATCGAGATCCAGTTCATCGCGCCGGCGCCCGACGAAATCGCCTTGAACCGGTTCGTGTGCGTCAGCGTCCAGTTCGACCAATGGCCGCCCGCGCTCCAGCCCATGAATCCCATCTTGTCCGGATCGGCGATGCCCCTCGCGATCAGATGATCCACGCCCGTCATGATGTCGCCGAACGCCTGGGGGAAGTAATTGCCCACGATCGAGGTCTTGAATTTCTCCCCGTAGTTGGTGGAGCCACGGTAATTCGGGTGGAGCATGACATATCCGGCGGCCGCCCACACGTGATCGTATCGGCTATAACTGCCCGCGAACGACTGCACGCTGGCCGCCGCCGGACCGCCGTGGATCTGCACCACCAACGGATACCGCTTCGCCGGATCGTACCCGGCCGGCTTCACCAGCAGCCCTTCGATCGTCGCGCCGTCGGTCGACTTCCAGCGAACCGTCTCCGTCGTGGCGAGCTCGAACTCGCCGATGCCCGGGTTCGCGGAACTGAGCCGCCGCCACGATTCGGGCCGGTCCAGCGACGCCTTCGACGCCAGAAAATAGTCCTTCGGGTGGCGCGGATCCTCGGCGAGAATCAGATACTGGCCGGTCTCGTCGTGCGCGGTCAGGTCAAGCACCAGCGCGCCCCGCGTGAGTTGCGTCAGCGCGCCCGTGGAGGCGTCCACCGCGTACCCGTGAGTCTCCGCGCCCACGCCTGACTCGAACCGGATCGACTTGCTGTCCGCCGACCAGTCGATCCCCTGCGGATCGTGATCCCAGTCGTCGCCCGGCAGCTTGCGCCATTCGCCGCCCGCGGTGGAGCGAACGTAGATGCGCGACCGCCCGAAGTAGGTGAATCCGTCCGGCGCGATCATCGCGACCGCGCGTCCATCGGGCGACACGCGCGGCAAAGTTTCCGATACGGCGTTATCGGTGAGGCGGTCCAGCTTGCCCGTCGGCGCGTGCAACAGCCACGCCTCGCGTTTCCTCGTCGCGATGTCGCCGTCGTGACGGCCGGTGGAATCGCTCAGCACGCCGATCCAGCCGCCCGTCTTCGCCGCGGAGAACTCGCGCACCGTGAAACCCGAACCGGATGTGAGCCGGCTCTCCGATCCATCGGACGGCGCCACCCGCCACAAGTGCGACGGCGGCTTCGGCTGATCCACTACGCGCACGTCGAACTTCAACTCCATGCGCTTCTTCTCGATCGCGCTGGTTTCGTCCGGCGCGGTGAAGTAGATGGCGGAGGCGTCGTCGCTCCACGCGAAGGACAGCACGCCGGTCCCGTGGCGAGTCAGCGGCCGCGCGGCGCCTCCCTGCGTGGGCGCGAGCCAGATCTGCCGGTTCTCGTCGCGGCCTCCCAGAATCGCGACCCACTTGCCGTCGCCGCCGAACGCGAACGCCGTGGCGCCGCCCGCGATCTCGGCCAGTTTGCGCGCCTCGCCGCCGTCCACCGGCATCGCGTAGACCTGCTTCACCGCCGCCGTTCCGCCGCTTTCGCGGTCCGATAGAAACGCGATCGTTCGCCCGTCGGGCGAAAATGCCGGATTCGACTCGTTCTTTCCCGCGGTGAACGTGAACTGCCGCGAACGGCCCGAAGCGGTGTCGGTCACCCAGATGTCGGTGAAGCGTTTTCCTTGCTTCCAGTCGAGCGTGGAGATAGTGTAGGCGAACGCGCTGGCGTCCTTCGAGAGAACGCCATCCGCCGGAGTCCTCATCCGCATCACGTCCAGGAACGCCATCGGTTTGCCGCCGGCGAGCGGCAGCGAAGCGGACAAGACCAGCAAGAGTGCGCGTGAGATCATTCGCCGATTATGGCGCATCCCGCCGCGTTAGCGAAGGCCTGGGCGGATCGGCTGCGCGGTCGCCTCGTCGGTGATGATTTCGGCGTCGGGATGTCCCTGCACCAGCGTCGAAGGATACTCGACACTCACCTCGCCCGCCAGCGTCCGCCGGAAGATCGCGCGATGCCGTTCGCCGCCGCAACAGTACAGGCGAATCCTGCGAGCCGCGAGGATGTCGCGCATGCCCATCGTCACCGCCATCGGCGGGATGGACTCCGAGTCGCCGCCCGCGCATCCGATCGACTGCACCACGATCGAGTCGTCCCCCAGCGTCACGACGCGCGTCACCGAGTTCCGCAGTTGCTCCACCGTGACGCGATGCCATCGCGACAGCGGCGGATCGTTGAACGCGACGTGGCCGTGATAGCCGATTCCGCCGTAGCACACGTCGGCCCCACCCACGCGGTCGAGCGCTTCTCCCATCTCGTCCGGACGGAACGGATGCGGCACGTGATATTGGCTCTCCGGCGGCCGCAACTCGCTGGCCAACCTGCCGAACAGCTCGCGCCGTAGGAATCCCTCGAAGCTCAACGGATGCGACGCGCCGATGGGGCGCGCCTGCCAGTCGAGCCATTCGTCCATCTGGAACACGTGCACGTGGCGCCAGGAGAGGCGTTCCCTGTTGCAGATGTCCACTAGAATGGGATACTGCGCGATGGGCCCCACGGGCAGAATCAGCCGCGTGGGTTCGCCGAGGACGTTGCGGGCGCGAATTTCGGAAGCGATCGAGGCGGCGAAATCGGCGATCGCGGCGGGGATGTCCGGAAGCAGGCGGAACGGAATTCGCGCCTGACGCCGGAGTTCGGCGGCAGGCAACGTCATCAGGTCCGCGACGGAGAACATTTTCACATGGTAGACGAGTACTCGCGAAGCCGCTGGGGACTCCTGGGGCTGTTGTTCCTGTCGATCGCCATCAATCTGCTGGACCGGCAGGTGCTCTCCGTGATGGCTACTCTCATCCGCGAGGAACTGAAGCTCTCCAACACCGAATACTCCTACATCGTGTTGGCGTTCATGCTCGGGCTGACGTTGGCGCAGGCGCCCGCCGGGCTGTTCCTCGACCGCAAGGGGGCGCGCTGGGGACTCCCCGGAATCATGCTCGTCTGGTCGGCCGCAAACGCGATGCACGCGGCGGCGCGCACGCTGTGGCACTTTCTCGCGTTCCGGTTCCTGCTGGGCGTGGGCGAGTGCGGCAACTACTCGGCCGGAGTCAAGGTGATCTCGCAGCGGTTTCCCCAAAACGAACGGGCGCTGGCGGGCGGTCTGTTCAACGCGGGCACGGTGCTGGGAGCGGCGGCCGCGCCGGCCGTGCTGGTGGCGATCTCGAAGGCGTACGGATGGAGGATGGCGTTCGTGTTGCCGAGCGTGCTCGGGTTGATGTGGATCGTGCCGTGGGTGCTGTTCTATCGCGACAAGCCGGGCGCGCGCACTCAGTCCGGGGGCGCCGAATTCTGGCCGCTGCTCCGGTTCCGCCAGGTTTGGGGCGTGATGGCGATGCGCGCCTTGGCGGGTCCGGTGGTGCACTTCTACTGGTACTGGTTGCCGCAGTATCTGCAACGGGAGCGCGGCTTCAGCATGGAGATGATCGCGGCGTACGCGGGGATCCCGTTCGTGTTCGCCGGGCTCGGCAACATCTTCGGCGGCGTCATGGCGAACGCGGTCATGCGTCGCGGCTGGAGCGCCGGCCGCACCCGGAAAACCCTCTTCGGACTGGGCACGGCGATGAGCGCCTGTAGCGTCGCCGTGCCGTTCGCGCCCGGTGAAGTGTCCGCCATCGCGCTGATCTGCGTGGCGGCGTTCGGCCTTGCCTCCACGGTCGCCAATCACATCGGGCTGCTGACGGATCTGTTCGAGCCCAAGGTCCTGGCCGGCGTCACCGGGTTGACCGGTTTGGCCGAAGGCATCGTCAACATGGCCGTGCAACTGGCCACCGGCATTGTCGTGGACCGCTTCTCGTATATGCCGGTCTTTCTCGCCGCCGGAGCTATGCCCGTGCTCGCCTTGGCGGCGCTGTTCCTTCTCGTCCGCCGGGTGGAACCGGTGCGGCTGTAAGTTCGTCTCACGCGGCTGCGCCGAAGCTGCGACAATGTGCGGATGCGGCCCTCGGCTTCCCACCATTCGATGTCCCGGCGTGGACTCCTACTCGGCGGACTCGGCGCGTCCGCGCTTGCCCAACGCCGGCGTCCCAACGTCCTGTTCATCGCGGTGGACGACTTACGCCCCGAACTCGGCTGCTACGGCGCGCGCACCATCCTGAGCCCGAACATCGACCGTCTGGCCAAACAGGGCATGGTCTTCCAACACGCCTATTGCCAGCAGGCGGTCTGCTCGCCATCGCGAACCAGCCTGCTTACCGGAGCTCGTCCGGACACGACCAAGGTCTGGGATCTGGTCACGCACTTCCGCGACGCCATGCCGAAGGTCGTCACCCTGCCGCAGCTCTTCAAGAACAACGGCTACTTCGTCCAGGGCATCGGCAAGATCTTCCATGGCGGATACGACGACGCGCCGTCGTGGTCCACTCCGTGGCAAACGCCGGATGCGCCCGCCTACGCCGCACCCACTTCCGCCGGACGGGGCGGCGGCAAGAAGGGCGGAAGGAAGAAGAACGGCCCCGCCTTCGAATCGGCGGACGTCCCCGACGACTTCTACAAAGACGGCAAGACCGCCGCGGCCGCCGCCGGAATGCTGCGCGGATTCGCGGCCAAGGCCGATCCCTTCTTCCTGGCGGTCGGCTTCTCCAAGCCCCACTTGCCGTTCGTCGCGCCGAAAAAATACTGGGACCTCTACGATCCCGCGCGGATCGAACTCGCGTCGAATCCCTACCGGCCCAAGGACGCGCCCACCCACGCGCTGACCACCAGCGGCGAGCTTCGCAACTACCAGGGCATGCCGGCCGAAGGTCCGGTGCCGGATTCGCTTGCGCGCCAATTGAAGCACGGCTACTACGCGGCGGCCAGTTACACCGACGCGCAGATCGGCAAGCTGCTGGACGAACTCGACCGCCAGGATCTCCGGCGGAACACCATCGTCGTGCTCTGGGGCGACCACGGCTGGAAGCTCGGCGAGCATGGCGAATGGTGCAAGCACAGCAACGTCGAGAACGACACCAACGCGCCGCTGGTGCTATCCGCGCCCGGCATGAAGCGGGCCGGGCGGCTCTCGCCGGCGCTGGTGGAGTTCGTCGACATCTACCCCACGCTCGCGGATCTGGGGGGCCTTCCGCTGCCGTCGCACCTCGAAGGGTCGAGCTTCCGCCCGCTGCTCGACGATCCGGACCGCAAGTGGAAGCCTGCCGCGTTCAGCCAGTATCCGCGCCAGAAGCTGATGGGCTATTCGATGCGCACCGCGCGGCATCGCTTCACCGTATGGGTGGACCGCCAGGACCACGCGAAAGTGGACTCGATCGAACTGTACGATCACCAAAGCGATCCCGCGGAAAACGTGAACGTCGCGAGGTGGCCGGCGAACGCCAAGTTGGTGGAAAGCCTCATGGTTCAGTGGCGAAACGGGTGGCGCGGAGCCAAGCCGGCCGTTTGACGCGGCCAATCGAGGTTGCCCGGTCCGGCCGTCAATGGTACCCTAGAGGTTTCGGGCGTCCGCCCACGGAGATCCCCATGGCACAAGTTTGCTCTCTCTGCGGTAAGAGGCCGATGTACGGCCACCGCATTAGCCACGCTCACAACGTATCGAACCGCCGGTTCGAGATCAACCTGCAGTCCGTTCGCGCGGTCATCAACGGCGCGGCCAAGCGGATTCGCGTCTGCACCGCCTGCATTCGCAACAACAAGGTGCAAAAGGCCGGCTAGTCCGAGGGCTCTCCCAACAGGTGCGCCTCCATGCCACCCCAGCGGAGCCCGTGTTCCTTCACTGACTGATCGACCGCGGCCTGACGGATGCGGTGCGGACCGTGGCAAAGCATCGCCAGCACGTAGTTCGGACGCAAGTGCCAGCTCGCCCACGTCAACGGCGAATCCCCGTTGACGTCGCGCGCGGTTTTGTCCGCTCCGGCCTCCAGCAGCAGGCGGATGGCGTCCGGCGTGCCGAATGCCGCCGCTCGATGAAGCGGTGTCTCGCCTCGCGTCCTCACGTCGCGCATGAATCCGCCGGTTTCCACGCCGGGCAGAGTCGCCACGTTCGGCTTTGCGCCGTTCGCCAGCAGAACGCGCACGACGTGATCGTAGGTGGGCCGGTTCGGCTTGCAGAGCGCCGCATGTAGCGGGACCTCTCCCGTATCGGGAAGCGGCCAATTGACGCTGGCGCCCCGCTCGACGAGGAACTCGCACAGCCGCCAGTGGCCGTGGTAGCAAGCCCCGTTGAGATCCAGATTGTCCCCCAGCGATTCGAGCCGTTCTCCCCGCGTGAGCAGAAACCGGATGGCGCTCACATCGCCGAAGTAGGCGCACCAACGGATCAACGGGACGCCATCCTCGTCCGCCGTCGACGCGGGAGCGCCCGATTCGACCAGATCGAACACCAAATCGGTGCGTCCGTTGACGATCCTACGAAGTAGCCGGTGCATCGCGTCATCCATGCTGTTATCCTAATCCGGGAATGGGTGATTGGAACGAATGAACCGCGCTCTTGCCGCGGCGATGCTGTGCACCGCCGTTCCCACGTGGGCGCAGACTCCCTCCGGGCGATGGGACGGCGTCATCAAACTGCGGGGGATGGACGCGCCGTTCACGCTGATCCTCGAGGGCGCCGGTCACGCCGTCACGGGATCGTTCGTGAACGGGGAGTCGCGTGTTTCCTCCACCTCCGGCTCGTTCGAGAACGGAACGCTCCGGTTGCGCTTCCCGCCGGCCGGCGCGAGCATCGAGGCAATCCTTGCCGGCGGCGAGTTGAAGGGCCGCTACTCGAGCGGCGCGGCGAGCCATCCGTTGACCGCCAGCGCTTACTGCACCTGCGCTTACGAAGGTGAAGCGGGACCGGATATCTCCGGCGGCTGGGAAGTTCCCGCGGCCAAATGGCGGCTCACCCTCCGCCGCATCGGTGAGGACACGCTGGCCATTGTCGAACGCGGCGAAGACCGCATCGGACCCTTGACCGGCCGCTTCAACGGTGTGTCCTTCGAATTGAAGTATTTCGACGGAAAGCGCGCCGCCGTGCTGGAGGCCGAGCCCGCCAAGGACGGTGCGCTCGGCTTGGCAATGAAGGAGCCGGGCGTCGAGCCGGCGAACCACAAGGCCGTCCGAGCCAGCGGGCGAAAATAGAAACGGCGCGCTCCACGGCTAGCCCAGTGCATGTCCCCATTCAAGGGTATTCGGCGCTACTATACACGACATGGCAACCAAACAACCTCGGAGCAAGAAAGCGGTCGCAAAGGCCGCGCCCGTGGCGCCCCCGGCCACGCCCCCGGCGCCTCCCGTCGACATGGGCGCACAAGCGGAACGCGAGCGCAAACTCATCCTTCTGCTGCGCAACCAAGCCATGCCGTACCTCGACAAAAAGAACGTCACATCGGTCGGGGTCGGCTACAAGTACATCGAAAAAGAGAACCGCTACACGGACGAACTGTGCATTCAGTTCACCGTTGGCAAGAAGGTGGCGCCAGAGTCGCTTGCCGCCGAGCGCCTCGATCTGCTTCCCGAGAGCTTCACCGACGACGACGGCACGGTGGTCTCGACGGATGTGATCGAGCGGAAGTACGACGTCCGCGTCGTGCTCGTCGAACCCACGGCGCCAGAGGCCGCCAGCGGCGCGCTTCGGCGCAAGCGTCCCATGAGACCGATGCGCCCGGGAATCAGCGTCGCCAACGTGAACGAGAGCGCGGGCACGATCGGCGGGTTCGTCTTCGATGAGGTGACCGCCGCTCCCTACATTCTCAGCAACTGGCATGTCCTGCACGGCTCCGGGGGTAACTTCGGCGACCCGGTGCTCCAGCCGGGTCCCTATGACGGCGGCGACCTGTTTACCTCCCGCGTTGGCGCGCTTGTCCGCAGCCATCTCGGACTCGGCGGCGACTGCGCCGTCGCGAGCATCGAGGGCCGCCCCTTCGATCCTTCGATCTTCGAGACCAACGTCACGCCGAAGCGGATTGGCAAGGTCAACCTCGGCGACAAGCTGGTGAAGTCGGGCCGGACCACCGGAGTCACTTACGGGATTGTCCGCCGCGTCGGCGTGGTCACCAACATCGACTACGGCGGCGACACCGGCAACGCCCAGGTCGGCGGATTCGAGATCGGCCCCAACGCGGCCAAGCCGGCCAAGAACGGCGAGATCAGCAGTGGCGGCGATTCTGGTGCGTTTTGGATGGTCGACGACGCGGCTCTGAGCGATGTCGTGGTGGGGCTGCATTTCGCCGGCGAAACCGATCCGGAACCCGCAGCCGAACACGCGCTCGCCTGCAACATCCACAGCGTGTTGGAAAAACTGCGTGTGCGGCTGGCGCCAACGGGAGCCGAATTGGCGGCGCCGCTGGGAGCGGCGGCGGTGGTGGCGGCCCCGATGGGCGGTGTGGCCGAAGTTCCGGCGGCGCCCCAGGCAGTCGTCGATGGCGACCTACCGGCGCTCACCGCCGAATCGCTCGCCGGCCTCCAGCGCCAGTTCGATGCCGATCCGGCCGGCCTGACGCGACGCATGCGGCGTGTCTTCGACTCCGAAATGACGGAGGACACCCTCCGCTCCGCGCTCGACCGGGCTCGCCGCGCTCTCCTCAATCCCGCCGCCGCGCAGTCGCTTGCGGCCTCGCGGGAAGCCGTGGCCGAGGCATTGCCCGCTGGGTTCACGTTCCCCGGCATGGACCCCTCCATCCCGATCAACCCCGAGGATCATAAATACGAGGAAGCCGGCGACCTGCTCCGTTGGATCGTCTTCGGCGGCTCCGGCGTGCTGCTCCCGGGCGACAAGCACGAGCCCTATCCGCGGCACGGCTCGTTCGGGTCGCGATTCGTCTACCCGATGCCCGACGGCACGCTCGACATGGCGATGTTCAGCGACTTCGGAACAGCGCGCTACCACTCGCTCTACATCGCCAAGCAGATCCGCGAGGCGAACCTCCCCTTCGCGTTCCATCTCGGCGACGTCTACTACGCCGGCCGCAAGGGCGAGTTCCAGCAGAACTTCATCGCCCCGCTGTCTCCGATGCTCGCCGGGACCGAACTGTTCATGCTCAACTCGAACCACGAAATGTATTCGGGCGGTAAGTGGTACTTCGACTTCATGGACCGAAAACGCGCCGGGTTCGGCGGCCGCCAACGCCAGGAGGGCAGTTACTTCGCGGTGCGAAACGGCCGGTTCCAGATCCTCGGCATCGATACCGATTATCACGATTCCAGCCGCCTCGCCGATCAGGTGCAAAAGGACTGGCTGTCGGCGCGGTTGGCCGAAGGGCGCGCCTTGGGCCTCGCCAACATCCTGGTGAGCGCGAACCAGCCATATGAATACGGCCGCGACCGGGTAACATCGCTCTACGACGACGATCTGCGCGACGTAATCGGTTCGAACGTGGACCTCTGGTTCTGGGGCAACAACCACTACTGCGCCCTGTTCCAGCGCGGCGATTCGTTTCCGTTCGTGGGCTCGTGCGTCGGACACGCCGGATTCCCGTACACGCGCAAGCGGGGCGGGCAGACGAGCCCCGCGCCGTTGCTGTTCCTCGAGAAGCGGGCGCGATTCCCCGAGTCCACCGGAATCCGGCAGGACATGGGGAACAACGGCTGGTGCCGGATGCGGCTGAACGGCAACGGCACGGTGGATCTTACCTACATCGACTGGATGGGCAACGTCCGGTGCCGTGCGTCGCTGAGCGGATCGCCGCTACGCGTGACGGGAATCGACGCGACGGATTGATGGGCGAGTCAGGCCGGCGCGGACTTCTCTCGCGCCGGCCTGAATCGTCCATGCGAGTCCCCGCGGTAGGCGGATGGATGCTAAAATAGCTTTCGAGACGGTGCCCATAGCTCAGCTGGTAGAGCGCTGGATTGTGGTTCCAGTGGCCGTGGGTTCAAATCCCACTGGGCACCCCAAACTCCGCGGACGTCAAGGCCTTACGGAACAAGCCGCGCCGGGCTTTGCAACAATCCGAAGCAGAACATCTCAGGATACTTGTCCACGGTGAGATCCTTTTCGAGAATCTCGCGAAGGTCTCCGAACGCACCCGTGGCCGAGACGCCCGTGATCGCCGCCGGATCCAACTCCCGCGCTACCGCCGCGATCAGGCTCGTTCGCGGCCCGAACGCGGCGACGCGGACCGGCTGCTTCATCCACTTCGCCGCCGCCAGGACCTGATTCGCCTGCAGCCCCAGCGGCCGTTCGCCGAGCGCGGCGAGCAGCATCGAAAACAGAAAATCGCGGGTCGCGATCTTCGACTCGCCGAAGTAGAACGGATCCATCGCTAACACGCGGTTGCCTTTCCGCAGGAGTTCGCCGATCTCGTTCGCCACCGATTTGCGGCCCTCGTCCGCGATCACGATCACCGCGTTCGAAGGCGCGCCGGACGACAACTCAACGGCCGGCACAGTCCACGCGCGGTCCATGTGGAGCTTCCAGGATTTGGCGCGTACGCCTCCGTTTTCCGCCGAATCGATGAAGCGGGCATCCACGCGGAGCGGCCGCGACCGCACCAGCTCCCGAACCGGGATCTTCGCCGCCGGCAGTTTGTCCGCCAGCCGTAGCGCGATCTTGTGGAAATCCAGATTGTCCTCGGGCAGCGGCACGCGCACTTCATCGGCGGTCTTGATCCGCGTCGTCATCGACTCGTCGCGCGTGTCCATCTCCGGAAGGAACGCGTCGCGCACCAAGCGGTAGAACGCCTCGCGATTGTCGTCGTCGTAGTTGTGGCCTTCGCCGTGGTTGATGTGGTAGCCGAGCCGGTCGAGCGCGCCGAAGAGACGGTAGACCGGCGTCGCGGCCTGGATCAACGGAGCCGGCGCGTAGTCGGCGCGGAAGCAGCACGTGTCCTTGGCGTTGTTGGCGATCGTCAGCCAGCGCGGAGCCATCAGCGCCGTGAGATGGGAGTAGTCGGCCACCGAAGCCAAGTCCGACGGCGTCTGCTCGGAATCGCCCAGATCGAGCGTGGGCCACTGCGCGCGCGTCGTATAGCTCGAGTAGCCGGCGAGCGGCATCGCGGCCTTCACGCGCGTGTCTAGCGACGAGAGGAAGATCGTCTGCCATCCACCTCCCGACAGCCCGGTGACGGCCACGCGCTCCGGATCGGCGTTCGGGTGCGACAGCGCGATGTCGAGCGCCCTCCGGTGCTCGAGGAAGAAAAGCGCGATCCCGGCCGTGCCCGTGATGTCGATCTGCGGCATCTTGTAGTGGTTGAACCCGGGCGTGTTCAACTGCCCCATGCCGAACCACTCGAAATTCACCGCGAGCACGCCCTTCTTCGCCAGATTCATGCAACGCCACTGGATGTACGGCGTCGCCATGCCGGTGCGCTCGTGGCCGTTCACATGGAGCGTCACCGGCACTTTCCCTTTCGCCGGAAACGGCTCGTAGATCAATCCGCCGCTCCACAATCCCGGGATGATCTCGTAGCGGAACTTGCGTGCCTTGTAGCCTTCGCCTTCCGCGAAGTAGTCCAGCATCTCGACCCTGGTCTTGGCGTCGCGCCATTGCTTGGCCTCGCCGCGGAAAATCACTTCGTCCAACACGCGCTGGCGCAGATCGTTCGCGTAGGTCTCCCATTCGCTCGCGGTTCGGAACGTCGGCACTGTCGGAACGCGCGCGGCGGTGTACACCTGCACCTCCAACAGCGCCTGCTTGGGATCGAGCAGCGGGCGGGAGAGCAGTGTCTCGACGGGAGACTGGGCGAACGCCGCGCCGGCGACGAGGAAGAACACGTTGCGCATCGAACTAGCTTATCGAGCCGCGACCCGCTTGCGGTGACGCCCCGGGCGGTAGTTCACTGGTAGTCGTGCCTTCCATTGTGATTCCCGACGATGCGCCTCCGGTGATGGCGCGAAGCGCGGCGTACCGCCGTTTCCTCGGCCGGCACGAGGCCGACTATCACGATACGTTGCCGGGCTCGGACGACAACCTCGTCGAGCGGCTGCGAAACGCGGAGATCGCGATCAACATCCGCTCGTCCTGCCGCTTCACCGCGGCCGTTTTCGATGCCTGCCCCAAACTGAAGATGGTCTCCATCTGGGGGACCGGCACCGACAATATCGATCTCGACGCGGCCGCCAGCCACGGCGTCACCATCACCAACACGCCGGGCGTCGCGGCGCCGTCCATCGCCGAGCATACGCTCGCGCTGCTGATGGCGGTGGCGCGCAAAATCCCGCGGCTCGACGCCGAAGTCCGGGAAGGGAAGTGGCCGCGCGGACAAATGACGATGCTCGCCGGGAAGACGGTGGGCGTGATCGGACTCGGAGCCATCGGCCTGCGGTTCGCCAACCTCGCTCGAGCCATCGGCATGCGGGTGATTGCCTGGACGATGAACCCTCGCGACCTCGGATTCGAACTCGTGCCGCTCGAAACCCTACTGGCGGAAAGCGACGTCGTCAGCGTGCATTTGCGCCTGTCCGATCGAACCAAGGGATTCCTCGGCCGCGCCGAACTGGCGAAGATGAAGCCCGGGGCGCTGCTGATCAACACCGCGCGCGGCCCCATCGTGGACGAAGGCGCGCTGATGGAGGCGCTCCGCGGCGGTCAACTGGGCGGCGCGGGACTCGACGTGTTCGACATGGAGCCGCTCCCGAAGGGGCATCCGCTCACCGGGCTCGACAATGTCGTGCTTTCGCCGCACTGCGCGGGCATCACGCCGGAGGTGCTCGAGGCGGGCCTCGCCCTGGCGCTCGACAACGTGGAGCGATTCCTCGAGGGCCGGCCCCAACACGTGGTGACGGCTCAGAAGTAGAACTTCAACCCAAGCTGCACGATGCGCGGATCGGCCGACGAATTGATCGCGCCGAAGTTGGGCCCCCCGAGCGAGACGCCGGGAATTCCGAATCGGGCGTGATTGAACGCGTTGAACATTTCTCCCCGGAATTGTAGCCGGCGCTTTTCCCCCGCCGGGAAGTTCTTCATGATGCCGAGATCGGCGTTCCAAGCCGCGGGAGCCCGCCCCACCGACCGCGCCGCCGTGCCGAACTTGAAGCGCCCCGGTTGCGCGAACGCGGCGATGTCGAACCACTGCGCCGTCGAGCGCCGGTCCGCGGGCAGCGCCGGATCGCGCAGGATGTCGGCGCGCTGGCCGCCCGTCGAAAAGCACTCGCACGTGTTCTGCTGCGTGACCACGCCGAATGGTGGACCGGAGTTGATCGTGCCGAGCGCCGACAACTGCCACCCACCCAGAATCTGGCTCGCGATGCCGTGCGTGAGGAAGCGCCTCCCTCGGCCCGCCGGCAGATCCCAGATGGCGTTGAAGTGCATCAAATGGGTGACGTCGTTCGGGCTCAGTGCCTTGTCCAGACGCCGGTTGTAGAAATCCTGATATCCGGCCCCGGGCGTGCCTCCGAAATCGCCGGAAGCGATGTGATCGACGTTGTCGAGGAGCTTGGAGAACGTGTAGTTGACCAGGAACTGGAGGCCGTTGCGATAACGCTTTTCCGCTCGCAGCGCGAACGCGTGATACGAGGACGAGCCCCAGTTGGGAGCCGCCATAACCACATCGCTGAACTGCGGGTACGGCCGCCGCGACTGGATCGTGCCAGCGCCGCCCAGCCGGCTCTCCGGAACCTGATTGACGCTGGCGGACGTCGACGTGAGCTTGCGTCCCAGGTTGCCGATGTACTGGCCTTCCACCAGAATGCCCCGGATTTCGCGCTGCATGCCGAGATTGAACTGCTGCGAATACGGAGTGGCGCGCTTCCGTTCATAGAACGTGATGTTGGTGTCGATGCCGAAGTCGAGCTTCCGCGTATCCGCGCCGGGCCTGGGATACGCGGGGAAGCCGTTCTTCAACAAAAACACGGACGTCTGGTTTTGATCCGGACTGACACGCAGCAGATCGGTGGAGAATCCGAGCCGCGCGTCGCTGCCATAGCCGATATCGTTGGTGTTGCCGATGAACACGCCGAAGCCGCCGCGTACCACGGTCCGGTCGTCGCCGAACGGACGCCACCCGAAGCCGAAACGGGGAGCCAGGTTGTTGTAGTCGGTGTCGAACAGATTGCGCGGCAAGCCATCCGCGCCCGCGAACCGCACCACGCCGGGAACGCGCGCGGTGGGATGCGCGGTGGTTCCGTCGAACGTGTTGAACGAATTGTCCGGAGACTTCGGCGACGCCTCCACGTCGTACCGCACGCCCAGGTTCAGCGTCAACCGCGGCGTGAGCTTCCAGTCGTCCTGCAGGAAACCGCCGAAATAGCTCGCCGTCGTCCGCAACACCGGCGACTCGCGCACCACGGCGTTGGTCGCGAATCCGAGCAGGAACGCGGCCATGCCATTGCCACTCAGCGTGACTCCTTGCAGTCCCGTGGCTTGTTGGGCGAACGTGAAATCGCCCGACGGCGCGCGGTCGAATTCGTCGCCGGACGAATTATAGCGGTACTCGATGCCCGCCTTGATATTGTGGCTCTGGCGCGTCCAGTTGACATTCTCCATGAACTGATAGGGCGATCCCCGCTGCTCGCGGAACGAATTCGGCGCGCCGAGCAGCGTGTAGCCTTGCGGCCGGAAAATCGGGAAGCTGACCGGTTCGACGCCGCGCAGCCCCAGCTTTTCCGGCCAGTTGCCGCCTACGCTGTTGTGGAAAATCGACCGCCCCTGCCGCACCCACGCGAACTTCACGTCATTGAGCAGCGTAGGCGAAATCGTGCGAATCCACGAGCCCATGAAGGTCTGCGCCATGTTGGAGATGTTTCTCGTCGGCGTGGAGCCGACGCCCGACGCCGCCGGTTCGGGAAACGCGCTCGACTGCGGCGTGAAGTTGTACTGGTTCATGTAGCGGAAGAACGCACGATTCTTCTCGCTGAAGATGTGGTCCACTTTCGCCGTGCCGTGATACTGCTTCCGGCGCCCGAAAATGTTGATGTTGAAATTGTTCGCGCCTGCCACGTTCCCCGCCTGGTTCGGTTCCGGATAATAGGACAACGCCTTCACCGCCACCGGATCGAACAGCGCGGCGGGAATCACGTTGTTCGGGAACGGGTCGCGGAGCTTGCGAGTGGAGTCCGCTGGATTGTCGCGGGTGGTGAACGGGTTGTACAGCGCCAGCGCGCGCCCCTGTCCGTCGCGCAGTCCGGTGTAGATCCCGTTGCGATTCTCCCTCGAGGGCAGCGTGAAGATCGCCGTCTCTCCCCGCGACTGCCTGGTTCTCTCGAGCGCGACGAAGAAGTGCGTCTTGTCCTTGCGAACCGGACCACCGAGCGTTCCGCCGAACTGGTTGTAGCGAAGCGGCGCCCGCGCGGCGGCGAAGAAGTTCCGCGCGTCGAACGCGTTGTTCCGCAGGAACTCGAACACCGTTCCCCGGTACTGGTTCGTGCCTGATTTGGTCACCGCCGTGAACACGCCTCCCGCCGACCGGCCGTATTCGGCGGCGTAGTTGTTGGTGATGACCTTGAACTCCTCCACCGCGTCCACCATCGGCGCCAGTTCCGCCATGGCGCGGTCGATCGAAGACTTCTGCACGGAACCGCCGTCCACCCACAGCATCTGCGAAAACGCGCGCCCTCCGGCCATCGAAGCGACCGGAATTTCGCCCGCGTCGCCGATGCCGCCGACGAACACCGTCGCCGCCGTGAGCTGCACCAGATGCCACGCGTTTCGTCCATTCAGAGGCATCTCGACGATCGATTTGTTGTTCACGATCTGCCCGAGCGCCGATGTTTCCGACTCGATCGGCGGGGCCGCCCCGGTGACCTCGATCGAGTCGGTCACGCTGCCGATCTCCATCGTGAAGTCCAGCCGCGCCACTTGCTCCACTTGCAGCCGGATGCCGTTTCGCGTGGAGGGCTTGAAGCCCTCTTTCCGGATGCTCACCCGATAGTTTCCGGGCTGCAGAAACGGCACGGTGTAGTAGCCCTGTTCGTTCGTGGACGCGGTGCGCCGGCCGCCCGAGTCGACGTTGGTCACCGCGACCTCCGCCAGTGGGATCACCGCTCCGGTGGGATCGGCCACGCGGCCGGTCACTTGCGCGGACTGCGCCAACAGAGGCGCTACAGCGGCCAACGCGGCGATCCATCGTTTCATGCGAGCTACCTCGTTCTCGACGAACCGCTCTTGTAAACCTCGGACCAATCCTGGCTCGCCAGACCGTTGAGATCGTAGACGACGCGGCCATCGCGGATCGTCACTTCGGGGACCAGCTTCTTGCCGCCGTCCTTGCGCGTCAACCGCACGTCGAGGTATCCGAACTTCCCGTCCACCTCGCGGATCACGGCGACATCGGCCCCCGCGCCTTCGCTCAAGTGGCCGTACTGTTCGCGCTTGATCACTTGCGCGGGCTTCCACGTCGACATTCGAACCACTTCCTTCAGCGCCACGCCCTCGCTTCGGATCTTCGACATGATGTTCATCATGTCCTTCATGCCGCCGTTCATCGATCCGGTGTGCAGATCGGTGGAAATCGTATCGGGCGGGAAGTTCTGTTGGAACGCCGCCGTCGCTACGTTCCAGGTGAAGCTGCCCGATCCGTGTCCGATATCGAAGACGATCCCTCGCTTGCGTCCCGCGTGCATCGCCGGGTTGATCTTTCCATCCGGCAGCAGTTCGTCGCGCAGGCCGGAGAACGCGTGCGTGTAGATGTCGCCGGGCCGGAGCTTCTCGAGGAACAGCGGGCCGATCGGCCGCTCCGGATGCTTGGCGCCGAAGTCGACCATCACCGGTCCGCCGAACATCGACGCCGCCTTCACGGCGCGCTCGACAGAGGTCCAGTCCTTGTGTTTGTAGTGCGCGGTCTTCACGCCGACCACGATCTGTGGATGCTTCTTCGCCATTGCCGCCAGCGCTTCGACGTTCATGTCGTTGGTTTCGTGCTCATTGTCGCCCTGCATGCCGTGGCCGCAGATGTTGAGCAGCGCCAGCACGCGCGTGGCCGAACGGTCGATCACTCGTTGCTTGAAATCCTCGAAGTTGGCCGCGCCCGACGTGCCCGCGTCGACCACCGTGGTCACGCCGGACTCGAACGTGAAGCCGTCCGGATAGACGCTCGAGTCACCCGTGAGGTCGCGGCGGCCCGTGCCTGTGTAGACGTGCGCGTGCAGATCGATGAGGCCGGGGACAACGTAGAGGCCCTTCACGTTGGCGGTGCGCTTGGCCGCCGATGCCGGAATGTCCGCAGCCACTTTGGCGATCGTCTTGCCCGCGATGGCCACATCGCGCGGACCGTCGATGCCGTTCCTGGGGTCGATGACGTGGCCGCCCTTCAGCAGCAGGTCGTATTGTTGCGCGGACAGCGCGAGAGAAAAGGCGGTAGCCAGAATGGTTCGAAACATCGAACCGATTCTACTTCAATCCGAACATCCCGGCCCGCGCGTGTTTGAACTGGAATCGCGCCGGATTCACCGCGGTCGCGCCCGGCGAGTCCACCGGCACGATCTCCGCCGCCACCGGCTCGTAGGCGGCGCGGGGCGCGATCGTTCCCTTCGCCACCAGGATTCGCTGGCGTTCCGGATAGATGCCGCAACTGACGATCTGATTGAGGCTGTCGGGGCTGGTTCGGCGCGCCGTTACCAATAGCAAATTCTCGAGATCGCCGGTGGAGCCCTCCACGCGGATCACAGCCGCGTGACCGAGCGAGTGATAGCGGCTGCCGCCATGGCGCACCGCGGTTTCGATGTACTCGCCCAGGTGCAGCGACTTCACCAGGCCCTTCACGCGAACCGGCTTGCCATGCATCCGGTCGGTCTTGCCGCCCACCTCCATGTCGAACGCGCCGCCGATCCCGGCTCTCTTCGCGGCGGAGACCGCCGCCTGATCCGCTATTGTCATGACCCAGCCCTCGGCCTTCTGGCTCAGCAATTCCGCCAGCAGGAACGTGCTATCGCCCGCCGAGCCGCCGCCGATGTTGTCGCCCGTGTCGAACAGCGCCACCGGGAACTTGGATGCCCGCGCCGCGCCGCGGACGGCGGCCGCCGGCTCCGGCAGATTCAGCCGGAGCCGGTCGCGCGTGGCCCACATCATGCCGCCCAACCGCTCGGCTTCGCGCCCGGCCAGCGCCGCGTCGTTGTCGGTGCACACGATCGCGCTCGGGCCCATGAACGGGCAGTCGCCATACTGGTATCCGCCGGGCGCGCTCACCGCCAGGAACCGCGGATCTTTCTCGAGCCGGAACGTCTCGTCCGTGATGGGCTTGAACGGCGCGCCGTACGTGTTCTGGAAGATGATGTTGTACACCATCGGCGGTTTGGCGACAGCCTGCGTCGGTCTGATCTCGCCCTTCAGAACGCGGCCCATCAGGCGCGCCGCCTGAATGCCGCGATCCTTCGTATCGAGATGCGGATTCTGCTTGTACGTGATCAGCACGGTGCTGAGCCTCACGATTTCCGGCGAGACGTTGGCGTGGAAATCGTGCGTGACAATGACGGGAATCCGCGGTCCGAACGCCGCTCTCACGCGGCGCACGATCTCCTCGTCGCCATGAGGATGGCTCTGCGTCACCATCGCGCCGTGCAGCGCCAACAGGATTCCGTCGAGCTTGGGCGCCGTTTTGATCTTCGCGATCAACCGCGCGGTGATCGTGTCGAAGGTCCCGTCCGTGAGAGGGCCCTTGGGCGTTGCGTCGGCGAACAGCGTGGGGAACAGATCGAACCCGGCGGCTCGCGCACCGGCGATGGATCCGCCAATTTCTCCGCTGGCTTTTTCGTATCGATCCAGGCCACCCGGCGTCGAACCGGGCTCGGAGATGCCATAGTCGTCGAGAGTGGTGAGCGCCGGATTGAACGAGTTGGACTCGTGCATGAATCCGCCCATCGCCACCATCGGGCGGCCTTGGCCGAAGGCGGAAGCGGCCGCCGCGCACGAAAGAAACGCTCTACGCTCCATGGAGCGAGTGTATCCCACGGCGGCCGCTTGTCCGCCCGCGAATCAAAGTTGGCGAAGGATCAATAGAACCAGCATTGCGCCGCCTACGGCGTACAGGAAACCAACGAAGCCGCCGGAACGGCCCACGCCGATTCGCTGCGCGATTTCCGGTCCGGCCCACGCACCCAACATGCCGATGATCGACGTCATGATGACGCCCCAGCGGTCATGTCCGGGAAGAAAGAACCGGGCGGTCCAACCCACCACCAGGCCCATCAACACATGCAACAGGATGTTCATCGCGTCCTCCGGTGAATTGGATTACGCCGCCTTCTTCTTGGTTTCGCCTTTCTTCTGCCCGCCCGCGTGCTGCCAGCAGAACTTGCTTCCCTCGGCCGACTTGCGCTTGCACTGGGAACCGGCTTGCGTGGTCGCCTGGCAGCGTTGCGCCTGCGGAACGTCATCGTCGTCGGCGGCCGCCTTCTTCTTCGCGGCCGCGCCTTCCTTGGCCTTCTTCGCGGTGTCCTTGGTCTCCGCCGCCGCCTTCTTTCCGCCTTCCTTGGCCTCCGCGGCCACTTCAGCCGTCTTCTTCTTTAGAGCGCCCTTCTTGTCCTGGCCGGAGAGAATGGATCCGAACGCCAAAACAAGAGTGAGCAGGATTGTCGTGAGCTTCATTGCGCGTGTTCCCCTCCTTTTCGCCGGGAACGGTCGCAGTATAACAAGATTCGGCGGTCCGAATCCGTTCGCCGGCCGTTAAATCCCGTTCATCGTGAAAAGCGGAACGCATGGCGGAAAGCGTTGTCCGCCACGCCGCGAAGTTCGCCCTCGGAAAAGCCGAGCCGGCGCGCGAGTTCGAACTCTCTCGATAGACCCGTGCCGAACATTGCCGGGTCGTCGGTATTCAGAACCACCGCTACTCCGGCGTCGTGCAGCCGCTTGGCCGGATGCTCCCCGAGCGACCGCGTGACACCGGTGGCGAGATTGCTCGAAAGGCAAACCTCGAGCGGGATTCGCCGTTCCACCAGCAGCCGTACCAGCGCTGGATCCTCGATCGCGCGGATCCCATGGCCAATGCGGTCGGCCCCGGCGCGCACGGCCGCCCAAACGGATTCGGCCCCGCACGTTTCCCCGGCGTGCGGAACCAGCTTCAGTCCGGCGCCTCGCGCCAAGGTGAACGCTTCCCCGAACCAGTCCACCGGGCCGCGCGATTCGTCGCCGCCGATGCCGAACGCCACCACGCGATCGCCGGCGCGATCGGCCGCCAGCCGCGCTACGTCCATCGCGTGTTCGGGCCCGAAATGGCGGATCGCGTCGAGCACCCACCACGTTTGCACCGCGCTTCGAGCCGCTTCTCGCGTCACCGCGTGGTAGATCGCGGCGAAGTCCTGCTTCTTCCACAGCACCACGCCGGCCGAGAGAGTGATTTCCGCGTAGCGCACGTTGTCCTCGGCCAGCCGCTCGAGCAGGCGTCGCGCCGCCAACGCGTAGTCGTCCGGAGTTCGCAGCAAGCCGGCGGCCCATTTGAACGCGTCGATGAACCCGCCGAACCCCTCGAACCGGTACCGCGCGGCGGCCTCCTCGAGCGACACCGTGGGATCGAGTTCGCACGCCGTTTCCGGCTCGATCGACCCCTCGAGATGGAGATGCAACTCCGCTTTTTCCCAACTTCGGAATGGCTCCATTGCTACGATATTAGGTCATGCTGCCTGGCGACGTCGATGCGATCGTGGAAGGCCGCCACGGCGATGCCTTTCGAGTTCTCGGGTTGCACGCCGCGCCGCGCGACGGGCAGCCCGGCTCGTGGGAGGTCCGCGCCTTTCTCCCCCAAGCCGAGTCCGCCGAACTGATCCTCGCCACCGGCGCCGCGCCCCTGGACCGGATCCACGACGCCGGATTCTTCACCGCGCGGCTCGACCACCATCCCGGGGCGTACCGCTTCCGCCTGAAGCTCCACGGCGGCGGTGTCTTCGAGCAGGACGATCCCTATCGATTTCCGCCTGTATTGACGGGCTTTCCGTTACACCTGCACGGCGAAGGGACGCTGTTCGACGCCTACGAAAACCTCGGCGCTCACCTTGCCACGCACGATGGAGTGGCGGGCGTGACCTTCTCGGTCTGGGCTCCGAACGCCGAAACCGTCTGCCTCGTAGGCGACGTCCACGGCTGGGACGGCCGCCGCAATCCGATGCGCATGCGCGACGGCGGCGTGTGGGAAGTCTTCATGCCGGGACTCGGGGAAGGCACGGTCTACAAGTACTTCGTGCGCTCGAAGGTGAACGGATACCGCATGCTGAAGGCCGATCCGTTCGCGTTCGCCGCGGAGATCGCGCCGAAGAGCGGTTCGATGGTGTGGGACACGCGGAAGTACGCATGGAACGACGCCGCATGGATGAAGCGCCGCGCCGAAACGGACTGGCAACGGAGTCCGGTTTCGGTATACGAGGTCCACCTCGGTTCCTGGCTTCGCGGCGAAAACAACAGGTTCCTCACGTATCGCGAACTGGCGGACAAACTGCCCGATTACGCGGTGGAGATGGGATTCACCCACATCGAACTCATGCCCGTGCTCGAGCATCCGTACACCGGATCCTGGGGCTATCAGGTCACCGGATACTTCGCTCCC
>SYLY01000312.1 GCA_005808475.1 Acidobacteriota bacterium
AGGGTTCGTCGCCGGGGTGGAACGCCGTCAAAACGAACCATCCCCGCTTCGATCAAGTATAGGGGGGCCTTTCCTCCTTCGGCGCTCCGTCCAGACCTGCGATGTGCTCTCGACTTAGGAGTCTATTTTGGACAAGAGTGTCGACAGAAGGCATTCCCGAGGATACCCGAGAATGCTGCTCCATGTCCAGTTATTTGCTGGACACTACACTAGCCGAACACGTCCGCACCCATGCGATAGAGACGGGGCATCCCTCCTTGGTTAAGGCAGCAAAGGCCACCATCCAAAGGATCTTGGCAAAACAGGAACTGCATCCAGAACGGATCAAGTATTATCTGGAGCGCCGAGATCCGCGGTTTGATGAGAAGATGAGGAGCGTTTTGTTGGTTTACAAGGCGGTTTCGCTGCAAAATGAAGCCGCCGGCACCAGCGCCAACTCCTCGCTGACGGTCACCGTCTCGATCGATGAAAAGCCGGGCGTCCAGGCCATCGCCAATACCGCACCGGACCTTCCGCCGGTGCCTGGCAAGCATCCGACCGTGGCGCGGGACCACGAATATCGTCGCATGGGCACTTGCTCGATCTTGGCGGCCTTGGATTTGCACGACGGTCACATCACTGCGCGGGTCGAACGCCGGCATCGCAGTGTCGAATTCGTTGCTTTGTTGGATTTTGAAGGATCTTGACGCCTACTATCGGCCGGAGTGCACCATACGCGTGATCTTAGACAATCACTCGGCGCATATTTCAAAGGAGACCTACGCATATTTGGAGTCTCGCCCCAATCGGTTCCGCTACGTCCTGACACCCAAGCACGGATCCTGGCTCAATATCGTCGAGACCCTGTTTGGCAAGATGGCTCGGACTTTCCTAAAGCACATCCGCGTCCATTCCTGGGAAGAACTGAGGGCTCGCATTCTGTCAGGAATCGAGCAGATCAACGCCGCGCCCGTCGTTCATCGATGGGGGAAATTCGATGCTCTCGACGAGGTTATCTTTTAGTGAAACGAACTACTAGTGGCCTGCCTTTCGCTTCGCGAAGGTGAGGCATGGGCGCAAGTGGCGACGCTGCCGGCCCCTTCTGGCAAGCACCCGGTAGGAAGATCTTCGTTTTACTGGGCGGAGACAAAGCACGCGGAACCCGGCACTGGATCCGCCGGTGACCGGCGCGAGGTGGTCGTTCAACTCTGGTATCCAGCCGCGGCGCCGGGCCGCAATCGCGCCTCGTACCTGCCGGGAGCCGAGGCTTTGGCGTCGAGCCCCGCCGCCACTGCGCTTGCAGGCATGTTCGGTCCCAGTTGGCATTCGATCACCTCCAACGAGTTGCGAACCCACGCCTTCGATGAGGCTCCCGTGGCCCGAGGAAAGAAACTGCCCGTCCTCGCATTTTCCCCGGGAGGCGGCTCCCCCGTTGCCGCTTACACCGCTCAGATGGAAGATCTCGCGAGTCATGGTTATGTAGTGGCCGGCATCAACCACATCTTCGACCTACCCGGCGCCGTGCTCCCCGACGGAACATTGGTAACGCCTAGCAGCCCGCCACAGCGTCAAAGTGGCAGCGCGGAAAGCATCGAAAAGAAGCGCGCCGACATTCGCGCGGCGGATATCCGATTCGTGGTCGATCAGTTGCAACTCTTGAACTCCAATGCGGAATCGATCTTCCGTTCCAGGCTGGAGTTGCGTCGAACCGGAGTGTTCGGCCATTCGGCGGGTGGGCGAGGCGCGGCCCGGGCGTGCCAGCTCGACAACCGGATCAGCGCCTGCCTGAACCAGGACGGCAACATGGGTTGGCAGCCGTTCTGGCTCGATGAAAGCGGCCGGAGCATGAATCAGCCGTACCTGACGCTGGATCATCTGGATCCCGATCCGCCGGATGAGGTCTTCCGGCGGATGGGCGCCACGCGCGAACAGTATGTCGCGCGCCGATCCGCGCGCCAAGCGGAAGCCAGGGAGAAGCTGTATGGCACTGTTACCGCCGGAAGCTACCACGTCACGATCGGAACTCCCGGAGTATCCCACAACAGCTTCTCCGATATCCGCCTACTCGGGCGCCCGGACGGATCGGGGATCAACGCTTGGCCGGAGGATGTTCGCGCGGCGACGCCCCATGCGCGCATCCTCGGCGCCATCAACTCGTGGACGCGGGCGTTCTTCGATAAGACCGTTCGAGGAGACCCAAAGCCGCTCGCGGCGCTCGAGCGAGAGCGAGGGGGCGATATCGAGGTTCGCCGTTACGGAGGGACTTCCCAGTGATGTCCACCGGGCGCCCGTCTCACGCGAAGGGAAGAGGGGAACCTGCCTGCGATTCATCTGTCGTTGGTTGCGGCTGAGCTCGGCCCACTGCACAGTTCGCGTATTGCGGCGACCACCGCGTCCGGCCGTTCGCCGGGAATGTCATGTCCGCTATCCGGCACGATGATTCGCTTGCCCCGCTCGGAGAGGCGCGCCAGACGAAGTTGCAAATCGTTGACCCACGTCCGCTCGAAAGCCAGTTGATCGTCAGCGCTGAGAACGGCGCGGAGGGCGGCATCGATTGGCTGGCCGGCCGTGAGCACAACCAGGGCCTTGCCGTTCATGTGGTCCGCCGCGCGGGCCTGTTCGGCGCTCGTCTCGATATACTCGAGTTCGCTGGTTCGCGCCTGGATGTACTTCGCCTGAAGGATTGCAGGCGGCGCCTGCTGCCCCCGGAATCGCAGTTGAAGGCGCGTTATCCCGAGACCCATGCCGAGGGGAGCCCAGAAGGCTTGGCGGCGGGCGCGCACTCGAGTCGCGGCGCCCATCGCGGACCAGGCTGGAGGCAGCAATCGGTATTGATCTTCTTGCGTTGCGTCAACCAGCAGGATGGCGGCCACCTCACTCGGATACCGGCCATTGAAGACCCGGACGCAGTAGCCTCCGAACGAACTGCCGGCCATCACAAAAGGCGGTGCTTCGCCGGCCGACTGAAGCGCGGCATGTAGCTCCGAAGCGATCCGGACGCTGGTTCGGGGCATCGGTCCGGGATCGCTGTAGCCATATCCGGCGCGGTCGTACGAGCAGACACGAGCGAATCGCGCGACCTGCGGTTGGACGAGCCTCCATTGATCCAGCGAGTCCGCAAGGCCCGCCTCCAAAACGACGGTTGGTTTCCCACTTCCCGTACAGTGCAAGTTGAGCCGGAGTGCACCCGCATCGACGAGGCGGAGAGGACGGGGGAAGCGGTTCCTATCCGCGCGAGACGCCAGGAACTCGTACAAAGCGCCGGCCGAGGCGATCAGGACAATCGAAAGCAAGGCAAAGAGGATGAGCCTTCGCCATCGGTTCTTCCCTCCGATCATCATCCATCAATTGTCCCACCGGGTCTCATCGCAAGCTGGCGCCGTGGCCAACGGGGGGCGCGGCTGGATTTGCGATCAGGCGGCCTTCGCGTGCAACCGGTCCGGCCCGCTGGCGCCCGGCGCGCCAGTTCCGAACCCATCACCGTCCTGATGAATGCCGCCAGGAACGCGCCCCCCGTGGTGATTGACCGCCCGACGGTGAGCGGCGGCGGTGACGCCGGTCCCGGCGGCAATCTGGCGCTGGATCCACACCGCGGCCGACCGGATGGAGCAGGTGGCGACGCCGCGGAACAACGGTCCGAACCTGGCGTCGCTCGCCTTCGTGCTCGATGCCCTGCCCGGCCCGACGGCCACCAATGCGCCGCTGGCGGGTCCGTACCGCGAGTGTCGCGCGATGCCGAACGGAACGTAGAGCTCCTTCACGCTCCCGTTCGTGCGGAGCGGTCCGGGAGCGGCGCCGGTGATGTACCGGCCGCGACAGCCCGGTCCTGGACCGAGTAGATTGCCGGAAGCGCGATGAGCTGGGGGCCCCGGAATACCCGCGGTCCGGCTCGGGCGACGGGCACGGCTCCTGATTTGCGGCATCGCGCTGACTTGGCTAACTAAGCCATGGCTAACTAGCTCCGCTTCCCGGAAACGGGGCGAGCACCGCGCGTCGATCCGGCGAAGAAAGCTCGCGCCGCGGTTGCGCGATCCGGAACGGATCGACGGCGCGGGGATACGGATGAGCGACTGCCGGTCCACTCGAGCGGGCCTCCGAGGGCGGACCCGCCGGCACTCCCATCGCGGACGCGAGGAAGACAACCGGTCGTGCGTCATGCAACTAACTCACCGCTTACGCCGGATTCGCCGGGTCCGCGGTTGCGCGGCCAGAAGGCGGTCCGGGATGGACGCGGGGATCCGAGCGGCCCAGGCGGGGCAGTCGAGCGAGGGCGGGGCGGAGAGCCGGTGGTTCCCGTGCCTCGGTGCAGCCGGGGTGGTCAGGATCTTTCCGAATGGGCCGGACCTTGGCTCTGGAGTTGCTGAAGGCGCTCGACGATCGGCATCAGAAGGGTAGGGTCGGGCTGCTGGCCGGAGGCTTCGCACGCTTTCAGGTAGTCCTGGGCCATTTGGGCGATGAGTGGGGCGAGGGCCTGGGGGTATCGCTCGAAGTACGGGGCAAGCAGGGTCACGGCTTCGTGGATGGCCGCGTGAGCTTGCGGTGGGTCGCCGGATTCGGTACGCCGCCGGCTGAGCACCGCCAGGGATCGCGCAAGGCCCACGGCGAACGCGTCCGGGCGCGCGGCGGCGAGACGGCGGTAGAGCGAGACGGCTTCCTCGGCGGCGGACAGGGCGTCCTCCCGGCGGCCCACTGCGCTCAGCATGTTCGCCACGTTGTTCAGCGACAAGGCCAAGTCGGGCAGGAACGCGTCCGGGCGCGCGGCGGCGAGACGGCGGTAGAGCGAGACGGCTTCCTCGGCGGCGGACAGGGCGTCCTCGCGGCGGCCCACTTCGCTCAGCATCATCGCCACGTTGCTCAGCGACCCCGCCAAGTAGGGCAGGAACGCGTCCGGGCGCGCGGCGGCCAGACGGCGGTAGAGCG
>SYLY01000313.1 GCA_005808475.1 Acidobacteriota bacterium
CGAACAGCAGCGCGTCGCCATCGCACGCGCCATCGTCAACCGTCCGGCGATCCTTCTGGCCGACGAGCCCACCGGCAACCTCGACAGCACCAACTCCGATATCGTCCTCGGCCTGATGCGCGATCTCAACAGGCGGCTCGGCCAGACGATCCTCATGATCACGCACGATCCCGAGGCGGCGGCCTTCGCCGACCGCACCGTGAAAATGCGCGATGGCAAAGTCGTCGGTTGATGCCTCGAATCGCCTGGGCCACCGACGTTCATCTGAACTTCGTGTCGCGCGCGCGGTTCCAGACCTTTCTCGACGAAGCCGCCGCGTGCCAGGGCGGCGCCATGGTGCTGACCGGCGACATCGCCGAAGCTCCTTCGTTCCGGCAGTTCCTGCTGGCGATCGCGGAGAAGTTGGAGAAGCCGGTCTACTTCGTGCTTGGCAATCACGACTCTTACTACGGCGGCATCGAGCGGGCGCGCGATACGGCGCGGCTCGCCTGCCGGCAGTCGCCGTGGCTGCACTGGCTCAGTGAGGAAGCCGCTCCGGTCGAGCTATCGCCGGAGACCGCGCTCACCGGGCACTGCGGCTGGGCCGATGCGCGCCTGGGAGACTTCCGGAATTCGAAGGTCTGGCTCGCCGACTTCGAACTGATCCGCGATTTCGAAGGGCTCCGGCGCGACGCGATTCGCGCCAAGCTGGAACGGCTGGGCGATGAGGCGGCCACCCATCTGGCGCGCCTGCTCGATCTCGCGCTGCCACGATATCGCAACCTGCTCGTCGCGACACACATCCCTCCCTGGCGGGAGGCGGCTTGGCACCGGGGCCAGCCATCGGACGATCACTGGCTCCCGTTCTTTTCCTGCGGCGCGGCGGGCGACGCGATCCGCGCGGCGTTCGAGCGGCATCCGGACCGGCGCGGTACGGTCCTGTGCGGCCACACGCACGGCGACGGCGTCTCGGACATCCTTCCGAATCTCCGGGCGATCACCGGTGGCGCGGAGTACGGCGATCCACGCATGCAGACGGTGCTCGATGTCCCGTAAGATGGGGGTGTGGCAGAGTTGGCCGCTCCGTGTCCCGGTGACACGCCGCGGTGGGCCATCGTTCTTTTGTTTCAATCGGATGGCGTTGGAATCGAACCTGCTCACCTGTTAGACGCATGATCTCGATCAGGATGGCCGCGCTCGCGGTGGCGATTTCCGCCACCATCCCGGCGACCACTCTCGAGAAGCTGACGCTCGACGACATGGCGGCCAAATCCACCGATATCGTGCGGGGCAGGGTACAGTCGGTGTCGGCTTCGCGGCGCGGATCCGTCATCTACACGGTGGCGCGTTTGCAAGTGATCGAGCGGTTCAAAGGCAGCGCGGCCGGGACCGTGGACGTTTGGGTTCCCGGCGGGTCGCTCGATGGCGCCCGGCAGAGCTTTTCCGGCGCCCCGGTGTTGGCGCCCGGGACCGAGTACATGTTCTTTCTCTGGCGCGGCCAGAGCGGATCGGCGCAGATCATCGGTTTTTCGCAGGGCCTGTTCAACTTGAAGCTCGACGCCAACGGCCGGCCTCTGGCGGTCCGCGGCGCGATCCAGGAGACCATGCTCGATCCGGGCGCCCATCGAGCCGTCAGGGACGATGGCTTCGCGATGAGCCTCGCCGATTTGCGCGATTTTCTGAAGCGGCGCCTCGGGGCGGCCAAGGAATGAAGACGCGGCGCGTGGCGAGGGGTCTGGCGGTGGCCGCGGCGGTGTTCGCGCTGGCCCAGGACGCCCGCGCCTACTACTTTTTCGTGCACTACTTCACGCGCTCGGCGCCGTGGCAACCCGTGCCAGAGAAGTTCGATCTCAACGCGCTGCAGAACAAGACCGTGCCGGTGCTGATCTCCGATCAGGGCCCCGCGCTCGCCCCCGGCGATACCGCTGCGGGTCTGATCAGCCAGATCCGGCTGGCGGCCAAGGCTTGGAACGATGTCGAGTCCTCCGATCTCCGGTTGGCCTTCGGCGGCTTCTTCTCGCAAGGCGCCCAGCATTCGAGTCCGGTGATCGAAGTCGTCTTCGGCGAAGTGCCTCCCGGCCTGATCGCCTTGACCACGGCGCAGTTGAACACCGACGCCTCGGCGGCGGCCACGCGGCCTTCCGGCGAGAACTTCGTCGCCATCTCGAAATCGGTGGTGATGCTCGACCGGGATCTGACCTCGCGCCCGTCCTGGACGGAGGCCTTCTTTCTCACCGCGGTGCACGAATTCGGCCACGCGATCGGCCTCCAACATGGCTTCGTCTCGGGTGTCATGTCCACCGAAGTGACCCGCGCCACCACCAAGGCGCGGCCCCTCGCGCTCGACGACACAATCGGAACGGCTCTGCTCTATCCGGCTCGTCCGGTCCAGGGCGGTTCCATTTCCGGACGAGTCGCGCTGGGCGCGAACGGCGTCAACCTGGCGTCGGTGGTGGCGATCTCGCTCGACGGAGCGGCCGTGGGGGCGTTCACCAATCCGGATGGCACTTATCGCATCGACGGATTGCCGCAGGGATCTTACTATGTCTACGCGCATCCCCCGCCGCCCCGCGTGGGCGGCGAGGCCGATCCCGGCGGCGTGATGCCTCCGCTCGATTTCAACGGCCAGCCGCAGCCGTTTCGCGACAATTTCGAAACGCTGTTCCATCCGCAAGCGAGGACCTTCGACCGCGCCGTTCCCGTCGCCGTGGGCCCGGGCGCCGCCGCCTCGGGGATTAATTTCTCAGTAACTAGCCGCGCCGCGCCGGCTTTATTCGGCGTCCAGACATTCAGCTTTCCCGGCCAAGTCGCCGTACGGCCGGCGCACTTGTCGCAGACCGTAACTCAGGTGGTCGCCTCGGGCTACGGACTGGGAATTCGCGCCACCGCGGCCGCGCTCGGCCCGGCAACGGTGACCGGCGTCCGGCCTTACGCCGCCGACAATCGATTCCTCGCCATGGACGTGCAGTTCAATCTCGCGGCCGGCGAGGGTCCGCGCCATCTGGCGTTCACCCTGGACAACGATACCTACGTGCTTCCGGCGGGCATCCGGTTGATGCGGCGGCTGCCGCCCTCGATCGTTACCGTCACGCCGACTCAGGACGTCTCGGGACGATCGCTGATCGTCGCCGGATCGAACATCGGCTCCGACACTCAAATCCTGTTCGACGGCGTTCCCGGAACGATCCGCCAAGCCGACGACGCCACGGGCATCCTGCTGGTCACGCCGCCGCCGGCTCCGTCCGGGCACCGCGCCACGCTGGTCGCGCTCAATCGCGACGGCCAGAGTTCGCTGTTCCTGCAAAGTTCACCCACGGCGTACGAGTTCGAGAACAACGGCGACACTTCCTTTGTCGTCAGCCCGAATCAACTGCCGGCCGGCTCCGATGCCATGGTGGAAGTGCTCGCCAACAACGGCAACTTCGTAACGGGCCAGATGAGCCTCATGATCGGCTCCGCGTCAGTCCAGGTGCGCCGGATCTGGGTGACCGGCCCCAACCGGCTGCTCGCCAACGTGTCGATCCTGCCGGGCGGTCCCGCCACGGTGACGGCGACTGTGTCGAACGGACTGCGTCTTTCCTCGGTCCCCGCCGGATTCTCGCTCGCGCCGGCCACCGCCCGCCTCCGTCTGCGCGGACCGGTCGCCGATGCCAACGGACGCCAGGACATCCCGGTGGGCGGCCTCGCCACGGTGCAGGTTTTCGGCGCCGAGGGTCCCGCCTCGGCCTTGCAAGTGACGGTGAACGACCGCCCCGCGACGGTGGTCAACTTCGCCGGAAGCGCCCTGAGCTTCCGCGTCCCGGCTGGATTGGCGCAAGGCCCAGCGGTGGTTCGCGTGATCGCGGGTCCGGATTCGTCGTCGCTGGTCATGGGCATCGATTCCGCGCCGCCGTCGATCGTCTCCGTCTCGGCCGGGCCCAACCGCATCGATCAGGCGCGTCCGGCGCGGCCCGGCGAACTTCTGACCGCGATCCTGAGCGGCACCGCCGATCTGGGCGTCGACATCGCGGCGTCGCGGATCGCCATCCAGGCCGGTCCCGGCGCTCTGGAAACGGTCGTCTCGGTGGCGCCTTCGCCCGGCGGCCATCAATTGCAATTCCTGCTTTCCGACGACGCTTTCACGGGCGAGCGCCAGTTGACCATTGCGATCGACGGCAGGGTTTCGCCGCCGTACACCTTGCCCGTGCGCTCGAACTAGCGCTACGCTGATTTGTTATGGCCTTCGAGTTCCAAAAGACGATGTTCGAGGTGTATCGCGAGACCGTCTACGGCAGCAAGTATCGCGTGGTGTACTTCACCGAACTGCAAGATCACAACAAGTCGACCGAGATCAACCGCGCCATGGCCGGTGAACATTTCACCGACGGGTTCATCCGGGACCTCACAAAAGAAGAGGCCAAGGCGCTGATCGACTCGCTGCTCGAACGGATGAACGGCGGCGAACAGTTCACGCCCGAGGGCTTCCTCACGGCTCTCGGCAGCCATCTGGCGTAGCCCGGCGCGGCGGTAACGCGCGGCGTTACGAGGCGCCGCAGATCGAGACCTCGAGGCCGAGTTCGGCGAAGGCGGCGGCCTTCGCCCACATGGCCCGGTCCGCCGATGGCGCGTCCGGCGCGTATGCCACCTGGATGTGATTCGCCTTGTGGCGCGCCATCATCTGATCGCGCGACACGCCGTGCGTGACCGCGTGCATGATGGGCCACTGCGGCGTGGTGATGCTCCACCGCCGCTCGGTTTCTTCCATCGGCAACTCGACCACGGTCGCGCGGCCCAGATCGGCGCATAGCTTGCCGTTGTCGACGAACACCCGGCTCCAGACGATCTCACCGGGCTTGCTGACGCCTTTGACCGATCCACCACCTAGACGGAAGTACATCGGCGGCTGCCGTTCGCTGACAGTCCCCGCGTATCCGCCAATGAAGTGCTGGGGCGGCGCGGCTCCACTGATCTCGAACACCCATACGAAGCGGCCCTGGTAGTCTTCGCCATAGCGCACGTCGTGCAACGTGTTCTCGGGATCGTAGCCGAGCTTGCGCCACAGCCGGTAGGTGATCAGTCCGTCGAGCCCGGCGCACTCATCCACCTCGTTGAAGTGCGGCAGCGCTTCGCCCTCGAACAGGACGCGCGAACCGCCAGCGGCCGTCACCGGCGGACGGTCGACGTTGTTGAGCAGGCCCTCCACGAGGTCGGACGCGGGACACAGGTCCTTGAGCCCTTGTTGATATTGAATTCCTATGGTCGCGCAGCCGAATTCGTCGGCGATCCGGAGCGCCGCCACGTACATCTTGCACTGGTCGAGAATCTGCGCGTCGGTGAGATCGGTCTCCGGGTGCGGACCGGTGAGGAAGCGCATGCCCCGCGCGTCGAGCCACGAACGGACGGCGGCGGCTTCCGCGTCGCTCACCGCGAGCATTCCGGCGAACAGCGCCGACTGGCTGAGCCGTTCCTTGAACACGCCGGTGCGATGCAGCAGTTCGTCGGGGACGATGGCGTTGTACATGCCCATGCATCCCTCGTCGAAAATGCCCATGATCGCCTTGTTCTCGCGAAGTTCGCGCGCGGCCGCGGTTCCGGCGTCCGCGGCTTCGGCGGGGACTTGGCAAGCCGCCAGCGGCCGCACGTGGGAAAGATCCTGCCGAACGGGTTCGCCGTTCAACCAGCGCCGCAAATTGGCGAGGAAGAAGTCGTCGCTGAAGTCCGCGCTCCAAAGCGTGTCGTAGCGCACGCCGGCCTTGGTCAGCGATCCGTTGAGGTTGAGCATGCCGACCAGTCCGGGCCACTGGCCGCTCCAATTGGCCACCGTCAGGATCGGACCACGGTGGGTGTACAGGCCGTGCAGCAGATGATGGCTGTACTGCCACACCGCTTCCACCACCACCAGCGGAGCGTCGCGTGGGATCCCCCGGAAGACCTCCATGCCGCGCTTCTGGCTATCGATGAAGCCGTGTCCCTTGGCGGGATCGTAGTCGTGACCGCGGATCACGGCGCGGCCGCAGCCTTCGATGGCCGCGATCACCGCGTCTTCCACGCGTTTTTGAGCCGGCCAGCACTTCTGGTTGGCGGAGAGACGGAGGTCGCCGTTGGCGGCGAGATAGACGGGAGCCTGCATGACTCCTTTATTTTGTCACTGGAAGGCAGGGGCGTACGAGCTTGTCGTAGATCCCGGCGCCGAGGACTCCGCCGATCAGCGGTCCCACGATGGGAACCCAGAAGACTCCGGACCCGTCGTCGAGACCGTTGTTCTTGAATCCCGCAATCATGGCGAACAACCGCGGACCGAAGTCCCGCGCCGGGTTGATCGCGTATCCGTGCATCGTTCCGAAGCACATCCCCACCGCCACCACGACCGCGCCAACGAGCAGAGGCTCGATCGCGCCCGCCGGTTGATTCCGCTCGTCGGTGATGGCGAAGATCATGAGCAGCAGGAGCGCGGCGCCGACCACCTGATCGAACAGACCGGCGGTCCACACGGCGGGGAAGGCGGGGAAGGTGGTGAACACGCCCGCCGATTTCTCGAACGCCGGATCGAACTGGCGGAACGCCGGCTCGTAGTTGCGGTAGACGGCCGCGGCCGCGCAGAATGCCCCCGCCACTTGCACGGCGGCGTAGGGGATCACCTTCGGCCAGGGAAATCCGCGGAACACGGCGAGCGCCAGAGTCACGGCCGGGTTCAAGTGAGCGCCACTGATCCTGCCGGCCACGAATATGCCCATCACCACCGCGAGTCCCCAACCGAAGTTGATGTTGGTGACGCCTCCGTTGACGACTTCGCCGGGACTTCCCTTGCCGAACAGGACGACCGATGCGACCACGCCGAGCCCAAACAGGACCAGGACAAAGGT
Source organism: Acidobacteriota bacterium (assembly GCA_005808475.1). Classification (GTDB taxonomy): domain Bacteria; phylum Acidobacteriota; class Terriglobia; order Bryobacterales; family Bryobacteraceae; genus SYLY01. The sequence continues at coordinate 6,822 of SYLY01000313.1, forward strand.
TCCGGCGAACTCGGCGATCAGTTCGCGGCGAAGCGGGGTCGAGAACATCGCACCATTCTAGCTGGAGTTCGAACCGCCGCGGCGGTTATTGGCGTCCCATCTTCTTCATCGGATGCTCGGTTTGTTTGTAGCCGGCCGGGATTGCGAAAATCGCCGGATCGATCGGAGCGTTGGAGTGCGACACCACTTCCGAGACCGTCTCCATCAGCAGGTCGTCGCCCGGTCCGGGCGCGGCCGCCGGCGCTTGCGCGGGAGCTTCCTGCTTGGGCCGGTCCTTGGTGGCTTCGCTCGCCGTGCGTCTGCCGATGCGTCCACCCAGTCCGCCCAATCGTCCGCCGAGCCGCCCGCCCAGCGCCCGGCCGGCTTCGGAGCCGGCCTGTGAGGCTGCCTCGTCCTTTACGTCGCGCTTGATTTCCTCGCCGACTCCCGGTCCGCCGTTCCGCGAACGCGCACCGCCGGTCAGGCCGCCGAAGATGCTGCCCATCGCGCCACGCATCCGAGTGGTGGTGTAGAGCGGAGTCCCTTCGACTTCGGCCATCTTTTTCGCGGCCTCCTCGAGACCTTTGCCCGCCGAACGGCCCAGCCGCATCATGGCCATCGAAGTGGCCGGGTTCATCCACGCGGCGCGGGCGGCCATTTTCGCCTGAAACTCCTTGAACGCTTCGTCGCCGGGGAGATGTCCGCGGTACGAGTCGATCTCCATGTTCTGCAAGCCGGCGCTTTGGCCGGACGCTTTATCCGACACGCCGGCCTCGAGCTTGAGGATCGACTGCTTGGCGGTGACGCCCACAACCTGCCGGGTGGCGCCGGTGTTGTCCACCGATGCCTTCCACGTCAACTCGGCGTTGGCGTTCGGGTTCTGGCCTTGGAGTCCGGCCATGCTGTCGGCCATCTTGTTCATGGCTTGCAGCATCTCGTCGAACGTGATGACGGTGTACTCTTTCTTCTCATGATCGATCGCGGTCATCGTGCCGGCCGAGGCGTCGATGATGCTGCTCGTCTTGCCGCTTTCGGTCGACATCTTGCCGTTCGAGATCCGGTGCACGGTGGTGGTGGGACCTTCGGGTTGCTTGGGTCCGAACCGGCCGAGCGCGCCCATCGCCTTCTTCAGCGATCCGCCCGTCATCTCGGTCTTCTCGGTATAGGTAAAGTCGGCGGCGGCGCACGCCATCGCACAAAATAGAACAGTCGTTTTTCGCATGGAAACTCCTCCGTGGAGATCGATATTCCCAGCATACGCGCCGGCGGCGTCGAGTACAATGTCCTTCTGGACCTCGACCATGGCGAATGCGTCTTCCCTTCTTTTCGTACGGCCTTCCACCAAGCTCGTGAAGTTGCGGTATCTGATCGCGGCGGCGGTTGCGGGCGTGGGCTACGCATTGCGCCGCAACTACGGCGCGCAGTTCCCGCCGCCCGCCGAGTACGCGTTCTTCGGAGCGGCGGGATTGCTGCTGGCGACGACGTTGTTCCGTCACCTGTCGCTGATGTTCACGTCGCTTTCGTCCGACGGTGAGAAGCTCCAGTTCGAGGAGGGCTTTCTGTCGAAGACGTCGCGATCGATGAACATCGCGAAGGTGCAGGATGCGCGTGTGGACCAAAGCTTCGGCGAGCGGCTGATGGGGATCGGCACGGTCTCGCTCGAGTCGGCGGGCGAGTCCGGAAGGCTGGTCATGGCTAATATCGACGCGCCGCGGCAAGTGGCCGATCAGGTCCTCTTGTTGGCGCGGCAGAGCCGGAAAGCGGGAACCGCTCCCCAGTGGCAATAGCCGCGGCGCGGAGAGATTCGAGGAGCACGAGAACATGTCGAAACCACTAGACGGCCGCGTGGCCGTCATCACGGGCGCGAGCCGCGGTCTGGGACGCGCGATGGCGCTGGCGTTGGGCGCCGATGGAGCTTCGCTGGCGCTGGTCGCGCGAGACGCGGAGAAGCTGAACGAGACCGCCGAAGCCTGCCGGGCCGGCGGCGCGCGGGCGGAGACGTTTCTGGCCGACGTGTCGGACGAGGCGGGCGTCGAATCCGCGCGGGCAGCCGTGCTCGAACGGTTCGGGACCGCGCACATCTTGATCAACAACGCGGGGATCAACATCCGGAAGCCCATTCACGAGTTCACGCTCGAGGAATGGATGCGGGTGATGAACACCAATCTCACCAGCGTGTTCCTGATGTGCCGCGCCTTCGTTCCGGCGATGAAGGGCCATGGTTACGGGCGAATCGTGAACATGACGTCCATCATGAGCCACGTGTCGCTGCCCGGCCGCACCGCATACTCGTCGACCAAGACGGCGCTGCTCGGATTGACTCGCGCGCTGGCGCTGGAACTGGCGCCGGACAACATTACGGTAGTGGGGATCAGCCCCGGTCCGTTCGGCACGGAGATGAACACGCCGCTGATGAACAACCCGGAGTTGAACGCGCAGTTCATCTCGAAGATCCCCGTGGGACGGTGGGGCCGCGTGGAGGAGATCGGAGCGCTGGCGCGGTTCCTCTGCTCGGAAGACGCGGGGTTCATCACCGGAACGGACATCCTCATCGATGGAGGCTGGTGCGCGCAATGACCACTCGCCGTTCGGCGTTGGCGGCCGCTGCCGGCGCAATGCTGATCTCGTGCAACCGGGAGAGGCGGAAACGGGTGCTGGTGGCGCCCAAGGGAACGTCGCATATCTTCTGGGTCACCGTTCGCGCGGGCGCGATGAAGGCGGGGGCCGACTTCAATCTGGAGATCGATTGGAACGGGCCCAGTCAAGAGACCGAGTTCGCGCGCCAGATCCAGATCGTGGACTCGGCGATCTCGCGCCGCGTCGATGGCATCGTGCTGGCGGCGACCGATCGCAAGGCGCTGGTGCAGTATGTCGACAAGGCGATGAGCGCGGGCATTCCAGTGACGATCTTCGACTCCGGCCTCGACTCGGATAACTATGTGAGCTGGGTCGCCACCGACAACGTCGAAGCCGGCGCGATGGGCGCGCGGGCAATGGGCAAGCTGCTCGGCGGGAAGGGCAAGGTGGGCGTGATCCAGCATGTTCCCGGCAGCGTGTCGACGATGGACCGGGAGAGCGGCTTCGAAGCGGCGATCGCCAAGGAGTTCCCCGGGATCTCGATCGTGCAGAAGCTGTACGGGATGTCCGACCGGTCGAAGGCGATGTCCGCCGCGGAGAACATCCTGACCGCGCATCCCGATCTGGACGGCATGTTCGCGTCCACCGAACCGAGCGCGAGCGGATTGCTGTTGGCGGTGAAGGCGCGCGGGCTGGGCGGCAAGTTGAAGACCGTGGGGTTCGACTGCAACGACTCCATGATCGAGGAGATGCGCGCCGGTAACTTACATGCGATGGTGGTGCAGGATCCCTACAAGATCGGTTATGAGGCGGTGCGCACCATCGCCGCGAAACTGGCCGGGAAGCAGCCCGCGAAGCGAATGGATCTGGCGGCGGTGGTGGTCAGCAAGGAGAACATCGACACGCCGGAGATTCAGAAGCTGATCAAGCCGGATATCCAGGCATGAGCGCCGATCCGGTTTTCCACGCGGAGGCGCTGCGGTCCTATGTACGGTCGCTGATTCTGGCCCTGAAGCTTCCGCGATCGACGGCGGACACGATGGCCGAGTCATTGGTCGCCGCCAACGTGCGCGGCGTCGATTCGCACGGGTTGCAACTGCTGCCGTTCTATATCGCGCAACTGGAAGACGGCCGTGTGAACGGGTTGGAGACGGGCGCGGCGGTGTCGGAGTCCGGCGCGGTGATGGTGTACGACGGGCGTAACGGGCTCGGGCAGATCGTGTCGGAGAAGTGCACGGATCACGCGGTGCGGCTGGCGCGGGAGCACGGGCTCGGCTGCGTGGTGGCGCGCGAATCGAACCACTTCGGCGCGGCTGCGTGGTGGGCGCAACGAATGTCGCGCCAAGGCGTGATCGGCATCGTGATGTGCACGGCGTCGTCGACGGTGGCTCCGTGGCAGGGGAAGGACCCGCGGTGGGGCACGAATCCGATCTGCTGCTCGGCGCCCGGGCGCGACGGCGGCGGGTGGCTGTTGGACATGGCGACGACGACGGTGGCGATGGGGAAGATCTATCGAGCGAACATTCTCGGTAACGAAGAGATCCCCGCCGGCTGGGCCATGGATTCCGAGGGGCTGCCGACCACGAGCACACAGGAAGCGCTGCGTGGAATGCTGATGCCGCTCGGCGGATACAAGGGGAGCGGTCTGGCGCTGATGGTCGAAATGCTGTGCGGCGTCCTGAGCGCCGGTGCGTTGAGCACCGAGTTGGGCGGACTGCGGGTGAAGGACCGGCCGTTCCGCGTGTGCCAGTTCTTTCTCGCGATCGATGTGTCGCGCTTCCTGCCCATGGAGGAGTTCGAGGAGCGGTTGCGGAAGCTGACGGGAATGGCGAAGAGTTCCTCACCGGCGGCCGGGTTCGACGAGGTGCTGGTGGCGGGCGAGCCGGAGTGGCGGACGGAAGCGGTGCGTTTGCGCGAGGGCGTTCCGGTGGCGGCTCCGCTGTGGAACACGCTACGCGAGATCGGGTCGCGGCTCGGCGTCGTGGCTCCGGAGCCCGTTTCGGGCTTACCTTAACCCCGGGAGATAACGCCACCGTGTCCGGCTCCGGAAGCGCGCATACTCTTCGGGAAACCTCCTGGCGAGTTCCTCTTCCTCCGAAGCGGCCCGCAACTCCGACCCGCCCAGATACAGAATAACAGGCAGAATCAACTTAGCTCCGCCCGACATCAGGAGGCCCGTCGCCACCAGCATCGCGAAAAACGCCAGGTAGATCGGGTGACGCAGCCACGCGTAGGCTCCTCCGGTGACGAGCTGCCCTCCATCGGCGTTGCTGGGCGCGGACCGAAGCGCCCATACGAATAGAGCCGCGCCGGCCGGCGCGAGTAACAGGGCTCCGGCCAATTCAGACGGCCGGGGGCGCAGGGGTCCGCTCGGCATGGCGGCGGTGGTCGCGAACGCCGCCATGACCTGCAGCAGGGCGCCGATGAACACCGGGGCCGCGATCCCCGCCGTTCCCGTAGGCCGAGGCTGCCGGCGCAGCCTCGGCAACGCGCCCGCCACCGCCGAGATGGCGAACACCAGCCAGGACGCGACGTAGGCGCAATACGCCGCGATCTTCAGCGGGTCCATTGCATTCCGTCGCCTGGTGAAAGCGGCATTGGGTTAGTTTATCCGATCGGGAGAATGACCTCAGCGGCCCGGAGCGGGCCGGGCGAGTTGTTCGAAACGGCTCCACGGGATTGGTTCGCCGTGAATGGGGACGATCACGGCCGGGTCGAGCTTCAGCCGCCGCACGTGATCGTATAGGCTCTTGTGGGAAGGCGATGGCCGGGCGGGGAGCGGCTCGTTGGTGTCGAGCAGGTCCGCTTCGACGAGGATCCGCTCGTTGGGCAGCCACGCCGCCAGCATGCCTTCGACATGAGCGAGCGGTTGGACGTAGCTGACGTGCAGGTAGCGCGAGCCGGCGCCGAGGATGTAGTTCTCGCGCACCGCCTCATATTGATAGCCTTCGGCCAGTTCGGTGGGTGGCCAGAGGGACAGCATGTCCGGCGCCAGGGTACGGGGTGCGTAGTTCAGGACGTCGCGCGTGTAGAAGGCGATGTTTTTGGCATGCGTGACGATGGTCGCGCCGATGTGCATGTAGGTTCGGAGGCCGCCGATGTGGTCGAAATGCTGGTGCGTGTTGACCAGGAAACGGATTGGTTTGTCCGGGGCGCGTTTGGAAGTTTCCTCGATGACGGCGAGCGCGCGGCGCTCGTCAAGAGGCGCTTCGATCACGGCCAGATAATCGTCGAACTCGATGGCCACGCTGTTGTGCGTGCCGCCGCCCATGAGCCAGACTCCGCGCGCGAGTTCGCGAACCCGGACGCGCTCGTCGAACGTAGCCGCGCGAACCGGGGCGGGAACGGGATCGGGCTCCGGGCAGGCGTTGGCGCGGACATCGCGCAGCACGCCGCCGAAGCCGTTGTGTCCGGCGGTGACGCTCTGGGCTCCGTAGTTGTCGTCCCAGCCGTCGTGGTGGTGCCAGACACCAGGGAAGCGCATGCCTCCGCCGAGATCGACGTAGCTTTCGTCACTGAATTCGTGCTCGTAGTTCATGTCGCCCAAAACAGGATCGGGGACCCACGTATGGATGCGCTGGAGCAGGTTGCGAGCGTTGATGGTGGCGTCGACGCGGTACTTGCCGAACAGGGAGATCGAGACGACGGTCATCTTCTCCGGCTTGGTGGTGGCTCCGTCGCGGCCGGATTCGCCGAGTTCCCAGCGCCAGACGGCTTTCGGATTCGCGCCAGGCAACGCGGCGGCTTTGAGGAATCCGGGCGGACTCATCCAGAGGTCGAGTTGCCAGCGTTCGGCGTGTTCCGGAGGGGCGGCGGCTGGCGGCGATCCCGGACCGTCGATATGCCACGCCGAGCGGCCGCTAACGGCGAAGATCTGACGCGAGTTGCGTTGCAAGGGAACGCCGCCGAGCCAACCTTGCCCGTATTTCCACGATGCGGGATTGAGGCCGGGTTTGCGGTCGAACTCCTCGCGCAGGAATCCGGCATCCCAGTTCATGGTGCGTTTGAAGTTCGTGAGCGGCTCGCCCTTGGGCCAGTCGACGTTCCAACCCGACTCGCGTTGCTGGCCGACCATGCCGGTGTACGCGGTTCCGGCGACCGTGACGCAACGCAGCTTGTCCGCTCCGATGGCGCGAGACGCGGCGTCGAGCACGGGCTTGGGGTCGACGTAGCCGGGCGGAAACTGGGCGGCCGCGGACAGCGCGGCCGCGACGAAGATCGCAGTCCTGTGGAGATACATGGCGAAGCTTCTCTTGTAGCAGAACCGCTTATCGTCCGCTGCAGTGCATGAACTCGCGTCCGGAGGCGCAGGGGCAGGGCTCGTTGCGTCCGGTCCTGGTACCTTCGCGGCGCAGCGTGCCGGCCGGCTCGGCGGCGGTGGGTTCGTTCGGTTCGTCCGTGTTTCCCGCCAGTTCGGCGGTGGCGGCGGCAGCCCTTGCGGCCCGCCCCTGGCCGATCACCTCGGCGACCAATGGTTGGGTTTGTTTGATCACTTGCGGCAGCGAGGCCATCGGAGCAAGCAGTTCGACCGTCTCCGAGGGGAGCGGGTGGTTCCGCGCGGCGGAGACTTCCCGGACAGTGCGCTCCTGCTGGAGGATGCGGAGTTCCTTGGTGCAGCGAAACAGAGTCCGCTCGGCGCGCGTGCGATAGAGGTCGATGGCGATGGCGCGGTGGAAGATGGCCGGTCCGGCCTCGAGAGGATCACCCGTGTCCGAGGCCACGGCTTCGAGGACGTCGCAGCGGCGGAGGTTCCAAGCGGCGTGGACCAAGCGGGAGAAGTACACGTGCTCGAGGGTCCCTTCGGGCTGGATGGAGAGGGCGAGGCCTTCGTGTAGGGCATCGAACTCGGCTTGCTCGCCGGCGAGGATGAGGGGGAAGGCGGCGGTGAGTCCGTGGGAGGTGGCGTTTTGGGCGGAGTGGGCCTTACCCTGTTCGGTGCGGGGCCCAGTGGAGTGCGCGGCGTTGGCGCGATTGGCTTCGATCTTCGCGGGAGACATGGTTGCTTACCTCGAGTGGATGTGGCCGGACGCGAGGTCTCGACCCGGTTCGAGGATAGAGCGGGGTGGCGGGCGAGTTGGCTTGTCGACGGCGCCTCTCGGGAGGGTGTTGGCTGTAGGTTGTTGATTCGGCGGGAGATTTAGTTTGTAAAATTTGTGGGTAGTTACAGAATGAGAAAATCTTCGTGGGACGCGCGGCCGTGGAGGAGCGCGTCCGGCGGGACGTTCGTTGAGCTTGGCCACACCGGCGGTTGCCGCGCCGTCGATGAGCTTCATGCCGACGACTAGTTCCGGCTAGTTCCGCCGGTGATCGCCATCAGAGCCGGCGATCGCCATCGCCGGAAGGCGTGCTACGCGGCGTTGCCCGGCTCTTATCGGACGCTTCGCCAGCGATCATTTTGGGTGGGCTCTTATTTCGTGAAGGTGGAAGACGTCGCCTTCGATGGTGAAGTAGAACCGCCAGTCCTTGTTTACCCGGCCTTGCCAGACATCTCGCCCTTCGTCGTACTTCTTCGCTCGCAAAGACGGGTGCTGGAGACTGGCGAGCAAAAACCGGCTCTGCTTATCGAATGCCCCTCTCACTGCCAGCGGGGCAGCGGCGTACTGCCTCATGAAGTGGCGCGAAAAGCGAAGCCTCATGGAGCGCGGTCACTTGGACTTGGTTTTGGCGGCCTTTGCCTTCTTGACGCCCGCATGCAGAGCTTGCAACAACTCTTCGTGCGTGCTGAACGGGCCATGGGCTCGACCACGCTTGAAGTCTTCCAGGCTTTGGGCGACTCCTCGATCCACCAGCGACTTGGGAGTGAAGGTGATTTTACCCCGCTCCACTTTAGCCTCCAGCAGATCGCCAATGTTTACGCCTGCCCGTTCACGGAGCGCTCGTGGAATCACCACTTGATATTTGTTCTTTACCGTAACGATGGACATGGGATGGATGTACAGTTCAACTGTTCAACTCCATCCACAGCATAGCGGTAGTCAACACGGCCGTCAATACGGCCTTGAAGCCGGGCGGTGACCGAGGCCGGCGGCTATGGCGAACCGAGGTGAGAAGGGAGACTGGCACGCCCGGTCCCACTCTGGAGACGTTTCGAACATTTGCGGGCCAACTGGCACTGTGATCGAACCTGTCAACGCCTAATATTTTCAGGGCGATTCCCGCGGAATCGATTGGGCGAGTGCCAAGGGAGGGCAATATCCTATGTTCGAGCAAGTTGTCAGAAGTATGAAACTCTTGAACGAGCAACTCGACGCCTCAATGCAATCTAGCAGCCCGTGGTGCAAGTAGCGCGGCCGCGCGCAGCCATGGCGCCGCCGGCGCGGCGGCCATGGGCGGTATTCGCCAGAGTTCGGAGGCTGCATTGCAAGTCCAATGCGCCCTGCGGGTTGCGGCGGCGCCGGGCCGCTTCCTTCGTTGCGGCTCCTGGGAGATGTCCCGCATCGACTACGTCGCCGCGCCTCGGATTCGGCCCCGGCGGCGCTCGCAACGCGACTCACGCTACTTGCACCACGGGCTGCTAGCCGGGACCGTCCATCACTGGTAGACTAAAGGTCGAGAGGTTCCGATGCCGCACCAATCTGTCGTTGTAAGCGATCCTGAAATCCTTGGCGGGACGCCGTGTTTTCATGGAACTCGCGTGCCAGTCGATTCCTTGATCGACTACTTGGAAGCAGGCGACAGTTTGGATGAGTTCCTCGACAACTTTCCTTCTGTTAGCCGAGAAGCAGCCATCGCCGCACTGGAAGATGCCAAAGCGTTATTGACCAGTCCGCGATGAGGATCCTGCTGGACGAAAACTTACCTCGCAAGCTGGCGGGACACTTGATTGGCCACACGTGCCGCACCGTCGCCGAGTGTGGATGGTCAGGCAAGGCAAATGGCGAGTTGTTGGGCCTGGCCGATCCGCAGTTCGATGTAATGTTGACGCTCGACAAAAACCTGCCCTACCAGCAGAATCTGGATACCAAAGGAATTGCCGTGCTGATCGTTCGGGCGCGGTCAAACCGAATTCAGGACCTGCTCCCGGTCATTCCAGAATGTCTTGCGGCGCTGGAGAATATCCAACCCCATCAAGTAGTCCGCGTCGGTTCGCTGCCGCCGCGCTGAGACGCCCTCATGGATTCGAACCGATAACTCACACGGAATCAACAGCCGGGAATCTTCGCTCCGATTAAGTCCTGTATTATCATTCGAAGCCCTTGGGCGCGGCGCCAGCGATAGATGCGCGTTCCGCAACTTCCTCCCAGAAAGCGCGGTCAACCAGGGGGCCGTCTCGAAGAGCGCCGTCCAAGAAGAGATGGGGCTGGACGCGATATCATCCGGGCATGAACCTGTACCGATATTTGCAGGCAGCATTCAGTCCCGATGCCGCGAAGACGAAGTGGTCGCTGCTGGCGTACGCGTTTTTCGCAGTGAGTCTCAATTGGTTCGTCAACTCGACCACGGCATGGCTCGATGCAGTCAGCCCCTTTGGGAAATATACGTTGCCGGCCGCGTTGCTCGTGGCGGCGATCCTCGTGTTGGCAGTGACGAATCGCCCTCGGCCCCGGACCTCCGATCTCGCCGAGGATGTCCCGGAGCCCCATCGCGGGTTGATCGTCCAACTGAGTATATACAATGACACCTCCCCTTGGAGCCGGGACAAGATTCTCGAACGAATCAATGTTATCGCGACGGCGCCGGACACGGCGCTGCGCTCGGCGCAGTGCCGTGAACTGAGGACGATGGTCCTTGCCTCGAACTGGGGTTCGATGTGGGCCGCCGCCGAGCACCACGCGACCGCGCTGGAAAAGTGCGTGGTGGTTTGCAGCGCCGAAGCGAGGAAAGACTTCGAACTCGCCGAAATGCTGATCCAGACGATCTGCCCGAAAGCTGGCGTCAAGGAGGCGGTTTTGTCAAACGCGAACAGCGTCAAGGACGCTTTCGCGGAAGTCTCGGAGGTCTACCGGGGGGAGATCCCCAATTGGAACATGACTCCTGGCGACTTTATCGCCGACTTCACGGGTGGCACGGCGGCCATGAGCGCCGGCATGGTCATGGCAGCCATGGTCGCGGGGCAGAAACTCGAATATCTGCGCCAGGAGGGAAACCGGCGGCTGGCGAACAAGGATGGCAACGGAGATTGGCAGGCCCGGTCCGAGGAAGACATTCGAACCGCGCGGTTGCTGGCGAGAATCCAGACGCCAAGGCGTGTGGCTTTTCAACTCATTGTGGATTGAACCGATGCTCGCCGAGGGTCCGGTCTACGGAGTCCGCCAGCCATCGAAGCGGCCATAGCCGGCGGCGCGCTTGGCGCCGATGCCGTTGGTTTCGAGGGCTTGGCGAAGGAGCTTTTCGAGGAATTTCGACCAGGAATCGTTGGGTGCGTCGATGGCGAAGTAGAACTTGCCGGTCACGGTGAGATAGTGGACCGGGATGGGCGAATCGAAGTCGGTGGGGGCGGCGCCCTGGTTGCCGGTGTAGTATTGCTGATGGTGAGTGGTGATGACGTCCACCGACAACCCGCTGCGGCCATCCTCGGGGATCCACCAGGCATCGTAGACGCGGGCGAAACCGGCGCTGTCCTGCGTGCCGAACAGGAAGTCGGCCCGCTGCTTCCAAATTTCGGCTTCTTTCTTGCTGGAGGCTTCCAGGGCGGCTCGCAACGCGCCGCGGAGGGAAGAGCCGGGGATTACCGGAACTCCGTAGGTGTGGTGCAGGCGGCAGCCGATCTCGGTGGTGCCTTTCATCCCGAGTCCGATCGCCATCCGGCCCTTGACGGCGCCTTGCAGGCGGACAGCGTTTTCGCGGGCATCCATCCAGCCAGTCCAGCGCTGGTAGGCGAGTTTGTAGGCGGGATAGGCCGAGTCGCGGCGGGCGATTGCGGCGAGGGCTTCGAAGTTGCTCTCGTCCTTGGTCCCCTCCTTCACGGGGACGAACTTGTCGAGTATCAATCCCTTGTGCGCGTGGGGCGCGCCGGCCGGATTCAGCCGGGGCAGGCGGCGGTTCATTTCTTCTTCTCGATGAGCGCCTGGGCGAGCCGCTTGTGCCAGAACGCGACCCGAAGCGCGATCTGGGAGTGGAGCCTGTATTGAGCCGTGGTGGAGGTGCGGGCGTTGGTTACCAGCTCGATCAGGGTCGGGGCCTCCTTACCGAGGAAGTTCAGGTCGCGGAAGTGCGCCTGGATGTGATCGTGGATTTCCCCTTGTACGCCGCCCTTCGCCTTGAGGAATGCGACCGTTTGCGCGAGCCCGGCCGATCGTAACAGGGCCGGAAGGCCCTCCATGTGGGAGCGGTATTCGGCGGATTGCCCTTTCACCAGGTGCAACGCTTTCTCGGAGATCTTTCGTTCGAGATTCATGGCCGCCTCCTATTGTTTGGCGGGAACGAAGCGCGCCACGCCGAGTCCGGTCCCCGCCTTACCTCCGAACTGAACGGCGCCGGTTTCGGCGATGGTGTCGAGCAGCGCTTCGGCGGTAAGATCCTTGGCTCCGTTGCGGGGTTTGTCGGCCTGCATCACGCCGCAAAGGATGCTTTCGGCGGGAAGGGCTTCCTGATACCAGAGGGCTCCGTCCGCGACGGTCCCCGTCTTGTCGTCGATCGCGATGTGGGCGGAGATTTCGGTGGCGAACTCGGAGAGGAAGTCGAAGCTCTTGTCGTCGATGATGGCGAAGCGCTTCTTCAATTCGCCGCGCCAGGGATCATTGACGGGAAAGAGGCGATCGGAGAGCCAGTCGCACCACTTTTCGGCGTCGGCGGTGGACTCAGCGGAGAAGTCGAGATCCTCGAGGACGAGGCGGGCGGTGGCATCCATTTTGACGGTGGCGTCCATGGAAGCGACGTTGGCATGGCCGTCCTTCAGGTCCGGGATCGCGGGGAGGTTTTTCCAGCCGACGGCGGCGGCCGATCGTTTCAAGCGGTGCAAGAGGAACGGGCAGACGGCCCAGACGAAGGTGGCGCCGAGGCAACGGACCGGCAGCAGAAGGAGGTGGGCGTCGCCGATGCGGAGCGATCCGGCGGTTGGATCGTCCTTGCCGCGGCGCGAGCCGAAGAGGACTTCTTCGCGCTCGTGGCCGTTCATCGAGTCTCGTAGGCAGCCGCGGATGCTGCTGCCGGGAAGGAGTGGGATGTTGGTGGCGCGCTCGCGGTGGATCGGTAGGTCGATCGCGCCGACCGCTTGTCCCGTGCCCGCGTGGAGGGGCGTCAGTGCGTGAATGAAGACGAGACGTTGTGCCATCAGGCTGCTCCTATCAATGCGATGCCGTAACCGTCGCGGCGGTCCTGTTCTCCGTCGCTGACGGGCCGCAGCCAGAGGCCGGCGGCGTCGCCCTGGATTACTTTCAAGAAATAGACGGAACCGGCGGGGGCGAGGAAGCGGGTCGCCTTGGGCTTTCCGGTTTGTAAGTCCCATCCGGAGACGGGTTGGAAGCGCGGAACCGCGGCGGCATAGAGCTTCAGGCGGAGGCCGGGGTGGCCGGGGACATCGCTTTCGCCGTCCGACCAGGCGGGCCTCCAGCCGCTCGCGAATGCTCCGGGCGTGGCCAGGATGAGGCGGATGTTCGAGCCCTGTTTCGTGGGGATGTTACCGGGAAGGCTCGGCCAGACGAAGGCGGCCGGCTCGGGCTCACTCCAGTAGGCGAGACGGCGCTCGCCGCCGAGAGGGGCGACGGCGGGCCAAGCGGCATTCTCGGACTCGTCGACGCGGGAGACGATCGCGGCGGCATGCTCGCGGCCGTAGGCGAACTCGAGGCCGACCGTGCCGAACAGCATGCCCTCGCTGGCGGTCTGGGTATCGGCGTCGATGGCGACATGCATCCGCTTCTGGATTTCGAGGTTCTGATAGCCGAGTTGGGGCAACCCGAGCGGTTGCTGGGCCGGTGAGCGGCCAAGCCAATCGGCCATCCGATCGTGGCGCCAGAACGGGGGCGATTTCCCAGCCGACTTGCTTTTCGGCGCGCCGAGCAGGGGTTGCATACCTTCCGGTAAGTCGCAACCGCCGTTGCCGTACGATCCGGGTCGAAGAGGGTGTAGGACTAGCGCCTTATCGTCGCCGGTGATGACGACATCGGCCGGAGCCGGGAACGCGATCTCCCATTTGGCCGACGCCGATTCCCGGACGGCCAGGAACGGCCCGGTGTGTTCGATCTTCAGAAGGCGGCTCAAGTGGTCCTTGGAGGTGAAGTCCCAATCGGAGCGGGAGCGGGTGCGGATGGCCCCGGCGATGGTTCCGGGTAGGGGAAAGGGCAGGCTCTTGGCGTGGATCGCGCCTTGGGTGAAGGGCTTGCCGTCGCGGAAGATCACCGGGTCGTGCGGTTCGATCAGGAGGGTGCGGACGCTCACGATTCCGCCTCCCGTTTTGCGCGCGCGAAGGGGCGGGCGACTAATAGCAGGCTGGCGAGTTGGTTCAATTTCTCACGTGGTTTGCCGGCGGCTTGGAATCCGGCGAGCCATTCGAGGAAGGTTGGTTTCGCTTCCTTCTTGATCGCCAGCGCGCGAGCCATCGGGAAGAGGGCCTCGTCGAGGTGCTTCATGTCGCGACGATCGGTGTTGTCGAGCATGGTGCGGAGCTCGTGCGCGTAGCCCTGGGAGATTGTGCGGTCGCGGTAGTGGCGCACGGCTTGGTGGAGCGGGTCTTGGAGGTCATCCCACTTGCCCCGGAGGGTGACGTCGGCTCCGGAGCGGGGAGAAACGGTAATCGCGAGGGCGTCTTTGCCGTCGATCGCTTTTGCGTGTTTTTCGGCTTTGTCTGCGAGGCGGCGCGCTTCGGTGAGTGGGTCGAGCGAGTGGACCACGGCCATTCCCGCGCTGAAGGTGACGTCGCCCATGGCGGCCTTGAAGGCGGAGCGGATCTCCCATGCCGTTTCCAGCGCGGTGTCGAGCGGCAGGAGCGCCATCACGTCGTCCCCGCCAGCGAAGATGAGTTCGCCCCTGTCCTCTTGCTTGAATATCTCCGCCGCCGAGGCGGCGAATTCCGAGAGCTTGCCGGAGAGACCTTGGTGCCCCTGTTTACCGGAATCCGCGGCATTGTCGATCGCTTTGCCCATGCTGTCGCCGTCGCCGATAAAGAACGCATAGTAAGGGGGGCGTGGTGGCGGGAAGTTGAACCGCCGGACCATCTCCACGAGCTTCGGGTCCGAATCGGCGCCGCTCCGCGAGTAGTGGGGATACAGATAGGAGGAGTAGGGTGCACCTTTGAGTTTGCCGACGGCATCCTGATACTTCGCGAAGTCGGCCGGCCGCTTGTTCCGGAGGCGCTTTTCGTAAGGGATGGCGGCGACATCGGTGGTCGACTCGAAGCGTCGTGGATTCCTGCCACCGAATCGCTTGACGACGCCGAGCGCGTCCAGTTGTTCGGCTTCGTTGACGAAGAACTGGATCCGCTTCAGGCCGTTCTTCTCGATGACCGACTCTCGCACACCGTCGAGCGACGACTTGGGGATGCCGGCGATGCCTGGATAGGCCGGGAAGTCACGAACGGTTTTTCGGGCGGCGGCGAGCTGCTCGACTTTCGCCAGAGTGGCGGCGTAGTCCGCTTCATCGTAGGGAGCCCAAGCGGCGTAGAATTCGAGCGAGGCGGCATGACCGAGTTGGTCGCTCCAAAGAGGGCGGATGCCCATTTCCTCGAAGGCAAGGTCCGACGCGATCCCGAACGCCTTTTCCGCGTGGGTCATGAGAGAGTCGCGGGCTTGGGACTGGGCCGCCGCGACGACCCCCCTCAGCTCTTTGTAGTCCGCCGCCTCGACGACCGCGAGGAGCTTGTTGACGACGGCAAACCCGGAACCGGCTTCGAGGTCCTTGCCAAGAGTGGCCGAGTGGGGGAAGATCAGTTCGCCGTGCATTCGGACATAGCGCGCGACGGCCTTGCTGATTTCGGAGAGTAGTTTGCTGCCGAACCACAAGTCGCGCGTGCGCCTGGAGGCGGAGATGAAATCCTGAACCGGTCCGATGGAGAGGGAGACGAGGTATTGGGGCACGGCGTTTCCCTTAGATCTGGTACCAAGTCCAACCGCGTTGACCGGCGACTTTGCGGAGGAAATCGCCGACCGCGTCGCGACGGCCGTGGGAGACCGGCAGGTCTGGTTTGCCTTTCGCTCGCAACTCCAGGCCGGCGGCTCCCGGCGTGTTCAAGACTAGGCAAACCGGCACCGAATGGGTGGGGCTCACGGCGAGCGGTTTCAGAATTACGGGCGACGCCATGCGGTCCGCGCGCTGGCCGTCGTGAATGGGCTCGAGGCTTTGGTCGTCGGGGTCGCCGCGCCGGTGCTGGTCCTGGCGGAAGTGGAAGATGATGGGTAGGCCGAACGCGGCGCGGGGAAACTCGTCGTTATGAGTCACTGGCGTGGCGTGAGCCGGCGCAGTCTGGTCTCGTAACCGGCGGATGGCATCGGGTTCCGGCCACGCGCTTCGTCCGAAGCGGTTGCTTCCGACTTTGGCTTGGCGAAAGTCCCTAAGCAGGCCGATCGCGGTCTCCCACGCCTGTTGGTGCGTCATCGGAGTCTTGGGGTCGCCCATGGCGATTCGTCCGCCGTGGAGCGTGGGCCAGGGGCGGCTTCCAGCCGGACCCTCCAAATCGTTCGGCGCGTACCAAGTGGTGAGGTTGGAATACTCGGGGCAGTAGAGCGATCCGAGACCGCGGCGGGTGCGCGAGCCGATCCCGCCGAACAGCACCCAGTAACGCATGGCGGCATCGAAGTCGTCCACGCAATCGGACGGCATGCGAAAACGGATCTCGAAGGCGCCGCCCTTGTGGATGTTCTTGACAGGGTTACTCTGCGCGGGGAAGAGCGCGTAGCGAGGTTCCTCGTAGTGGGGCGGTTGACCGGGCCGCATGGCGGGCACGCCCGCACCCAATCGGGCGTTCGCCACCTCGATCACGACCGGCGAGGCGAGATCGGTAGTTCCCCAGATTCTATCCTCGCGCGCCTTCAAATCCGCGGCGGAAGTAAAGCGAGCGCCGCGGCTGGCGCGCCACCAGAAGCGGAGCGAACCGCGAATCTCGCTGGCGCGAACGGGCATGAGTGGGTCGGATTTGCCTGCCTCGACGCCGCCGCCGAGGACGGCGGTGGTGATCGCGATCCGCAGCGTGTGTATCTTCGGCGGAGGGGGAGGCGCCGTTGGAGCTTCCTCGAGTCCAGCCGGAATGGACCTAAGCATGGGACTCCCTCACGAAGATGAAGTGAATGCTAGTCCTTGTGTAGCCGCCCGGATGGCGGATCCATGACGTGTCTAACTCAAGTCGTATTCGGCGACACTTTTCTCGGAATGCACCTACGAGTCGGGTGATCGCGATGAAGATGCGTTGCAATTGCAACAAAGCGATGCCGTAGCTGGCTAAGCCAAGCATTAGCATGATGGTCCTTTCGGTTCGGTTATTCGAGAGCCAAGCATGACTCTTGTGTCTTTGTCTATCGAAGAAGCGCTCGCGGTGGATGACTTTCTAGCTTGGTCGGATCCTCCTACATGGAATCGTACGCCTATGGCACCCTCGAATGCAAGCGCTTTCGGCGACTTTTTTTGAAGTGAAGTTCACGCTACGAGGTTCGCTCCGCTTCTGGTGGCGCGCCAGCCGCGGCGCGCGCTTTACGCCGCCGATCTCAAAGCGCGCGAGGACAGAATCTGGGGGGGCCACCGATCTCGCCTCGCCAGTCGTGATTGATGTGGCAAACGCCAGACTGGGTCCGGGCGTACCCGCCATGCGGCCCGGTTAACCGCCCCACTACGAGGAATAGTTGACGTCAGACACAGAGGAACCTCGCTACGCGCTCTTCCCCGCGCAGAGTAGCCCTGTCAAGAACATCCACAAGGGCGGCGCCTTCGAGATCCGCTTTCGAATGCCATCCGATTGCGTCGACGACTTCGATGCCGCGATGCGTTATTGGGTGCTGTTCGGCGGGATCGGCTCGTGGACCCGCCGCGGCCTCGGGTCGCTGTACTGTTCCGAGTATTCCAACCTCACCACTTGGTATCAGCCGAACGACGTGGAGGGTCCGGCTGGAAGCCGCCCCTGGCTCACCCTGCACGGCGGTCGAATCGCCTTCGGAGACCCCAAGACTCCGATGACACACCAACAGGCGTGGGTCGTTTCGGACGAAGTGCGTGGCCGGAACCCGATGCCATCCGCCGGCTACGGGACCAGACTGCGCCGGCTCACGACCACGACGATGACCCATAACGACGAGTTTCCCCGCGCCGCGTTCGGCTTGCCCATCATCTTCCACTTCCGCCAGGACCAGCACCGGCGCGGCGACTCCGACGACCAAGGCCTCGAGCCCATTCACGACGGAGGGCGCGCGGACCGCATGGCGTCGCCTGTCATTCTAAAACCGCTCGCGGTAAGTCCCACCCATTCGGTGCCCGTCTGCCCGGTCTTGAACACGCCGGGAGCCGGCGGCCTGGAACTGCGAGCGAAGGCAAACCGGACCTGCCGGTCTCGCAGGGCCGCCGCAACGCCGTCACCGAGTTCTTCAACATGATCACCCGCCGGCCCAGTCTGGACTTGGTACCAGATCTAAGGGAACCTCCGTGCCCCAATACCTCGTCTCCTTCTCCATCGGACCGGTTCAGGATTTCATTTCCGCCGCCTGGCGCACCCGCGACTTGTGGTTCGGCAGCCGCTTACTCTCTGAAATCAGCAAGGCCGTGGCAGGTTATGTCCGAATGCACGGTGAACTGATCTTCCCCCATTCGTCGACTCTCTCCAAGGACATGGAAGCCGATTCCCGGTTTGCCGTCGTCAACAAGCTGAATGATGGGTCGGACTTCCTTGCGGAGGAGGCACTCTGCGCGCCTCCTCCCGTCGAGGGGTTGATCCTACGCCCAGGACTCCCTAAGGAAGACGAAGTGTAGACGGGCCTTGGTGTGGCCGCCAGGGTGGCGGCTAAAGTCCCCGTCGACCTCCAAACGTATTCTGCGACACTGTTCCCGGACTGCACGCACGAGTCGAGTCGCCGCCAAAAAACAATGTTGCCAAAGGAACGAAGCCAAGCCGAAGCTTGCGAACTCCTGAATGATCATGATTATCCTTTATGTTCAATTTGAGAATCGTCTGTGATTGTGAGAATCGCCTGTGATTCACGCGTCGTGGTCTATCGAAGTAGCGCTCCCAAAAATTTATTCTACTCGTCGGTGTACCTCCAGGCTCATATTACCACGTTCCTGATGGGCGTAAAGGCGGTCAGCGATTTTTTTAGTCGCTGAATTTCTGGACCGCAATCGCTCCGTTTGCGATCCGGTTCGGGGCATTGTACACTGGTATGGTCGGTACCCCGATGTGAAGGGGATTGCAGCTCAACAGTCTTGGTCCATCGAAGCAGCACTCCGGCTTCGAGACCGTTGGTGGCCGGAATCTGGTACGGTTCCGGTCAGCCAAGAATGGCCCTCTTGGGTGGGTAGTATCACTAGCGGCGATTTGATATTGCTGCGGTGCGAAGCGAGGGTATATCGCCCAGCGATCCGTATGGTTTGCGCGAGTCACTCTTCGCGGGTCCGCCCGCCGCGCGGTTCGTGTGGGGTCGCCCGCAGCGCGAACCACACTGGCGTAGCGCTATAGCACGAGTTCCCGGCCCACCTTGACCTCCGGGTCGTGCGAGATGACGACGACATAGGCGCCGAGTTTCGGGTCATAGCAGGCGACGTATCCATACTTGTGCGCCACCGAATGAGCGATGGCCATGGCGGCGGCGTTGGTGGTTGGTCCGTTGATGAGGATCGCCTTGCCGCCGTCCAGCGCGAGGCCGCGCAAGGTCTCGACGGCGTCCACGACGATGGTGGAGTTGCGGGCCTGCTCGCCGAAGCCGATGGTCAGCAAGTGGCGGCCTTCGCCGGGGTCCGACATTTCGGCGGTGAAGTATTGTCCCATGGCTTCCATTGTAACCAAAGAGCGCGGGCCGGCGCGATTGCCGCGCGGTGTGTCTTGCGAAGATGCCGGAGTTGATGTAACTTCGAGTACTGGGGGGGCGCTGGGGAGGGCTCAGGTCGTCCCGCCCGGATGTCACCGATGTTCAGCGAAGACGAACTGCTCGAATCGTGGGAGCGCGTGCGCGCCAATGACGGGTGCGCCGGCGTGGATGGCGTGTCGCTGCACCGGTTCGGACAGCGAGCCGCGCGGCTGGTGGCCGGGTTGCGGGAGCGGGTCTCCAACGGCACGTACCGGGCGCTGCCGCTGTTGAAGATCGTGGTCCGCAAGAAGCCGGACTCTCCGAAACTTCGCACCCTTCTCGTTCCAGCCGTGCGCGACCGGGTACTGCAAACCGCGGTGGCTCAGCGAATGTCGCTGTCGTATGAGGAAGAGTTTCTAGACTGCTCGTTCGCCTACCGCCCGGGCCGTGGCGTCGATTTGGCGGTGGTCCGCATTCGGCAGTACCGGGAGGCGGGCTACCGCTTCGTGGTGGACGCGGATATCCAGTCGTATTTCGACGAAATCGACTCGTCGCGGATGCTCTCGCTCGTCCGGGAGAGGGAGTCCGAGGCGTGGCTGGTCCATCTGGTGGCGCAGTGGATCCGGGGCAGTTTCTGGGACGGACGAAAGGTGCATGCGATCGAGCGCGGCATTCCCCAAGGCTCCCCGGTTTCGCCCGTTCTCGCGAATCTCTACCTGGAGGAGTTCGATCGTGAATTGGGAAAGAGCGGCTGCAAATTGATCCGCTACTCGGACGATTTCGTTTTGTTGGCGAGGACGCGGGCCGAGGCCGAGCAGGGGTTGCATCAAACGGGGCAGCTATTGAACGGGGCCGGTTTGCGCCTGCATCCCGACAAGACGTCGATCACCGATTTCGACACAGGCTTCCGGTTCCTCGGGGTCTACTTTCACAAGGACGACATTTGGGCTCCCTGGAAGAACGAGAAACCCAAAGGGCAGGTGGTGTTCGTCGCGCCGCCGATGCCGGCCGCCGACCTGCGCCGCTTCGAGTACGCGGCTCCGATGAGCGAGATGGAACTCGAACTGCAACGCGCGAATCTGCCGCCGTATCCGCGGAAGCGCGCCGTGAAAGGAGACAGACCCGTGGCCTTTCTTTACCTGACCGAGCAGGGGGCGATCCTGCGCAAGACCGGCGACCGGTTCGTGCTGGAAGGGAAAGGCGAAACCTTGCTCGACATTCCCTACCACAAGCTCGAGGCGGTGTTGCTGTTCGGCAACATCCAGGTGACGTCACAGGCGTTCGGCGAGATGATGCAGAAGGGCGTCCCGGTGAGCATGTTCTCGAGCCACGGCGATTACCGGGGTTCGATGGCCGGCCGCCGGAACAAGGGCGTCCTGTTGCGGATCGCGCAAGTAGATGCCTGGCGCGACGCGGAACGTTGCCTGGGCATGGCGCGGCGAATCGTCTCGGCCAAGATCGCCAATGGCGCGGCCGTTTTGGAGAAGTACCGGGAGAGGGACGGCACGGCGCTCCACGAAGAGTTGGACGCGCGGCTGCGGGACCTGCGGGAGATGGCGGACCGCGCCCTGGAAGCGCCGGCGCACAATGCGTTGATGGGGCTCGAGGGCGCGGCGGCGCGCATGTATTTCGACTCGCTGATGTCGCGTTTCAACAAATCCGCGATGCCGTGGCCGGGGCGTGTGAAGCACCCGGCGATGGATCCCCTCAACGCGATGATGTCGTTCACGTATGTGCTCATGATGGCCGAGTTCGAGGGCTTGGCCGAGGCTCTGGGTCTGGAGCCGGGGATCGGCTTTTTGCATCAAGTGGATCAGGGACGGCCGTCGCTGGCGCTGGATCTACTCGAGGCGTTCCGCCACCCGGCGGCCGACCGGTTCGTGCTCGCGACGATCAACCAGGGCATCTTCGACGCCGGGGACTTCGTGACGAACTCGGCGGGCTGCCGGTTCAGCGAGCGCCCGATGAAGCGGTTCCTGCAGGAGTACGAGAAGTGGATGATGGCGCCGAGGGAAAAGGGGCGGCCGAGTTACCGGGATCGCATGCGGGAGGATGCATCCGGCATGCGCGAGTGGGTGGAGCGGGGCGGCGATTGGACTCCGTTCCGCCTGGATCGGGAGGCGGAGGAGGGCCCGACATGCAGTATGTCGTCTGTTACGATATAAGCGACGACAGGCGCCGCGACCGGATGGCCAGGACGCTGCTCGACTTCGGGACGCGCGTGCAGGAGAGCGTTTTCGTGGCGAATCTCGAAGACGAACAGGCGGAGCGGATGCGGAAGCGGATCGGCAAGGTATTGTCGAAGGAGGCGGACCGGGTGCACGTGTTTGTCGTGTGCGCGGCGTGCGAGAGACGGACGGAGGTGCTCGGCGATGGGGAAGTGCCATCGGACCCGCCCTTCATCGTAATTTAGTCTATCGAAATCGTGGGGAAAGGTGGGGGTTGACAGGTTCCGCTTTTGTCGATCTCTGCCTGCGGTCGTTTGTTTGCACCGCGGCGACGGCCGGGCGGCGGGCGATCCGGCAGGAGGGGGGGCGCCCGGAGCGTATGGAAGTGTCTGAAGAACAGAGAGATAATGGCGAGATCCTGCTTGACAGAGATGGGTGTGCTGGAGTATTCTGGTACGGTCGAGTGACGGGTTAGGGAAATTCAGCCGCAACTGATTGATTTGAGGCGGGAAAAGAACGGAAGGGTCGGTCTTGGTGCCCCGGTGTGAAGGGGATTGAAACTCGCTCGCAGCTCGGTGCAGAAGTATAACTTTCGCATCAGTCGGTCTTGGTGCCCCGGTGTGAAGGGGATTGAAACGGCCTTCGCCAACTCCAACCGCCGGCGGTCTCCGCCGTCCGTCGGTCTTGGTGCCCCGGTGTGAAGGGGATTGAAACCATCAGGGCAATCGATGCGATGACGAACAAAATTCGTCGGGTCGGTCTTGGTGCCCCGGTGTGAAGGGGATTGAAACATCGA
>SYLY01000036.1 GCA_005808475.1 Acidobacteriota bacterium
ACGTGGCCCATCACGGTGACCACCGGAGCGCGCACCACTTGATTGCTGGTGTCCTCCGCCATCTCGACTTCCCAGGTCGCCTCTTCCTCGAACGTCATGTGACTCGAGGCGGCGCCGAACATCCGGGCCAGATCCTCGGCAAGCTTGACGTCGAGGGTCTGGTTGATGGTGGCGAAGATCTTCTTGTCGACGAGCTTCTTGACCACAAGGCTCGCCTTGATTCCGAGCTTCTCGGCGAGTTCCTTGACGGTGATGCCTTCGCCGATCGTGATTTCCTTGTTGACCGCGACGATGTCCTCGGCGCGGTGCTTGCCCATCGGGCGAAGCCGGCCCTCTTCGAACTCGCGGTCTCGCGCCGCGTTCCGCGCGCCGGGTTTGGTTGCGTGACGGCGCGTGTCGGTGGGAGCGGGAACCGGATCGGGCGGCAGCGGCGTCGTCGGATGCATGCCCCGCCGGGGCGGACGATGCTGGCCGGGTAGCGCCGGTCCGGGCATACCCGGACCACGCACCACGGGCTGGCCGGGACGCACGGGGCCGCGGTATACAGGCTGGCCGGGAACCGGTGATCCGGGTTGCGGCTGCTGCGCGCGGATCGCGGGCGGGCCGGGGCGAGGCGCGCCCGGTTGCGCCGGTCCGCGCTGCGTCTGTTGTTGAAGCCGGGCGACCATCGCCGGATTGGGTGGGACCACCGGCCGCGGGACCGGCTGTCCCGCGAGACCCTGCCTTTGGGGTGAAAGCGCCGGAGCGCCTGGAGCCGCCGATGGAGGCGGAGACGGACGAGGCGGTCTGGGAGGAGGAGGCGCGGGCGCGCCGGGACCGGAGGGGCGCGTATCCGGCGGAATGGGCTGCCGGGGGCCGGACAAAATCTGTCCGGGCCGCGGACCCGGGCCGGACAACGGCGGGCCGATGGGCGGCCGGGGAGACCGAGGCATCGGAGGACGAGCCGCCGGCGGCTGCGGCATCGCGGGAGCGGCCACTGCCGGCTGCACCGGGGCCGCTGCCTGAGGAGACGCCGGGGCGGGAGCCGGAGCGGCGGGCGGAGGCTGCTGCCTGGGAGCCTGAGGTTGTTGCGGAGCCGTCGGCCTGGGGCCCGGAATCGGCGGTACCAGCGGACGTCCTCCGCCGATCGGCGGCCGGAGGGGCATCACTGGCTTGGGTCTTTCCTCGGGGGGAGGAGGCGCCTGCGCCACCTGAGGGGGAGCAGGCGGCGGAGGAGGAGGCGGAGGCGGAGGCGGTGGCGGAGCCACTACTTCCACCGGCGGCGGCGGGGGCGGCGGGGGCGGCGGAGCAGCCTCGACGACCGGCGGGGCCGGCGGCTCGGGCGGAGGCGGCGGCTCCGGCGGAAGCTTGGCCAGCGAGTCGAAAATCCCGGGCTCGTCTTCCCCGCCTTCCGGTTCGATGTAGCGTTCGCGAGGTTCTCCCAAGAGCCGCTTTCGCAACTCCCTCACGACATCGTCTTCCAACGAACTGGAGTGCGTCTTTTTGTCCGGAACTCCTAACTCGGGCAGGAGGTCGATGATGGCACTCGGCTTGACTTCCAGCTCACGAGCCAGCTCGTTGATTCGGATTTTACTCATACGTCGGATCGAGCGGCCGCCTGCGTTGCGGCAGCTACTCTGCTTCAGCTCCTGTCACCGGACTCTCTATCCTATCAGATTCCCCTTGATTCGTCGCGCTTTCCGCGCCGGCGGGCGCCTGTTCCGGGGAGCCTTCGTCCACCGCGGCCGGGTTGGCCGCCGAATACGCGCCCACGGCCGCGTGGATGCGGTCGGCCGTCTTGGCGTTGACGCCCTGGACCGCCTGAATCTCGGCGAGCGTCATGCCGGACAGCCGTTCGATGGTGGTCACGCCGCCCTCGAACAGCCGCTGAATCGCGCGATCCTGCACGCCGTGACTGGCGAGCACGCTGACGGGAGTGCCGTGGCCAATCATCGCCGCCATTTGCGACTCCACTTCCTGGCGCTTTTCCTCTTCGCTCTTGATGTCGACCCGCCAACCCATCAGCTTGGCGGCGAGGCGGACATTCTGCCCCTTCTTGCCGATCGCCAGCGACAATTGCGAGTCCTCGACGATCACTTCCATGTGCCGGTCCTGGTGGTTGAGCACCGAGACGCGACTGATCTTGGCGGGCGAGAGGGCGTGGGTGGCGTACACCACCGGATCGTCGGAGTATTCGATGATGTCGATCTTCTCGCCCCGCAACTCGCGAATGATCGACTGAACGCGCATGCCCTTCATGCCGACGCAGGCTCCCACCGAGTCCACGTCGCGGTCGCGGGACCACACGGCGATCTTGGTGCGTTCGCCGGCTTCGCGGGCGCAGGCTTTGACGACCACGGTGTTGTCGTAGATCTCGGGCACTTCCTGTTCGAACAGGCGCACCACCAGATCCGGCGCGGCGCGGGACACGATGACGCCGGCGTTCTTGCCGGACTTTTCCACGCTTCGGATGACGCACCGAACCCGGTCGCCGAGCGAGAACGACTCGAGCCGCGATTGCTCCTTCTTGGGAAGGCGCGCCTCGGTCTTGCCCAGATCGGCCACGAAGTCGCCGGCCTCGGACCGCTTCATGACGCAGGTGACCAGTTCGCCCACGCGGCCGGAGAATTCCGAATGAATCGTGTCGCGCTCGGCCTCGCGCACCTTCTGCAGG
>SYLY01000314.1 GCA_005808475.1 Acidobacteriota bacterium
GGACTGTGCAAGCCGTACGCGGCGGCGAAGCTCGTCAAGGCGCTGCGCGACGAGACCGGACTGCCCATTCACTTCCACACGCACGATACGAGCGGCATCAACGCGGCGTCGATCCTCAAGGCCGCCGACGCGGGCGTGGACGCGGCCGACGCGGCGGTATCGTCGATGTCGGGCACGACGTCGCAGCCGAATCTGAACTCGATCGTGGCGGCGCTGGCGAACGGTCCGCGCGATACGGGGCTCGACATGGAGGCGTTGCAGCGCTACGCGGACTATTGGGAAGCGGTTCGCAGTTGGTACGCTCCCTTCGACGAGGCGCCTAAGACCGGCACCGCCGAGGTCTACCTGCACGAGATGCCCGGCGGCCAGTACACGAACCTGAAGGCACAGGCGGGCGCGATGGGGCTCGGCGAGCGCTGGCCCGAGGTGGCGCGCGCCTACGCCGAGGTGAACGCGGCGTTCGGCGACATCGTGAAGGTGACGCCTTCGAGCAAGGTGGTCGGCGATTTGGCGCTGTTCCTGGTGAGCCACGGCATGAGCGCCAGGCAGTTCCTGGCGCTCGGTCCCGATCACAACGTGACGCTGCCGAACTCGGTGATCGACATGATCTCGGGTTCGCTCGGCGAGCCGCAAGGAGGCTGGCCGAAGAAGGTGGTGGAGGTGGTGCTGAAGGGCGGCAAGCCGCGCAAGGGACGGCCCGGAGCGCATCTGCCCGCGGTGGACTTCACGGAGACCAATGCCGCGATCGAGAAGAAAATCGGCCGCACGCCCGCTCGAACGGAAACGCTCAGCTATCTGATGTACCCGGACGTATTCCTGAAGTTCGCCCGCGATCAGCAGAGTTGGGGCGCGGTGGAGGTGCTGCCCACGCCCTGCTTTTTCCACGGCATGACGAAGGGCGAGGAGGCGGCGCTGGAACTCGAGCCGGGCAAGACGTTGATCGTGAAGTTCCTCACGATCAGCGATCCGCATCCGGACGGGACGCGCACCGTGTTCTTCGAACTGAACGGGCAGCCTCGCGAGGTCCGTGTGCGGGATCGCGCGCTGAAGGTGCAGGAGGCCGAGCGCGAGATGGCGGATCCGGCGAAGCCCGGGCAAGTGGGCGCGCCGATCCCCGGCGCGGTCACCGCGATCGCCGTGGAGCCGAATCAGCAGGTGAAGCAGGGCGACAAGCTGCTGGTGATGGAGGCGATGAAGATGCAGACCACCGTCGCCGCGCCCATTGCCGGACGCGTCACCCGGCTTTTGGTGAAGGTCGGCCAGAGCGTGGAGCCGAAGCAGTTGCTGCTGACGATCGAATAAGGTTTACGCGAACACGTCGCGGACCGGCTTGCCGAGGCCGTCGCGCGTGACGTAGAAGGGGCGCTTCTCCACTTCGTACCCGTGGTTCGGCGGAATGCCCATGGCGTGGTGGATGGTCGCGTGCAGATCCTCGATCCGCACGGGGTTGTCCACCACCTTGCACGGGCGCTCGTCCGACGTCGTTCCGTGCAAATGGCCCCGCTTCACGCCACCGCCGAACAGCAGCACCGATCCGGCTTCGGTGAAGTGACGGTGCATGCCGTAGTGTTTGATCTCCGAGATTCGGTCCGGCACCTTGACCTGATCCTTGACGGGCCGGTTCGGCTTGCCCTCCTGCATCATGTCGCGGCCGAACTCCGACGCGATCACGATCAGCGTGCGGTTCAGCAGGCCTCGCTCCTCGAGGTCCAGCACCAGTTGCGACACCGGTCCATCGATCAGCGCCTTGTTGTCCGCGGCGCGCGTGTGGCCGTTTTCGTGCGTGTCCCAATAGCGGAAGGGAATGTACTCGGTGGTGATCTCCACGAAGCGGCCGCCCGCTTCGGCCAGTCGTCGAGCCAGCAGACATCCGCGTCCGAAGCGCGAATCGCCATACTTGGCGGCGGAGGCGGCGGGTTCCAGGGTGAGATCGAACGCCTTCGCCGCGGGCGAGTTCAACAGGCGATGCGCGTTGTCGACCGCCTTGCGCAACGAATCCTGTCGCGCGCTGGACATTTCGCCGAGAGCGGGACTCGCCTCGAGCAGCTTCTTGTATCGTTCGTAGCGCCTCTCGAACCGCTCGTGCGAGATGTGCGCCGGCGGACGAACGCTGGACGCGGCATCCATCGGATCGGACACGAAGAACGGACCGTACTCGCTCCCGAGGAATCCGGCTGTGTGGAACGCCTTCAGCGAATCGGACTCGGCGCCGATCTCGAGGCTCTGCCCCACGTCGACGAACGCGGGCACGTCCGGATGCCGCGGCCCGAGCGTGCGCGAGATCCACGCTCCGATGTGTGGCGCCGCCACCGACTGCGGCGGAGCATAGCCGGTGTGCCAGTGATACTGGTGTCTCGAGTGGAGGATGTGGCCGAGATCGCCGGCTTGATACGTGCGGATCAAGGCGCCGCGATCCATTACCTTGGCGATGCGCTCGAGACCCTTCGAGATCTTGATGTTGTCCACCGCGGTGTCGATGGCGGGAAAGGTCGACAGTACGCGGTTCGGGTCCATGCCTGGTTCGAACGGCGTGTAGCGCTTGGGGTCGAACGTTTCGGTCTGCGCCATGCCGCCCGCCATCCACAACAGGATCAGCATGTCCGCCTTCGCTTCGATCTTCGCGGCGGCCGGAGCCAGCGGCGCGGCGGCGGAGGCGGCCAGAAATTCCCTTCGCGATAAAGACATCTTGGTCACCTGATGTATTGGAACTCGGGCGAGAGGAATATCGCCCAGAGCAGATCTTCCAGACCGTCCGCGCTCTTTATCATGCTTTCGGCGAGCTTGGCTTCGGCGCCGGAAGGTTCACGGGAAAACGCTTGCACGTAGAGACGGCGCACTAGCCGCTTGCGATTCGATTCGGCTCCGGGCAGAGGAGCGGGCGGGTCGCCGGCCGCGGGATGGAGGCGGCGCCGGTCCGGCTCGCTGGCGAACACGAAGAAGCGCAGGCGTGGATTGATGTCACTTTGCAGGCACGCCTCATCGGCGCCGGCGAACGCCTGGAATTTCTCGAAGCCGCGCCCGGAGATGCCGGCAACCAGCGTCGATGGCGTCCTCACGCGAACCGTGTCGAGCGGAGCTTTGTCGCCGCGGAACAAGAGCGGCTGCGCGGTCTGGCGCACAACCTCGGCGAGCGTGGCCGATCCACCCGGACCGCTGAATCTCGCATCGGCCCAGCCGGCGATGACGCGTTCGGGATCGTAGGAGTCGACGTTCTCGAGCAGCAGCCAGAGTTTGGTGGCGCCGGTGACATCGATGTCGATGCGTACTTTCTGATTGCCGGTGACGCCGGAATCGAAAAGCGGGCGCGGCGGTTCCGCCAGTGTACCGGTGAGACGCCGGGACGCCCGTGCCAGCGCGGTGGAAAGCGTGGCGCCGTTGACGAGCTCCAGCGCGTCCAGCGTGGTTGGGTTCGTTTGGCGATCGGTGAAGACCTGATCGCGAATCGGGCGGCCGAGCGCCCGGCCGAGCGCGGTGGACTTCAACTGCCAGTCGCGCGCGTACGACGCCGGACCCGCGGTCTTGGGCTCGAGCATCCGCCATTCGCCGGTGATCGCCGAGACCGAGTCGGCGAACTGTTCCGCGGAGAGCCGGCGCGGCAGCGGGCCTCGGAATACATAGGCGCCGGCGGGTTCGTCCTTCGCGCTCGCCATGCGATACGTGTGCGACGACATGACGCGGCGGAGCAGATGCTGCATGTCGTATCCGTGGGCCACGAAGTCGGCCGCGAGCCAATCGAGCAGTTCCGGCGACCAGGGCCTTGCGTCCATGTCGTCGGGGGGCTCCACCAGGCCGCGTCCGAACAACTGATTCCACACGCGATTCACCAGCGTACGCGGCGTTCTGCCGTTGGCGGGCATGGTGAACAAGCGGGCCGCGGCGGCGCGTTTCGCCGCAAGCAGCGCGTTGGTGTCCACCGAACCCAGTTCGGGATAGAGGAACTTCACTTGGGCGAACTCGCCGGTGGGGATGTCGCAGCGGTGGATTTTCAACGGCTCGTCCGCGAAGAACGCGGCCAGCCCGTAGGCGTCCTTCAATTTCCAGCGGCTGATGAAGCTGTCGTGGCAGGAATTGCACTTCAGGTTGACGCCCAGGAACACCTGCGCCGAATTCTGCGCCGCCTGCATAGCGGGGATCTGACTCGCCGAAACGTCGCCGCGCCAGTTGACGCCGGTGAGGAAGCCTTCGGGCCCGTCCTTGGGAGCGGGGTCAAGCAGCGCGTCCACGAACTTGTCGTACGGCAGGTTCGACTCGAGCGCCTTACGCAGCCACGGCGTGATCGACTTGCGGTCGCCGTGGTAGACGACGCCTTCGTCGTTGCGAAGCAGATCGTTCCAGAAGCTGATCCAGTGAGACGCGTACCGTTTTCGATCGGCCAGGAGCCGCTCCACGACGTCATCGGCGCGTTCGCCTTCGGGCGGGGTCATGCCCCAGAGGTCGAGGTGCGCGCGGCGGACGAAGGCGGCGTCCGCGGCGGGGGCGGGTATCGCCACACCGCGCTCTTTCATGTACGCCGATACGATCTTGTCGATAGGATGCGCCTCGGTCGAATCGGGCAGGGTGGGCGCGACGAGCGCCATCGAAGGCTTCCAGCCGGAATCGGTGGGAGTGGCGGGTCCAGGCGCGCCCTGGTCGATCCAGCGCCGTAGCAGTGCGATTTCGGTATCCGGCAGCGCGGTTCCGCCCAATGGCATGCGCGCGCCCTTCTCCCCGGTGACGCGCTGAATCAGCTTGCTGGCGGCGGCGGCGCCCGGCGCGATCGAGCGGCGGACGCCCAAATACGTTCCAAGTTCCAGCCCGCCCTGGGGCGATGCCGCGGAGTGGCACCCGACGCAACGCGCGGCCAGGATCGAGTGGATGGAACTGAAGTCCACGGTTTGGGCGAATAGCGGCGCGGCGGCGAGGATCCAGGAGTGGCGCATCCGAAATCCATTGTATCCGGCAAGGGAACAAGAAGCCGGCGCCGGTCTAAGCCGGCAAGGCCTTGCGGGACTTCTTCACCGATGATGGTCTCTCATCGCGGACGGTGTTCGAATCCCTGAGGGGAACCAGCCGCAGGAACGGAACTGACGGCGGTGGAAATCCCATTCTTGTGAACATGCTCGCCGCAAACTCACGGAAGTACGGCCAGCAGTTGAAGACCGCGTTGCCGCGGCGGAAGGCATCGATCTCCGCGTCGCTCGGCGTATAGTCCGGCTCCAAGATGTTGTACGAGGCCTCGAGGTGGACGGTAAGCTCGACCACCGGAGGCGGTGGCGTGCCGGGTGACTGATCCCGGACTCGGCAGGAGAATTCGGTCACGATCAGAAGGACACTCCCGTCGATGGCCGACCGGTCCGGCTCGAAGCCGATCTCACAACCGAGGTTGGACAGAGGCGTTGAAGGGCGATTCCGGGATATGACGCTGCTGGCGGCGACTCTCACATGATCGAGATCGACGCGGCTCAACAGGGCGTATGCGTCCGTCGTTTGCTGGAGGCTTTGTTCGATTCGTATCGCCATGGGGCTACGCGGCGGCAGTATCGTTCGGCTGCTCGAGCGAGGGTTCGTCCGCCTTCCGAGCCCATTGCCGGGAGGTGTAGAGAGACCATCGATTCCCACCGATCTCGTAGTTCGTCATGCCCACGGACCTCGGCTCGAGGGGAACGAAATCGATTCGAGCCTTGTGCCCGAGCGCGAAGAGAAGATCCGACAGCGTGTGGAGCGTCATATTCCTAGACCCACTGAGCAACTGTGAGACGTGGGCCTTGGAGGACTGTAGTCTCTCCGCGAGCGCGGTCTTGGAAATGCCGCCCTTGCTCATGAGCCCGGCGATAGCTTCGGTCGCCTCCAGCGAGAGCAGCTCACGCTCGAGCAACCTGCGGTTTTCCGGGTCGGAAACAAACTGCTCGAACAAGGTCGTCTTTTCGTCGGTCATAAATTCTACCTCCTCCTCTTCTCGTCGCATACGGTGTCCTCGTTGAGGATTCGTTCCGCCCGTGCGATCTCGGCCGGCGGAATCCGGCCGGTCTTCTTAATGAATCCGTGTGTGACGACGACAAGCCTTGGATGCCGGAAAGCGCATGGCATCCGAATCTGGTGGCTCTTGAATTCCCAGAGTTCACCGTCCAGCTTCTTGAACTTCTCGCGATGGTCGATACGGCCGGTATCGCCCAGCCGCTTGAACAACGCCATCAGCTTTGCTTTGCCAGACCCATCCAGCGAGTTGTAGAAATCGAGACCCGGCTGATCCCCTGAGGCGCACACGGCAAACACGACGGTGAACCGTGGCCCTCGATACGCGACCGCGCGATCCTTTACACAGTGTCAGGTTAACATATGAGTTAACTCTGTGCAATGGCTGCATAGACCACAAAATATTGGGCGCCCATGCTAGATCGCTCTAGCAATTCCACCACGGCTCCGCCTCTCACGGTCACGCCAGCAAATCCACCACGCGCGACCGGATCTCCGCCGTCAGCTTCTCCCGATCCTTCAGCGTCAGCTCCTGCGTCGGCAGCGGCTCCCCGATCCGGAAGTCCACAGTGACTCCCTTCACGTGCATGCTGCCGATCGGCAGCAACTCCCTCGTCCCACGGATGGCGAATGGGACCACCGGCACACCCGCCTTGATCGCGATGTAGGCGACCCCTTCCTTGAACTCCCCCATCTCGCCACGCGCCCGCGAGCCCTCGGGAAACAGGAACACCGATAATCCTTTCTCACGAACGCTCCGCGCCGCCTCCGTCATCACCTTCAACGACGCCCGCGCGTCCGACGCGTCCACCGAAAAATGGCCGCCCCGCCTCAGATGCGTCCCGAGGAATGGGATCTTCACATAGCGCGCCGCTACCAGGAAGAGGAACTGTTGCGGTACGTGCGCCAGCACCAACGGCGTGTCGTAGAGGCTGAGGTGGTTGCCGGCGAACACGTAGTTCCGCCCCGGGTCGATGTTCTCCAAACCCGCGACCCTGACCGTGGAACCCGAGAGCCACAGCAGCATCTTCGCCCATCGCCGCGCGATGGCGTGTTGCGCGCGCCCCTTCGGATCGGCGAACGACACCGCCACCGAGATCGAGCCCATCAGGATCGTGCAGAGGATGATCAGAGGGTCCTTGACCAGCAGCGCGAACAGGTACGACATCAGTCCGGATTCGCCCCCGCCATCCTTTGCACGGCGCGAAAGTAGACCGAGGCCAGGGCCGTGATCAGCAACTGAACCATCGCGAATCGCTCGGGCTGCCCCGGCATTTGCAGCAGCAGCACGGCGGGACGCGGCTCGCCGTCCATCGCGTCGATGTCCTCGCCCAGCATCGGGCGCAGGATCGAGCCGCGCATCGCGTCGAGCATCTGCCCGTCCGTCTCCGGTTGAGCGCCGCTCATCAGGATGCCCATGGCCAGCGGTTCCGCGTCGCGGTAGAGCGTGGCGAACGCCGCTCCGCCACCCGCCGCCGCCCATTCCAGCTCGACATCCACTTTCTTCAGGAACGGCAGCTTTTCGCGGAATTCCGCCGGGCGCTCCGCCAGGAACTCGCCGAACAGGTTGCAGACCACCTGCCCCTGCGGAAGCGTGGGTTCCAGATCGAAGGAGCCGGACTCCACGCGCCGTGGATCCAGGTGAATCGTCCGCACCAGGAACGTCGCGCTCATCGGCATGCCCGAAGAGCGGCCAGCGCGCAAAGGTAGAGTCCACCGCCGGCGAGCAGCGTTTCCCGCAATCCCAGATAGAGAGCCAGGAAGATCGCCAGCACCGACCCCAGCACGCTCGCCGCCGCGTTCAGAGACCAGGCCCAGCGAACCGACGGATTGTGCCAGGCTTCCAGTCGCGCCAGGCCCGAAGGGAACGGCATCCCCATGAGAAAAGCCGCCGGCGCGATGAGCAGCGCGGCGATCAGCATGCGCAACGCCAGCGGCCATCCGACCGCGAACGCCGTCACCGGGCCGACCGCGAACGCCAACATCGTCACCACCGCCGCCACCGCCACCAGCACGGCATTCAGCTTGCTCCCTTCGAACGTTCCCGCCCGGCGCGAATAGAAGCTGCCCGCGCCGCTCGCCACCAGCATCGAGAACACGATCACCGAAAGCGCGTAGGCCGGATGGCCCAGGAACAGCACGAACTTCTGAATCAGCGCCACCTGGACCAGAATGTACCCGATTCCGATGCACACGAAGTAGAGCAGGAACATCCGCACGCCCGGCTCGGTGGGGAGCTTGCTGCCGAGAAGCAACGGAGGCAGCACCAGCATCACCAGCACCGCGCCCAGGCTGATCGCGACGAGACGGAACAACAACGGCACGGCGCGGTTAATCTTGAAGTCGGCGCTTTCTTGCGAGGCGTTGGCGACGAAATTCCAAACGTCGCGCGGCTGAACCGTGTAGAAGAAGAACGGGCGATTGTCGTCGAGCGGCGACACGTCATATTGATAGGCGCGCAGGAACCCGGGCAGGTCCGCCGTACGCAGGATTCCCGCGAACGGCCCCGCTGTGTC
The DNA here is from genome assembly GCA_005808475.1 of Acidobacteriota bacterium. GTDB lineage: Bacteria > Acidobacteriota > Terriglobia > Bryobacterales > Bryobacteraceae > SYLY01. The sequence continues at coordinate 8,469 of SYLY01000314.1, forward strand.
GCCGGGCAGGTAGACCGCTTGCATCTTCGCATCCACGAGAATTTCGCGCATCCGCGCCACATCGGCGTCCGAAAGCGGTTTGCGCGAGATGAGCACGGTGTCGCGCGCGCCCCAGCCGCCGATCAGGTGCGCGTTCTCGCGCGCCACCACCACGTGCTTCCAGGCTTCCTTCTCGCCGAGCCTTGCCAGCGCGTCCATCGCCAGGGTGAGCAGCCGCAACGATTCGCGAGGCGGATCGAAGCCCCAGCGCGTGAACGCCATCACGCCGTCGTCCGTCAGGTGGCTGAGGTAGTCGTGGAACGCGTCGGTGGTGTAGAGACTGTTCTCCGATAGCGAGAAGGCGCCGGCGGCGGTGGACGCCCACGTATCCACGAGAGTCGCCTGCAGCACGGTGTACTTCTCCGGACTGCGCCTCACGAAGCTGCGGCCGTCCTCCTTGAAGATCTTCACCTCGGGCCGGAAATACAGACCCCGGCTCAGCTTGTAGCGCTGCTTGTCGCGCATCACGTTGTCGATAATGATCGGGTTGATCTCGACTCCGGTGATGTCCTTGCTGCCCGAGGCGAGCGCGCGCGCCACATCCCATCCGCCGCCGGGTCCGATGATCAGCGTCTTGGCCGCGGGCCGCAACGAGTAGGGAATTCCGGGCCCTTCGCGAAGCAGGTTGTGTTTGCCGGCCGCGTCCATGTTGTCCAGGTCGCGATCGAAGATTCCGGTGGACGCATCCGCGTCGATGAAGATGGTCATCATCCCGGACGAATCCGGCGCGACGGCGATGCGGGAGATGCCGTTCCACTTGACGTACTGTTCGTTCCGGAGCTCCTGGTCCTTGGCGTACTTCACGTCGATGAGGCGGCCCTTCTGGTTGTAGATGGCGAACCCCACGATGAACACGGCGGCGGCCACGGCGGTGATGCGGCCGCGCGGCGATCCGGCTAGCGTGTACCAGATGGCGCCCGCGGCGGCGAACAGCGCGCCCGCGCAGATCACCGTGTTGGGTCCGTTGACGGCCTTCAACAGAGGGATCAGCAGCAGACAGCCGCCGGCCGCGCCGATGAGGTCGAAGAAGTAGACGCGGTCGACGCGCTCGATGGTCTCGGAGATCGCGAGCGATACGACGATGCCCGCGACAATGAACGGCAAGGAGGCCGCGATGTAAACAGCGGCGAGAGTCGCGCCGGTCATGTTCCCGCTTCGCGTCAGCAGGAACCAGAGCGACAGAACCACCACCGCGCCATTCGCCAACGACAAGGCGCCGAGCTTCCGAAAGGCGGAGCCGGGCCGCGCGGCCACCACGTAGCTCAGTACTCCTCCAACTCCCAGTCCGAACAGCGCCACCGAAATCGCGAGGAATGCGAAGTGATAATAGAAGACCACGGAGAAGATCCGTGTGAGCGCCAATTCCAGCAGAAGCGTCGCCAGCGTGGTGAGGGCGACGCCGAGGTATACCAACGGCCAACGCAACGGCGCTGCGGGGCCTGGGGCCGAGATGCGGGACAATCTACTATGGTAAGCCAGCGGGCGCGGGCCGAATGGGCGCTCGCCGCCGTGACGATGGTTTGGGGAACATCCTTCACTCTCGTGCAGGGGGCGATCGCGGACGCGCCGGTGCTGTCGTTCCTCTCGGTGCGGTTCACGATGGCCACCGGCGTCTTGTGGGCGGCGCACCGGCTGGGCGGAGGAACCGTCGCGGGAATCGCGGCCGCCGTTCGTCCTGGACTGGCGGCCGGTCTGGTACTTGCCTTGGCCTATTTGCTCCAAACTCACGGACTGCTGCATACCACGCCGTCGAAATCCGCCTTCCTCACTTCGTTGTGCGTTGTCTTGGTACCTTTCCTCGGATCGCTCGTCCATAAGAGCGTACCGCGGCCCTTCGAAGCGTTGGGCGTCGCGATGGCGATGATTGGGATGGGGCTGATGACGCTGCCTGGGGAGAGCCTGGAATGGAATCCGGGCGATCTGTTGACGCTGGGATGCGCCGTCGCGTTCGCCATCCACATTTTGACCGTCGGACGTTTCGCGCGACGAACGGACCCGGTGGCTTTCATCCTTGTGCAGGCCGCCGCCGCCGCCGCTGTCTTTTGGTTCGGTCGCGCGATTTCCGCGCCGGATCCGGTTCGTTGGACCGGACGTTTGCTGCTGGCGCTCGGCGTAACCAGCGTCTTGTGCACGGCCCTCGCTTATTCCGTTCAAGCCTGGGCCCAGCGGCAATCGAGCTCCACGCGGACCGCGTTGATCTTCTCCTTGGAACCGGTGGCGGCGGCGGCTACGTCTTATGTAGTGGCGGGGGAGTCTCTGCCGCCGCGCGGACTGCTGGGCGCGATCCTGATTCTGGGCGGGGTCCTGCTTGTGGACGCCGGCCCGCCGCGGAACGAGAAACCTGTAGAATAAAGACAATCCCGCTTTTTCGGGGAGGTTTACCAAAAATGAGCTGGTTGGAACGACTGAAGGAACAGAAGATTCTCTCCGCCGTGTTGGTGCTGGCGACTTTGTCGATCGGCATCTTCATCGGCACCGTGATCAGCACGGGCGTGCGCGCGGAAAAGGGCCAGGCGGTCACCGACGCGACGCCGCTGACCATTCCGAGCCCCGTGCAGTTGGCGAACGACTTCACCGCGCTCGCCAAGAAGATGGAGCCCACCGTGGTCAACGTGAGCACCACGTTCGAGAACAAGCAGGCATCCGCTCGCGGCGGCGAACGCAAGCGCGCCATTCCCCGCGAGGAAGACGAGGAAGAAGGCAACGACCCGAGCATGGAGTTGTTCCGCCGCTTCTTCCGCGGTCCCGGCGGCGAGCAGATGCCGTCGCCCCGCCAAAAGCGCGAGGGCACCGGCTCGGGCTTCATCGTCGACCACAAGGGCTACATCATCACCAACCATCATGTCGTCGACAACGCCGACAAGATCGTCGTGAAGCTGCACGGCGATCAGACCGAGTACAAGGCCAAGCTGATCGGCATCGATGTGGAGACCGACGTGGCGGTGATCAAGATCGACGCCGGCAAGGCTCTGCCGTACGCTCCGGTGGGTAATTCCGAAGCCGTTCAGGTGGGCGATTGGGCGGTCGCGATCGGCTCTCCGTTCGGCCTCGAGGCAAGCGTCACGGCCGGTATCGTGTCGGCGAAGGGACGCAACAATGTCGGCCAACAGTTCCAGAGCTTCATCCAGACCGACGCCGCGATCAACCCGGGCCACAGCGGCGGACCGCTGCTCAACATCAAGGGCGAGGTGA
>SYLY01000315.1 GCA_005808475.1 Acidobacteriota bacterium
ACTGCTCCACCCCGCAGAACTATCTTAACGCAGCCACCCCGGACCGTCAACATCCCGAACGCACGCTACGATGGTTCTTTCCATGCGAATAGCCGCCGTGCGGACCGTCGTCGTCAACGCGCAGATGCGCAACTGGGTCTTCGTCAAGATCGAGACCGATCAAGCCGGACTGTGGGGTTGGGGCGAAGCCTCGCTCGAGTGGAAAACCCGCGCCGTCGTGGGAGCGGTGGAGGACTTCGCGCCGATGCTGATTGGCGAGGATCCGGCCCGCATCGAACACCTCTACCAGAAGATGTACCGCCAGTCCTTCTGGCGGGTTGGCGTGATCGGCATGAGCGCGATCTCCGGCATCGATCAGGCGTTGTGGGATATCCGCGGAAAGGCGCTCGGGCAGCCGGTCTACCAACTCCTGGGCGGAGCGGTGCGCGATCGCGTCCGCATGTACACACACCTCGGCGGCGGCGACATGAAGGCGGTGTACGAGACGCATCACGCGCCCGATCCGGCGCCGATGGTGGAACTCGCGCAACAGGTGGTCGCGCGCGGATATGGCGCGGTGAAGGTTCTGCTGACACCGCCCACCGAAAGCCTGTCCCGCTCGATCGAGATCCGATCCGCCGAGCGGTTCATGCGCGCGCTACGCGAGGGGCTCGGCGACGATATCGACATCATGGTCGACTGCCATGGCCGCCATTCGCCCGCGAATGCGATCGAGTTCTGCCGCGTGCTGGCGCCCTACCGCCCGTACTTCGTCGAAGAGCCGGTGCCACCGGAGAATGTCGACGCGATGGTCGAGGTCCGGCGGGCGAGCCCCGTTCCCATCGCCACCGGCGAACGGCTGGTCACGCGGTTCGAGTTCCGGCAGTTGCTCGAAAAGCAGGCCTGCCACGTGATCCAGCCGGATCTGTGCCATTGCGGCGGGCTGTGGGAAGCGAAGAAGATCGCCGCGATGGCGGAGACGTACTACGTGGGCGTGGCGCCGCACAATCCGCTGGGGCCGGTGGCGAACGCGGCGGCGCTGCACTTCGCGCTGAGCACGCCCAATTTCCTGATCCAGGAGGACATGCTGTCCGACGTGCCGTGGCGCTGGGAGGTGGTGCGCCACCAGCTCGAAACCAAGGACGGATACTGGCTGCCGTGCGACGCGCCGGGGCTCGGCGTGGAAGTGGACGAAGAGGCGGCTCGAAAACATCCTTTCCAACAGGAGGTCCTGCACGCCACCACGGTTCGCGCGCATGACAACGCGGTGCTCGACTGGTAGTGATCCGTCACGACCAGTAGTTGCGATCCAGGCCGCGATACTGCACCGCCTCGCCGACATGCTTCGCGGCCACATTCTCCTCGCCCGCCAAGTCCGCCAGCGTCCGCGCGACCTTCAGAATGCGGTCGTGCGCGCGCGCCGACAGACCCATGCGGCGAACCGCCATTTCGAGCGTTCGCTCGCCGGCCGCGTCCAATGCGCACAACGCGCGGAGCCGGCCGGGCGGAAGGCGCGCGTTGTAGAACCCGCGCGACGTTTGGCGCCGCCGGGCGCGCATCACGCGGTCCAGAATCGCGGACGAGGGCTCGCCCGGCTTCGGTCCGCGTAGCTCCTGATAGGCCACCGCCGGGACCTCGATGTGCAGGTCGATGCGGTCCAGCAGCGGCCCGCTGATCTTTCCGAGATATCGCTGGATGATCGCGCCCGTGCAGCGGCACTCGTGCGTGGGGTCGCCATAGTGGCCGCAGGGACATGGATTCATCGCGCCCACGAGCATGAAGCTTGCCGGGAACGAGAGCGTCATCGCCGCGCGCGCCACGGTGATCGTCTCGTCCTCGAGCGGCTGGCGCAACTGTTCGAGCACGTTGCGCGGGAACTCGGGCATTTCGTCCAGGAACAGGACTCCGTTGTGCGCCAGGCTTACCTCGCCCGGCTTCGGCGCTCCCGACCCGCCGCCGATCAGGCCCGCGTCGGAGATCGTGTGGTGTGGGGAGCGGAACGGCCGGCGCGTGAGCAGTCCCGCGTTCTTCGGCAGCAGCCCCGCGACGCTGTGGATCTTGGTGGTTTCGAGCGCCTCTTCGAACGTCAAGGGCGGCAGGATTCCCGCCATTCGCTTGGCGAGCATCGTCTTACCCGATCCCGGCGGCCCGATCATCAGAACGTTGTGCGCGCCGGCGGCCGCCACCTCGATGGCCCGCTTGGCGCTCACCTGTCCGCGGACATCCGCGAAGTCGGGGAAACCGGCCGCTTCGGACGTGGGCTCGGCGCGAGCCGCCACTGCCGGCTCCACTTCGAGTTCGGAATTCATGAGCCGCACCACGTCGGCGAGATGGCTCAGCCCAAACACACGCACTCCCTCCACAACCGCGGCCTCGGCGGCATTGTCGCGTGGCACGATGAGGTTCGGCGCCGCTTCCCGTCGCGCGCATACGGCGATCGACAACGCACCCCGCACCGGCCGCAGCGATCCGTCCAACGACAGCTCTCCGGCCAGGACGAAGCGGCCCGCTTCGCGCACCAGCCCCATCGCTCCCAGGATTCCCACCGCCATGGGCAGGTCGAAACCGGCGCCCTCCTTGCGGACATTCGCCGGTGCGAGATTGATGGTCACCGACTTGCTCGGATAGCCGAACCCCGAGTTCAGCAGAGCGGATTTGATTCGCTCCCGGCTCTCCCGAACAGCGGTATCGGGCATACCTACCGTCACGAAGTCCCGGCTATTGCCGGAGGGGTACATGTCGACCTCGACATCGATCGGGTGCGCATCGATTCCGAACACCGCCGCGCTTCGCGTGCAAAAGAGTGCCACACATAAGTAGTGCGGCGAGGGAACGAATATTCTCACGCCAACCGAAGTTTTTTTGTCCAGCCGGCTCCTCACCGACACTCGCATCACAGGTGCAATACAGGGGCGCGCCATAATAGGGGCATGAGAGCCTTCGTGCGCGAGCAACTGGCCTCACGCTGGCGGGATGTCGATCGCCAAATGGAAATCGCCCGGCTCGACCTCGGCGTGGAGCCGGTTCACGACCTGCGCGTCGCCTTGAGGCGGTACATCGAGGCGCTCCGTGTCCTCGAGCCCTGGACGGGATCGCGCTACTCGAGCGCGATCCGGCTGCGTCTGAAGCCGTTGCGGCAAGTCGCCGGCGACGTGCGCGATCTGGACGTCGCCGCGGGCCTGTTGCTGGACGCGCAATGTCCCCTGTCGCTGCGAATGCGGCGGGAGGCGGCGGCGCGGCTGCTGGAACGCGCGCTCGCCGAGCCGATCCGGCCGCCTCGTCCGCCCCGTTCCCCCGGCGCCGATGCGCCCCGCCCCGCCTCCGTCGCGCGCCAACTGCTGCCGTCCCTTGCCGAAGACTACTGCCGGCGAGGGCGCAAACTGCGGCGCGGCGATCCGCCGGCGGCTAAGCTCCACGCGTTCCGCATCCGCACCAAGCGGTTCCGCTACACGCTCGAGATCTTCGCGAGCGTCTACGGTCCGGGGCTGCAACTCCGTCTGAAACGCCTGCGCGACCTGCAGGACGCGCTTGGCGACATCAACGACTGCGAGTCGCTCCGCCAACTCCCGCAGGCTAGCGCGGACCGGGCTCTCCGCCACTGGATCGACGAGCGCATCCTGCGGCGCACGCGAGACTTCCGCCGTCTTTGGAAGCGCGGGTTCTCCGATCCCGCTTTCTGGATCGGATATACGCGGCGGTGGGCTCGCGATGCCTGAGCCCGGGTACCGCGAGGACTTGGCCTTCATCCACGATGCCGGCTTCAGCGGCCATTGCGAGGGCGCGGCCCCGGCGATCGTCGCCACGTTCCGGCGCCATGGGATCCGCGGCGGCCTGGTCGCGGATCTCGGCTGTGGCAGTGGCCGGTTCGCGCGCCTGCTGTTGCGGGCGGGGTACGGAGTCTGGGGCGTTGACAGCTCGGAAGCCATGATCGCGATGGCTCGGGAACGCGCTCCGGAGGGACGCTTCGAACCGGGCTCTCTCTTCGAGGCGGCGATCCCACCTTGCCGCGCGGCCGTCGCGTTGGGCGAGGGGATCAACCACGCGCGCGGCGCCGCGGCAACGGCCCGCCTCTTCCGGCGCGTGTACGCGGCGCTCGAGCCAGGCGGCGTGTTCGTGCTCGATTTCTCGGGGCCGGGCCGCGTTCCGGATCCCGGGGAGCAGCGTTCGTGGAAAGAGGGCGAAGGGTGGGCGGTGATGGTGGAGACGAGCGGCGACGCCGGTAGGCGGCAACTGCGGCGGCGCATCGTCTGCTATCGCGACGTGGACGGGGACTACCGCAAGTCGGAGGAAGTACACCGGCTGCGGCTGTATCCGGCGGAAGAGGTCGCGGACCAGCTTCGCGCGGCTGGCTTTCGCGCCCGGGTGCTGAGCCGGTACGGATGCTTCCCCCTGGTGGCGGGAGTGGCCGCTGTCGTGGCTGTCAAGGCGTGATAGCTTGGAAGACCGGAATGAACCGGCGGCACTTCGTATCCACCGGCTCGGCCGCCGCTTTGCAGGCGGCTCCATCCAGCAACGCCTCGACACGATCGGAGCGCTAGGCAATCCTCTTCGCACGCCGAATCTGGACCCGCTGGCCGCCAGCGGCGTCGCGTTTGTGATGCTGACGACGGATCCGGGACAGCGGCGGATCGGCCCGATGTGAAGAGCCCTTCAGAACTTCTGGGCTTCATCGGGGCCGGGCTGAGCGTAACGAGGATCCTTGGCACGGATGATGAGCTCGCCTTTCGCAAGGCTAACGTCGAGCGGAACGATAGTCAGGCCTTGTTGATTGATGGTCTGGGCATCATCGGAGAGGTCGCGTTCGCGGATGCCCGCGTCCGGTGTGGGCGGTAGGTTGGCGTTGTAGAAGGCGGTGCACCACCAGCGGTTCTTTTTGTCCTGAAACGGCGTGCCGTGCCCCAGGAATCGTCCCGCGAATTTGCGTTCGCCATACGGACCGGTGATCTTGCCGGCCACGGCGTAATAAAGATTGTAGGAGCCTTTTCGCATTTTACCCGTGGACCAGCCCGTGCCGAACAGCACGTACCGCCCGTGGATCTTGCGCATCAAACAGCCTTCGTGGCCCATTTTCGCGAAGGCGCCGGCCGGGCCGATGGTGACGGGGGGCGCGGCGAAGGCCGTCAGGTCCCTGGTCAAAGGCGCGATCCCGGTGGCGCCCCAGATCATCCACCAAGTGCCGTCATCGTCTTTGAAGAGCGACGGATCGTGGCGTTGGCCGATCGCGGCCCCCAGGGGATGAGTCCAGGGACCTTTCAAATCGGGGCCGGCGGTCAGGGAGAAATTCGACGAGCGGTGGGGCGACGGCGAGGTATGGATGACGGCCCAGCGGCCATCGATCCAGTGGAACTCCGGCGCCCACAAGCGCCATTCGCCTCGGGGCGTGTTGTCGAACCTGGCTTTCTCCGCCTTGGCCCAATAGCCGTCGGCCAGGGAAAACGGCGTACCGAGCGATTCCCACTGGACGAGATCGCGGCTGCGCCAAGCCTGGACATGCCAGCCCACCTTGCTCTTGGGACCGAGACCGCTGTTGTAGATCTCCTCTGGCTGGCCGGGCGTTTGCGTGGTGCCCGTGTAGTAGTAGAAGCCGTCCGGCGCAAGGACGATGTAGGGGTCGCGGACCCAGCCGTCCTTGATCCAGACGGCCCGTTTGTGTTCGTCGAGGGCGCGTTTGACGTCCCCACGGAGTCTGGCGCCGGGAGCCATCGCGGCGGCGGAGAGGAAATGGCGGCGCGTTGGTTGGAGCATGCCTTACAACCGCGAGGATTCCCCGTAAGGGGGATCCCAGATCCACGGGATCACTTGATTCCGCTTGGCCCATTGCTCCCATTGGGCAGCCATGGCGTTGACGCGATCCGGGTGAGCGGCGGCGAGGTTGTCCAGTTCGGAGCGGTCGGCTTCGATGTCGTAGAGTTCCCATGCGCCCTTGGGATGGATGGCGGTGAGTTTCCATTTGCCGTCGCGGACGGCGCGGCTGCCTTCATGCTCCCAGAACATGGGTCCGCGCCGCGTCTTGCCGCGGATAAGGGCCGCGGCCATGTTCTCGCCCGCGATGCCGGGCGGAGGAGTGGCGCCGGCAACGTGCGCGAGAGTCGGCAGCCGTCGATGAAGTGCCACGGGCGATGGTCGACGCCGGGCTTGATACGCGCGGGCCAGTGGGCGATGCAGGGCGTGGAAATGCCGCCTTCGTGCGTGTAGTGCTTGTAAAGGCGCCAGGGCGTGTTCGATAGGTTGGCCCAGGCGGAGCCGTAAGAGTGGTAGGTACCGGGTTGGCCCATTTCGCGGAGCTTGCCGCCGGTGTGGAGCACGTTGGTGGGACCGCTGGAGACGTCGAAGCCGTAGGGATCCCATTCGGCGCAGGCTCCGTTGTCGGAGCAGAAAAGCACCAGTGTGTTTTGGAGCTCGTTCTTCGCTTCCAGGTCCTTCAGGATGCGGCCGATGCCCGCATCCATCTGCTCCACCATGGCGGCGAAGATGGCCATGCGGCGGGCGAGATCCTTGCGGCGGTCCGCGTCGAGCGAGTCCCAAGGCGGGTTCTGCTTGGGCGCCCAGCCGTTGGGAGTGGACACGCGATTGGGTCCCACCACGCTACGCGGAGTGAGCTTCGCGCCGCGGCCCAGCAGCTTGGCGTGGCGTGCGAAGCGTTGCTGGCGCAGTACGTCCCAACCTTTCTCGTAGACCGGCTGATACTTGTCGATCAACTCCCTCGGCGCGTGCAGCGGGAAGTGGGGTGCGTTGTAGGCGAGGTAGAGGAACCAAGGCTTGGCTTGCGTCCGCGCGCCGCCAATGAACTCCAGCGCGTGACCGGCAATCGCCTCGGTGGCATGGAACGCGGCGTACTGCTTCTTGGGCCGGTCCGCCGGCAGGCGCGTGTACTTCGAGGCATCCCAAAAGCTGTCAAAGCCCTGGATCATGCCGTAGAATTCGTCGAAGCCGCGCGCCACCGGGCCGGGCTGGCCCAGATGCCATTTTCCGCACATCATCGTGGTGTAACCGGATCGCTTCAAAACGGCCGGCAGGAAGGGAGTGTCCTCCTTCACACGGCCTTCGTAGCCAGGGAAACCCTGGCGTCGCGGATTGCCCGTCATGTTGCCCATGCCGGCTTTGTGCGGGTGCTGGCCGGTCATCAACGCGGCGCGCGACGGGCAACAGCGGGCGCTGTTGTAGAGCTGCGTGAAGCGGATGCCTTTCGCGCCCAGCCGGTCGAGGTTGGGCGTGGAGATCTCACCGCCGAAGCAGCCGAGGTCGGAGAAGCCGAGGTCGTCGGCCAAGATCAGCAGGATGTTCGGCCGCTTCGCTTCGGCCGGTAGAGCCGCCGCGGCGGCGAGAGCAAGCAATTGGCGCCTGGTCATTTGGCGCCTCGGGCCAGCGCGAAGAGGATGAGCCGGGTCAATTCCGATTCTCCGGGTGGACGAGGAAGCGTCGAAAATAAACTGGCGGAGAGAGAGGGATTCGA
>SYLY01000316.1 GCA_005808475.1 Acidobacteriota bacterium
GTCGGCGACGAGGTGCTGGTCGAGCTGACGCCCTACGATCTGACCAAGGGCCGCATCACCTACCGTCACAAGTAACCGCCGCCAGTTTCGTTTCTGACGACTCCCCGCCCCATTCGGGTCCTCCTGATCTTCGGGACCAGACCGGAGGCGATCAAGCTGTGCCCCGTCGTGCGGTATCTGCAAAACCGCCCGGAGGAGTTCGAGCCGCGCGTGTGCGCCACGGCGCAGCATCGCGACATGTTGGATCAGGTCCTGGACGCCTTCGGCGTGCGGCCGGACCACGATTTGAACCTGATGACTCCGGGGCAGACGCTGTTCCAGTCCACCTCGCGCATCCTGGCCGGGCTGGAGCCGGTGTTCGAGGCCGAACAGCCCGACGTGGTGCTGGTTCAAGGCGACACCACCACGACCCTGTGCGGCGCGCTCGCCGGGTTCTACCGGGGAGTGCCCGTGGGTCACGTGGAGGCCGGATTGCGCACGGGCGACATGTACCAGCCGTTTCCCGAGGAGGCGAATCGCGTTCTGACCGGTCATTTGGCCGCCCTGCACTTCGCCTCCACGGATTGGGCCGCGGATAACCTGCGGCGCGAGGGAATCCCGGATGCGCGGATCTTCGTGACCGGCAACACCGGCATCGACGCGGTGCTCCGGGTCTCGGAGAGCTTCGACGATGGCACGCTGGTCGGCCCGGACTGGCCGCTGCTCGATTCGGACCGGCGGCTCATTCTGGTTACCGCGCACCGCCGGGAGAGCTTCGGCGAGGGTATGGCCAACATCTGCGAGGCCCTGCGGACGTTGGCCGCGCGGCCCGAAGTGCAGATCGTGTTCCCGGTGCATCCGAATCCGAATGTACGCGGTCCCGTGCACCAAGCGCTGGGCGGTCTGTCGAACGTGATCCTCACCGACCCGATCGGGTACGTTCCGTTCGTCGACCTCATGCGCCGGGCCTCTATCCTGGTGACCGACTCGGGCGGCATCCAGGAAGAAGGTCCCTCGCTCGGCAAACCGGTGCTTGTTTTGCGCGACAAGACGGAGCGGCCGGAGGCCGTGGAAGCGGGCACGGTGCGGCTGGTTGGAACCAATCCGGAGAAGATCGTGCACGACGTGATTTCGCTGCTCGAGGACGACGCCGCGTATGAGCGCATGGCGCGCGTTCACAATCCTTACGGCGATGGGCGCGCAAGCGCCCGAATTGCCGACCTAATCCTTTCATTCCAAAGGAAAAATAAATTTTGAAAAACGGCCAAAAACGGCCCTTTTACCGCGGTCGTTTCGGCAACTCTCCGAACCCTCCCCTGTAGGCTAAAGCCGGCTGAGAGGCCACGCGGCGAAGCCGTTTTCGCTCGCCGCGCAGCTCGAGAAATCGAAGGGAGGAATCGAATGAGGACAGTGATCAACTCGCGTCCCAAGCGGAACTGGACCCAGGATGCGCCGGACGATTTGGCCGCCGCGCTGGCGGGCAAAGTAGTGGGGCAGCTACCCGCGGTGACGGCGATCGTGCCGTATGTCCAGATGTTTCAGGCGGGGCTATCCCCCGACGGGCGGCCGGTGGGGGTGTTTCTCCTGCTAGGTCCCAGCGGAACTGGGAAGACCAGAACCGTGGAGGCGCTGGCGTCGCTGCTGCACGGATCCGAAAGGAACGTGCTGAAGATCGATTGCGGCGAATACCAGATGGACCACGAGGTAGCCAAACTGATCGGCGCACCTCCGGGATATCTGGGCCATCGCGAAACGCAACCGATGCTGACGCAGGCGAAGCTGAACGCGGTGACCAGCGACCGCAGCGGCCTGTCGCTGGTGCTGCTCGACGAGATCGAGAAAGCGGCCCCGTCGATGGCGCGGCTGCTGCTCGGGGTGCTCGACAAGGCGACACTCCGGCTGGGCGACAACAACTCGGTCAACTTCGAGCGGTCGATGATCTTCATGACCAGTAACTTGGGCGCCGGCGAAATGATGCGAGCGCTCGAGCCGAGCTTCGGATTCCAGTCGGTCTCGGGCGACCGTCCCACCAACGTCGAGCGGATGCTCGACCGGATCGGTGTGCGGGCGGTCCGGCGGAAGTTCTCTCCGGAGTTCGTCAACCGGATCGACGCGGTGGTGACTTACCGGCCGTTGGCGCGGTCGTCGATGGAGGCGATCCTCGATCAGCAGTTGGCGGCGCTACAGGGCCACGTCAACCTGAGGCTTGCGGCGCGCGCGTTCGATCTCGAGATTGCCTCGGGGGCGCGCGAGTTCCTACTGGACCAGGGAACCAGCGCGCAGTTCGGCGCGCGGGAGTTGAAGCGGACGATCCACCGGCAATTGATCCAGCCGGTTGCGGCGATGGTGGCCAACGGCCAGATCGAGGGCGGCGACACGGTGTACGCGGACCTCGCCGACGATGGGACGAAAATCGTCCTCGGGATCGATCCTCCCGCCAAGTCGAAGCGCCCACGCGCCGCGTGACCGCGTGCCGGAGCTACCGGGGTGGAGCCTCTCCGCCCCGGTAGGCAACGGCTTCCGACAGGAAAGTCCGCTCGCGCGCGTGGACTTCCAGCTTGAACTGCACATCGTCGGTGGCGCGCCGGTAGATCACGCTGCCGTTGCGAAGCTGTGCGGCGTCGAGATTCACTACTTTGCGGGCGCCGCCGTCGTCGATCGTAAGGGTTCCGCTGCCCACCCCTTGAATGCCGAGCGCGCCTCGTTCCCACCGCACATGAAGGCTGTCTCCCTCGCGCGAAACGGTGAGACCCAGGGCGAGCGGATCCTGATTCGCCGAAGCGGTGGACCCCGGACGCAGGTTCACGGCGAACATGAAGCCGAGCGCGGCGCCGAACAGCAGGAACACGAACGACAAGGGGATCCAGACCCAGCCGGACCGGATGCGCTTCCCCGTTCCGGGATCGCGCCGCGATCCCGGGATACCCAGAACGTTCTTGGGTGTAGCGGTGGCAAGTGGAGCCGCCGGAGGTTGCGGCGTGAAATTCAGCGGCGGTGGCTGTGGCGGGGGCATCTGGTCGGCGCGAGGCATCGGAGTGGGAGGCGCGAACTCCTTTTCATCCGGGATGCGGAACAGCTTGGGGTCCGGCGCTTCCTGAAGGGGCGTGGCGGCTGCCGGTTCTTCGCGAACCGGGGCCGCTTCCGGCTCGCCGCCTCCCAGTTCCGAACGGCGGAACGGACATTCCAGGTAGCTCGATTCGGTGCGCATGTATCCGTTCTCGCGAAAGAACAAGGCTCCGACGCTGAGTCGCGTGGCGAACGGCTTGACCAGCAAGGTGATTGCGCCGGGCTCCGGAAAGCACCGGTCGAACAGCTCGACATCCTCGGGAGCCATGGCGAGGCCTTCCCTGGTGTGGCTGCGATAGTATCCCACCGCGTACGTCTGTTTGCCGGTCGTGCGGCGCCAGCGCTCGAGCACCTCGCCGAACCTTTCCTCTTCCTCGTCGGTGAGCTGATAGGCCATTCCCTTGGAATGGCTGCACGGGACACCCTCGAAGTCGACCACCTTCACCAGCCACTCGCCGGGACGGTCGGGCGCCGGGTCGAAGCACCCGATCAGGATGCCGCCCATTTCGACGCCTCGGCGGGGTACCAGGCCGAATCCGCGTTGCACCTCCCGCAGCAGGCGGTCGATCACATCGTAGTCGATCCGCACCGCGACGGGCTTGCCCGCGATCTCCCACGAGTAGTATTCGGCTGCCGGAGGCGGAGCCGACTCGATCTCCGCGGCAAGCTCGGCGTTGGGCGTTAATTCCATGATTCCGGCGGACTTGGAGAAGACCCCTTTCACCTTATCACCTCTCGATCGGCCATGTTCGTCAAAGTTGCAACCTCCGGTGCGCTGCCCCGGTACGGGAGCCGCCTCCACAGGTACCATCGGTGGATTAGGCGAAAACCTTGATAGATGGCATACTGGCATAGCATGGCGGGAACGCTCTACGTGGTGGCGACCCCTCTCGGCAATCTCGAGGACATGAGTTTCCGCGCCGTGAGGATTCTGAAGGAAGCGGCCCTGATCGCGGCCGAGGACACCCGGCAAACCGCGAAGTTGTTGCGCCACTTCGGGATCGAGACCCCGGCGGTGAGCTGCCACGAGCACAACGAGCAGCACCGCGCCGCCCGCGTGCTCGAGGTGCTGGCGTCGGGTGGATCCGTCGCCGTGGTGACCGTCGCCGGCGCGCCGCTGATCTCCGATCCCGGATTTCGCCTCGTGCGCGCCGCCGTGGATGCCGGATTTCCCGTGTCGCCGGTGCCCGGGCCGTGCTCGCCGGTCGCCGCACTCAGCGCCGCCGGCCTGCCCACCGGCCAGTTTTACTTTGCCGGCTTCCTGCCTCCGAAGTCCGGCCAACGCCGCACCCTGCTCGAGTCCCTGCGAAGCCTCGATTGCACCATCGCGTTTCTCGAGGCGCCGCACCGGATCGTGGAATCGCTGGCCGACCTGGAGGCCACGTTCGGCGCCGAACGCCCGGTCGTGGTGGCCCGCGAACTGACCAAGATCCACGAGGAGTTTACCCGCGGAACCGCCGCCGAGGTGCGCGCCGATTTCGAGCGCCGGCCGTCGGTGAAAGGCGAGATCACTTTGTTGACCGGCCCCCCGGTGGGGCCAATGGAGCCGCTGGGCGATGCGAAGGCGGAGGTCGCCAAGCTGATCGCCGAGGGTCTGCCGCGCATGGACGCGATCAAGGCCGTTGCCAAGCGCCACGGCCTCCCCAAGCGCGAAGTTTACAAGCTAGCGGGTGAATGACCTACCGCAGCAGGTCCATCAGCGGCTCACTGCGCCGCCGTACGATCTTGGCGCCGGGGTAGATCGCCGCCGCCGTATCGAGCTTCACCGTCTGGTTCACCGCGTCCACCGGATCGATCAGAAGAACTTCGCGCGGGGCCATCCACCGCGCCAGCTTCGGCAGGTCATAGTGCTTCAGCACTCCGTGGACCGCGTTCTCCCACTGGAGCTTGTGGATCCTGTTCGCCGTGACATTCTCGTAGGACAGCACCATGCGCTCCAGCCACACCCGGCTGACGTTGGGTTCGAACGCCGCCGCGTACAGCGCGGGGACGGCGCCGCCATCCTTCCCATAGACGATCACCGGCTTGCCTGTACGATCCCGCAAGAGAGCCGCCGCCACCG
This sequence comes from Acidobacteriota bacterium, assembly GCA_005808475.1. Taxonomy (GTDB): domain Bacteria; phylum Acidobacteriota; class Terriglobia; order Bryobacterales; family Bryobacteraceae; genus SYLY01. The sequence goes on from SYLY01000316.1 coordinate 5,108, forward strand.
CGACATCCTCGGCCCGCATCGCCACCAGAGGCTTGCCGGTGAGCATCGCGATCATCGAACTTTCGAAGTCGCCGAAGTAGCGCGGCCAGTCGGACCCGTTGCGGTCGGAGATCGCGCGCGTTTCGCCGTAACCGCGGGCGTCGATCGACAGCACGGTGTGGCCCGCGAGCGCCAACTGTTCGGCATCGGCGTGCGCGGCTGCCTTGCCCTGTCCGCTCACCAGCACTACTCCGTCACGCGACGCCTGGCCGGCAGGCTTGTAGAGCAGGGCGGGAACCACGATGTCCTGGTCGGGGCGGAAGACCAGCTTCTCGATGTCGTAGCCTTTACGCGCCAGAGTCCCGAAGGCAACCACCGGAGGCGGTTCCGACCGTGGAGAGTACTTGATGAAGTCGCGTACCTGGGCGAGCCCGGCGAAGGGCTTGGCGACCTCTTTCAGCCGCTTCCGGTTGAGCGTGAACACGGTTTCGCCGCCGAGCGAGGTGGCCACCTGCCCGGTCGGCGTGCACCACAGGTCTTCTTCCGTCGCGGGGACGACCTCCTTCTCCGGTTCCAGATCCTCCGAACCCTTCAGCCACTTGCCGAACCATCGGTAGGCGGATTCGCGCCGGGGCAGGGAATACCCGTGGCCGTCGTCGGCTTCGGTGCGCGAGATCCTGACGCCGTTTCCCAGCGAGTCGTAGACGCGCGAGGCTTCGGCATAGGTGGATCGCGCGCCCTGGATGGAAAAGAAGTCGCGGATCGCCGAGAGGATCAGGTACGGCTTTGGCGCGAACGCCAGCACGAAATCGGGATGGTCCAGTCCGTCGGCGAGAAAGGGGGGCATGCACTGTTCGGCGTCCTGCGGTCCGATGGTGTCGAGCAGCCGTCCCCAACTGGTGAGGTAGCAGGAGGGGGCGGCGACGTGGATGCGGTCGTCGAGCGCGCCCAGGTACGCCGAATGCGTGCCGCCGCCGGAGTTGCCGGTGACTCCGACGCGCGTCTTGTCCACTTCGGGCCGCGAAAGTAGATAGTCGAGCGCGCGCATGCCGTCCCAGATGGTGTACCGCGCCAACGCGTCGCCGGTCAGCAGGGCTTGCAGGCCGAGGATGGTGTGCTCGGTGGTGGAGCGGATCACCTTGGATTCGCGAAAGTCGTCGTCCCAGAGCTGGATTCGCTCGCCTTGGCCCAACGTATCCCAGGCGAAGGCGACATAGCCGCGCCGGGCGAAGGTGACCAGCAGATTCTGCCACGTTCCGTGCGCCTTGGCGCCTGCTTCGTGGCCGAGCGGGAACAGAATCGCGGGAAAGGGTCCACTGCCGGATTTCGGTACGTACAGATTCGCGGTGACGAAGAAGCCGGGTTGGCTCTCGAAGATCACCTTTTCGACGCGATGGTCCGGGCGGTCGGCCACGGCGGTCACGCGGGCGTTCAGAGGCGTGCGCGCGGGCAGTCCGCCGATCGCGGCGAGCACCTTTTCGCGGACGTACGCGCGCCTGGCGTTCAGGGCTTCCGTCGTGCGGATCTGCTCGACCGTGCGTTGCCGTTCGGCGAGCATGCCGTGGGCCTTCGCCTTCAAGGACCGCGGGAGCATTTGGGACAGCTCCCGCCCATCCACTTGGCCGGAGAGGAAATTCAGGTCGCTCTGCGCCCAGGAGGCCGTTCCCAGGAGAGCGAGGCACGCGAATCGGGCAAGCATGTAGACAAGCTTACCCGCGCGGGGCCCGGTTTGGGAACTAGGCCCGGCCGATCCGCACGAATTCGTACCGCTCCATGGTGGCGGCGACCGCGAATGGGCGCTCGCGATCCTTGGGCGTCCGGGCCTGTCTCGATTCCAGGCGGATCACGGTGCCCACGCAATGCAGACGGACCGGCATGTTCTCCCGCCCGGACGTCGGCAAGGTGATGAAGTACTCGATCGGTTCGCCCACCTGCATCTGTCCCTCGGAATGGAACAGCACACCACCAGAACTAACGTTGCGGGTCTCAGTGGACTTGGCCAACGGCTCGGGGCCGCGGCGGATCAACTCCATGGGGAGCCTCAAGTCGAAGCGTTGCGATTTCCTCTGTTCGGACTGCATGATCTCTCCCAATCTATCCAGCCTGGGACTCCAGGTCAATAGCCCAATACAGGGAAACCCCTACCGAGGGACCAGTACTCCCCAATGCCCCGCCCCCGTGAGAGGGTGAAATCGGTGGGTCCAAGTTCTCCCCAGCCAGGGGAGGGCGGCGGCGTTCTCAAGGGGTTCCGCGAGTCCAATGTACTAGAACCGGTTCCGCGGCGGAGCGGGAGGCGGATCCCCCGTTGGCGCCGCCGCATGCGCTACGCTAGATGGCTGGCGGCATCATGTTGAAACTGCTGGTAGTGCTGGCCGGGATCGCGTTGGTCTGCTACGCGTCGTTGTGGTTCGTGGGAGGAGCCACGACCTTGACTTGGGAGCGGCAGCCTTCGGTGATCGGTCCCTCGACGCCTCTGACTGTCCGAGTGTCGAGTTCCTACGGGATCGCGCGGATCCGCGCCTTCGTCGAACAAGGCAAGGTCCGCTGTCAGGTGCTCGACCTGTCGACGGGTCTCGGCCGGATGACGTTCTTCAAGCGGAAGGCCTCCACGGAGAATGCGACTTTCACCGTTCAGGCGGCGTCGTGCCCCGGATTGGCGGGCGGTGCGGCGAAAGTCGCGGTGGACGTGAAGTCCGCCGATCCGCGCGGGCGCACCGATTCGATCGAGGGCGCCGTGAGGGTCTCGCTCCAGCCCGCCGCCGTTCACACCGGGTTCGAGCCCCGCTACGTGCCTCATACCGGAGTCACCGTGGTGAAGTACACCGTGGCGGGCGACTGGATCGATACCGGCGTCCACGCCGGCCAATACCGGTTCCGCGCCTTTCCCCTGAACGGCGGCGATTTGGTTCCGGGCTCCGACGCCCAGTTGATCTCCTTTTTCACTATCCCCTGGGACGCCAACCCGGACGATCCGGTGGTCGTCTTTGTCCGTGCCGCGGACGGCCGGGAGTTGACCGCCTCGGTCCGCATGGTCATCGAACGCCGCACGTTCCGCCAGCGCGACATCAAGCTCACCACGAAGTTCCTGAGCCGCGCCGTGGGGGATATCCTGGGCGGGAACGACGGGTCGGACCTGATCGCCAATTTCAAGCGCATCAACGCGCAGGTGCGGACGGCCAACGCGGCGCGCCTCACGGAACTATCGCGCGATACGGCCAACCGCGTCCTGTGGGAAGGCGCCTTTCTGCAGTTGCCCAAGTCGTCGGTGCAGGGCCAGTACGCGGACTCGCGCAACTACTTGTTCGAGGGCGAGCCGGTGGACAAGCAGGTGCACCTCGGCATCGATCTGGCTTCCACGCGCAACACGCCCGTGCCGGCCGCCAACAGTGGAAAGGTGAAGCTGGCCGAGCGGCTGGGGATCTACGGCAACTGCGTGGTGATCGACCACGGCTTGGGTCTGATGACGCTGTACGCGCACCTGAGCCGGATCGACGTGCGCCCTGGCGCCGATGTCGCCAAGGGCCAGACTGTGGGCCTGTCGGGCATGACCGGACTCGCGGGCGGCGACCATCTACACTTCGGGATGCTGGTGGATGGCGTGGAGGCCAATCCCGCCAAGTTGTTCGAGCGGAACTGGGTGGCGAAGAACATCGCGCCGGTGGTCCCCGCCGCCGGGCTGGAGAAGCCGCTCAAGGGCAAGTAGCGCGAATTAGAGCGACTTGTCGGTTCCGTCGATTTTCGAGCCGTTCAGCAGGCCCATCAACAGCCCTGAGTTGAAACCGGAATCCTGGAACGTGAGCACGCGGACCAGAGCGCCGAAAATCAGCTTGACCCGGAAGGCGAGGCTGGCGGCGAATCCGCTGCGTTTCCCGATATACGCCGCCGCGCCGGAAGCCGCATCGGCGGCGTAGGCGGATCGCTCGCCAGTGGTGGACGGTTTCCACAGCGGCTGTGTGTCGAGCGTCGCGCGGATGCTGGAATCGAGCGCGATCTTTTTCCCTGCGCGCCGAACCTGAAAGGCGAGCTCGACGTCGCTCCAGTGCTCGCCGAACTTCTCGTCCAGGTAGTTCATGCCTTGCACGGAATTCCTGCGGATGAGCAGCGCCTTGCCGTCGTGCAATTCAATGTAGTCGCCCAGCGGCGCGGCGGGGAGCGACGCCGGATCGGCCCACGCGGCGGCCACCGCGGCGGCATCGGGGAGCCGGTAGGCGCGCGACGCGGGCTTGCCCACCGGATCGGCGAGGATTGGACAGACGGCCAGCGCCGAGGAGTCGTTGCGGGCGCGTTCCACGAGCTTGGCGACCGTATCGGGCGCCACGATCACGTCCGGCGACAACAGCAGCAGGAATTCGCCCTTGGCGGTGCGTAGCGCGATGTTCCGGGCCCGGGTGAGGCCGATGTGATGCTGCATTCGCAACGGCGCCACGGCGGGAAACTCATGGTCGATCCGCTCGCTGCCGTCGTGGGAGGCGTTGTCGGCGACGACGATCTCCATCGACTCGCGGATGGTGGACTTTTCGAGCGCCGCCAAACATCCGCGCAACGCGGCCGCGCAGTTGCGGCTCACGATCACCACGGAAACGACAATCTCCGGCGCCTGTTCCTGAACGTTTTCCTGGGAAACCTCCATGCGGATTTCTTATGGTACCGCAGGTGTTGGACAATAGCTCTGTATGAGGGTCCTTTTGCTTTCGATCATGACGGCCGCCGCGGCGGCGGCGCAGCAGCCGGTTTTGCTGGTTCTGCTGAAGGGCGCCAGCGCGCTCGGATACTACACGCTGCAGGGCGAACCGATCGCCAAGGTGCCGGTCGGCCAGCACCCGCATGAGATGGTGGTGACCGCCGACGGCAGATTCGCTTTCGTCAGCGACAACGGCGTGATGCGGATCGAGGACGGGGGCAAGGGCGGCAACACCGTTTCGGTGGTGGATCTGGCGGCCAGGAAGCGGGTCGACACGATCGGCTTCGGCAAGTTCCGGCGGCCCCACGGCTTGGCGATCGATCCGGCGACCCAGCGCGTCGCCGTGACGCTCGAGGCTCCGGAGAGCATTGTCGCCGTGATCGACTCGAAGGGCCGCAAGATCCTCAGCCGCTTCTACACCGGTGGCGAAACGGCGCACATGGTGTCGTTCGCGCCGGGCAAATCCGGCGCCGAGCACGTCTACGTGTCCAACTCCGGCTCGGGCACGGTGACTTTGGTGCAATTGACCTCAGGTCAGCAGAAGACGCTCCCCACCGGCAAGCGGCCGGAAGGGAGCGTCATCTCGCCCGACGGCAAGGAGATGTTCGTTTGCAATCGCGACTCCAACACGATCTCGATCATCGATACCGAGCGGCAAGCGATCAAGGGCGAGATCAAGACAGGGGACGGACCGGTGCGGGTCGCCATCACGCCCGACGGCAAGAGCCTGATCTACGCCTGCATGCGGGGACACTACCTCGAGTTCGCCGACCTCGAGTTGCGCCGCCCGGTGGCGCGTCTGGCGGTTGATGGCGAGCCCATCTCGATCTCGGTGAGCAAGGACGGCAAATACGCGCTGGCGGCGGTGGAGCAGAAAGACGCGGTCTACGTGATCGAGCTTCCGGCGCGACGGCTGGTGAAGAAGTTTCAGGTGGAGAAAGGCGCCGCGCCGGATCCGGTGCTGATGGTCACGCTTCCGTAGACGCTACTGGATGGTCAGCGTCACCGGAATCGCCAGCGGAGAGTTCGATGCGCCCGGTGAGAACACCCGGACCTCGCCTGTGTAGATTCCCGCTTCCAGCTTGGCGGCGTTGGACACCGTGAACGAACCCGGCGCGGCGCCGCCCGCCGGCGTGAGGCCGATCCAGGCTCCGCCTGTTTCCGTGCTCGCATAGATGGAATAGGCGCCGGGGAGGGAGGTTCCGTTCAGCGTGAGCCGCACCGTGGCGGACACGGCGGGACCGGCGGCCGGCTGGGTGAGCGCGATCGAAGCCATGTCCGCCGTGATCGCCATGGTGGGCGGGGGTTCGGCCGCCAACTTGTCCGTGACGAATGCCAGGCGGCCCGTGACAAACGGGGTCAAGCCGGGGATGCCTGCCGCCTGTCCGCCGATTCCGCCGCCCTGGCCTCCGGGTCCGCCGCCCTGGCCGCCCGGTCCCGTACCGGTGGCGTCGGCCGTCATGGCGTTCTCGAACTGGACCTGCGTGACCAGTTTCTGCGTGTCCTTCTCAACCCACGGCGCGATCATCTCCCGCAACTGGTTCATGCGGGCCAGGGTCTTGTCCCCGAGGAGCACTCTGTCGATCAACTGCCGGTAGATCTGGCGATAGCGCTCTTTGTATTCGGGCACGGCCCACAGCTTGGTGGCGAGCGGCCGTCCGGCCTGTTGCGCTCCGCCGGGTCCCGGGCCGCCGGGGTTTCCGCCCCCGGGAGGAGGACCGCCCCCAGGAGGTAGGCCGCCGCCCCCAGGAGGGAGCCCGCCGCCGAATCCGCCACCCGTATTCGACCACTCGAGCGGCAGTTCCTTCATGCCTTGAATGGTCTGCCCCTGGCTCAGCGCGCCGAACGCGAGGCTCGGATCCCAGGGAATCCAGACCCAGCGTTTGTCGGAGGGCCGCCGGTAGATGTTGAAGTTCTGGGCCATGCCCACGTAGCTGTCGAGATTGACGGTCGCGTTGTCGACCGCCAGGGCGGTCAGCACGCTATCGATGTCCATCACTGGCTCCAGCTTGGCTCTGAAGTCGGCCGGGGCCGTATCGTTGATCAGCTTGCAGAGCGCGATCAGATCCGTCCAGTCGTCGGCTTCCTCGTTGGTTTGCTTTTCCCAGGCGTTCTTGTAGGCTGCTTTGTCCTCTCCCAGGTAGGCAAACGTCGACCCGATGTTTCCCTTGTACAGGTTGCCATCGTCTTCGCCCTTGCCGTAGTAGTTCTTGAGGAAGTCGCTGTTGATTACTTCGGTCAGCATGTACAGGCCGAAGTACTCGCCGTTGATGGTGAGGGCCGCGTAGTTCGATCGCGGAGCCTTCAGGCCGATGGCCGCGGCCACTTCGTAGTATGCCTTCTCGCGGACGAAGCTCGGGTCGTTCCATCCGTTGCTCAGGCTGAACGAGCCGATTCCATCGATCTTCTGGCCTTTGACGAATTCGTTGAGCTTGAGGCGGAACGGTTTCTTGCGTCCACGGGAGGCGCTGTAGGAACTGTTGCCCTTGAAGCGGACGCCGATATTCTCGAACTTGTTCTCGCCCCACTCGATCGACGCGGGAAAGTAGGGGTTCTCTACCCGGACCCCGTCGTAGTTGGCGGTCAGAACCTGGAACCAATCCGCGTTGGCAAACGTGATCTTGATCTCGTGAACGGCGTCGCGATCGAAAATCGGGTACGAGTTCGGGATCTGCGCCAGGGCGGGTATCGCCAGTAAGGCGGAGGAAAGAAACGGGATGATTCGCATGCGCTCGGGGTCTCCACCTCCATGCTAAGGCGCCGCCTGTCATCCGAACGTAAAGAGTCCGCAAAGAAACGTTAACCTTCTAGCTTCTGCTACCTTGGAGGGAAACCCCATGCCGCTCGCGCCGATGCTCCTGCTGTTCGCCGCCGCCGTTTCGGCGCAGACCTACGAGATCCGGCCCGCGCCGGACAGCCGGTTCGCGTTCGAGGTTTTCAAGACCGGTCTGCTCGGCGGCAAGAAACACCTGTTTCTGTTCGAGCGCTACTCGGGCACGCTTCGCCACGACGCGGCCGCGCCGGAGAAGTCCAGCGTGGATCTCACCGTTGACGTGGCCAGCCTTGTTTGCAAGGACACCTGGATCGACGAAAAGGATTTGAAGAAGGTGATGGCGGAGGCCTTCGCGGCCCACATGCTCGATCCGGGCAAGCACCCCACGATCCGGTTCGTTTCGAAGTCGGTGGCTCGGCGCGCCGAGGGCGGTTTCGACGTCCAGGGCACGTTGACGATCAAAGGGCAGGATCTGCCCTCCACCGTGGCCGTAACGCTGGAATCGCGCCCCGACGGGACGCTGCGTCTGGCTGGAAAATCCGAAGTCCGGCTGAAGGACTACGGACTCAAGCCGCCATCGGCGGCTCTCGGAGCGATAGGAACTAAGAACGAAATGGCGGTCGACTTCTCAGTGACCGCCTGGCGCAAGTAACGCGCCGGGCTAGGCTGCCTTTACGTCGCCAGTGAGCTTCTTCAGGCGAACGTGCAACCGGCTCTTGTAGCGCGCGGCCGTGTTCTTCTTGATGATTCCCCACTTGGCGGCGCGATCCACCAAGCCGAACGTCTCCGGCAGCAGCTTGGCGGCTTCGGCGGTGTCCTTCTTGTCGATCGCGCGCCGCATGGCGCGAATCTGGTGACGCAGGCGAGTCCTGCGGACCCGGTTGACCTCGGTGCGGCGCTCGGTGGCGCGAGCAGCCTTGAGCGCGGAGAAGTGGTTCGCCATCTACAACATTTTTCCTAAGAGTGAAATCTCCTGTCAGGATACCACGCCGGGGGAGTTCAAGAACACCTTCGACAGATCCAGCGGGAAGCCGGCGACGGGCGGTCCCGCCGCGATCGAGGCGGGCAGCGCCTCTGGATCTGTCGCCCCTGCAGCCTCAGGGCCTCGAGGCTTGGACTATTAGCGCCTCCATGCGGTCGCGGTATTTGGCGGCGTAGGCATCGCCGCCGGAGATACGCTTGCCCATGTTCAGGACGGCTTGATCGGGATCGCCGGCCAGCGCGAGGTAGTTGCCCGCGGCGGCGCAGTGCAACCGGATGGCCTCGGCGGCGATGATCAGGTCCGTTTCCTGGAAGAGGCGGTCCCAGTCCTCGTTGGATGTGGAGAAGGCGACGTCGTCGGTCGACATGCCGGTCCATCGAGCCTGGTAAAAATCGATGACGTTGTTGTCTCCCGTGTATGCCTGGACGTACTCGATGATCTTGGCGTAGTTGGCCCGGCCGGTGGTTTGGATGAAGCCGCGGCCGCGGAACTTCATGAAGTCGGCCTCCATGACGTAGCCGGTCAGAGCGGGGTTGTTGTCGAACGGGACGTCGCGCGGGTACGCCGTGCCGGCCCACCGGGCGTCCGTGGTGTTGCGCAAACGCGGGGCAAGGGCCTTGCCGCCGTGGGCGCTGTTGAACGCGGCGTTGCGGAAGCACTGTTGCGCGGTCTTGTTGCCCGCGAGCGTATTGTAGGAACGCTTCAACTGGGGAATGGCATCGAAGAGATAGGTCAGCCCGGGGAAGCCGGCGCGGCCCATCTTTTCAGCGGTTGGCTTGAAGCTAGCGCGGCATTCGTTGGCGAAAATTCCCATGAGGGCGACGAACTGGAAGGGCGTCGCGGTGGAGCCGGTGAGAATGCCGATATTGTTCCAGAAGGCGTGGAAGCCGATCCTGTTGGCGGGGCTGTCGGTCAGCGTGACGCCGGCCCAAGCTCCCTGGTTGGCGAGGTTCTGGTTGAACCAGGCGAGAAAGTGCGTCTTGAGGCGGGCTTGGCACCAGTTGTCGATGTCCGCGGCGAAGGTGAAAACCGCTGTGTTGAGCGCGGCGATCTGCGTTGGCGTGATGACGGGCATGGGGAGTCCTTTCGCTCTGGTAAGCGTCGTTCAAGAAGGGACAGGGCCAATCCGCTTGCGGATTTCCCTTCCATGGCTTCAGAACACCTTCGACAGATCCAGTACGAAGCCGGCGACGGGCGGTCCCGCGGCGATCGAGGCGGGCCGCGCGACGATTTCGGTTTCGTGTCCCGGCCGATAGATGGCGACGCTCCGATTCTCCGGATCGATGAGCCATCCGAGTTCGACGCCGTTGGCGATCCACTCGCGCATCTTTTCGTCGAGATTGGCGCCGCGGTCCGAGTGGGATCGAAGCTCGATGACGAACTCGGGGCAGATGTGCCAGAGCCGGTCTTCCTGCCCGGCGGGAACCGCGGCGATGCGCGCGGCGGAAATCCAGGAGGCGTCCGGAGAGCGGCGGGCGCCGCTGGGCAGCACGAACAGGGTGCTCGAATCGAACGTCGAGCCGCGCGCGTCGGTGAGCGCCCAAACGCCGAGTTGGATGGTCAATATCGCGTTCCGGCGGCCTGTCTTGGGACCCGTACCAGCCATGAGTTCGATCTCTCCGTTCGCGTTCGATTCCACCCGGAGATCCTCGTGCTCCTGGCAGAAGTCCAAAAACTCGTCATCGCTCATCCGAAGCCCGCGTAGAATCACGGGCGCGATCGACTCGAGATTATCCAGCACCAACTGCATGGTTCTATCTTAGCGGCGAACCGGCGCGGCCGTTCAGCGGCGTCCCTCCACGTACAAATATGGCGCGTACCGGATCGACTCGCGCGAATCGACACGCCAATCGGGCGGCAGCTTCACGGCGATGCCGCGCCGCTGGTCGGCGGCCATCGGTTGCACCACCGCGCCCGGGATGCGGATCAGCACCCAGCCCTCCGGCTGTTCCTCCACCGGAGCGTCCACCCAGTCGAGCTTGAGCGACTTGGGCGGCTTGGCTTCGGTCCACGGCTCGCGCACGGCCGCCACTTTGACCGACGCCGCGGTGTGTCCCCGCTTCCGCAGCAGCAATTGGCCGCGATCGACGGTCCAACCGGGAATCGCCGAGGCGCGAAAGCTCAGCAGAATCGCGCCTTTCATCTCCTTGTCGCGGCCCTGTCCGCCCGCCGCCGCGTCTTGTGTGCACTCGAGCAGGGCCGATTGCGCGAGCAGCCGCGCCGCGGCGATCAGGAAAGTCGCGCTGAGTTTGCCCACTGGCTTCATTTTACAATCTCGCGAATCTTGGCCTCATGGCCCGATTTCGCTTGCCCCCCATGGGGTTTCGTCGGACACTGAAGGTTCTGGAGGAAGAAGACCGCCGTTGATACCGAAGCTCGCCGACGCGCCCGCGTCCACTTGGGAACCCGCCGATCGTTGGACAGTGGGTGACGCGATCGAAGAGTACGATATCGAACGCTGGGGGAAAGGGTATTTCTCCATCGGCGATAACGGTCACGTCTGGGTCCATCCGTCCAAGGATCCAACTCGCCGCATCGATCTCAAGGATCTGGTCGACACGCTGATTCTGCGCGGCATCGCCACGCCGATTCTGCTCCGCTTCGGGGAAATTCTCAAGCAGCAACTCAGCGAGATGCACGGCGCGTTCGCGGATGCGATTCGCGAGCACAGCTATCAAGGCTCGTATTCGCTGGTCTATCCGATCAAGGTCCACCAGCAGCGCCACGTCGTCGAGGAAGTGTTCCGCCACGGCAAGCCGTACAAGTTCGGCCTGGAAGCCGGATCCAAGCCGGAACTGCTCGCCGTGCTCGCCGTCGCCGACAACGACACACCGATCGTGTGCAACGGCTTCAAGGACGACGAGTATATCGAGATGGTGATGCTCGCCCGCAAGATCGGGCGCAACATCATCCCGGTGATCGAAAAGTTCACCGAACTGGAACTGATTCTGAAGCACTCGTCGCGGGTCGGCGTGCGGCCCGTGATCGGGTTGCGCGTGAAGCTCGCCAGCCGCGGCTCGGGACGCTGGAAATCGTCCGGCGGCTACCGTTCGAAGTTCGGACTGACCGTGACCGAAGCGATCCGCGTGCTCGATCAATTGAAGGCCGCGGGCATGGAGGACACGCTCCAGCTTCTACATTTCCATCTCGGCAGCCAGATCACCAACATCCGCCAGGTGAAGGCCGCGGTTACCGAAGCGGCCCGCGTCTACGCCGAGCTCCACCGGATGGGCGCCGGTCTGAAGCATTTGGACGTTGGCGGCGGTCTCGGAGTCGACTACGACGGTTCGCAGACCGACTTCGAATCGAGCGTCAACTACACGCTGCAGGAATACGCGAACGACGTCGTCTACCATATCCAGACCGTTTGCGACGAGACGAAAGTCCCGCACCCCAACATCATTTCCGAAAGCGGCCGCGCCGTCGCCGCCTACCACTCGGTGCTGGTTTTCAACGTCCTCGGCGTCTCCGACGTCGCCGAGCAGGACCCGCCCAGCGATGTCCCCGAGGACGCCGAGCAGCCCGTGATCGACTTGATGGAGGCGTACAAGAACCTCTCCAACAAGAACCTGCTCGAGAGCTATCACGACGCCGCGCAATCGCTCGACGCCGCCTTGAACCTGTTCCAACTCGGATACCTGCCGCTCGAGCAGCGCAGCACCGCCGAGACGATCTTCTGGGCGATCTCGCGCCGCATCCAGCGCATGGTGAAGGATCTGGACGAAAAGCCCGAGGATCTCGAGAACCTAGACTCGATGCTGTCCGACACCTACTTCTGCAATTTCTCGTTGTTCCAGAGCATGCCCGACAGTTGGGCGATCAAGCAATTGTTCCCCATCATGCCGATCCACCGGCTGAACGAGCCGCCCGCGCGGTTCGCCGTGCTCGGCGACATCTCCTGCGACTCCGACGGCAAAGTGGACCAGTTCATCGACCGCCGCGACGTGAAGAAGGTGCTCCCGCTGCATCCGTTCAACGGCGAGCCCTA
>SYLY01000317.1 GCA_005808475.1 Acidobacteriota bacterium
CTCAAACAGTCCGGCATGTTCTGGACCGTCAACGGCGCCAACTCCATCCTCGCCCTCCGTTGTGCCCACCTCAACGGTCGCTTTGAGGACTACTGGGAGGGGCGTCGGGCGGCCTAATCTCCACTTTCATGTCGCGCACCCCCCATCTTTATACCGGCTCGAAGTCCACTCCCAAACGTTTCCAGCGAAGTCCGAGCAACCCCAGGGCGACACGCCAGCCGGATCGAACGTCCCGGCTTCCGTTGTTCCGCCCCGGCCCGACTCCCGCGTGTTGCAGCGCTGTTTATCGAACTCCTCCCCCCACGGGTAGATCCGGCCGTCCACTCCCCGCGCCGCCTTCTCCCACTGCTCCTCCGACGGCAAGCTCTTCCCCGCCCACTTCGCGTACGCGGCCGCGCCGTACTGCGCCACTCCCGTCACCGGGTGACGCGCGAATCCCGGCTCGATCACCCATTCCGCTCGCTTGGCCGGGCCCCGATTCCGGATCATGCCCGCCCCGGGTGAATACCAGTTCGACCCATCCTCCGCCCGGTTCCCCTCTGAATTCAGAAAACGGCAATACTGCTCGTTCGTCACCGGATACTTGTCGATCCAGAATCCCGGCAAATTCACGACCCGCATGTTCTTCTCACTGTCGCTGCCGTACACGAACGGACCGGGCGGAACCCACACCATCCCATCCTGTTCCTTCCGCTCATACCGGACCTGCCCTTCCAGCAATTCGTACACGAACCGGCCGATCGCGTCCGTCAGCGCCATCTCCTCCGCGTCGCCGGCGAGCAGCCGTTCCGCCAACCTCCGCGCCACGAAGTACTCCCGCATCGACTTGTGCGCAAACTGGTAGACCCCCTGGCCGTCCCGCCGCAGCAGCGACCCCGTCCGCGCCTGCGTCTCCCAGTAGTCGATCTGCTTGTCCCCCTCCACCTGGAACTGCCGCTTCACACGCTCCTTGAAGGCCGTGTGCGCCACCCGCTCCTCGCCCGATTTCTGCATGTCGTAGGCCAACGCTTCCACGAACTCCAGCCGCTGCTCCAGCGTGATCGTATCTTGCGGCCGGAGCCTCAGTAGGTCCTCGGCATAGGTCCGGTACAACCCACTCAGACTGACCTTGCCGCCATCCTTCAACCTGACCCAAGACCGCGTGATCATCTCGATCAGCACCGGCCGGTCCGTCAGTTCCTGTAAACCGGGTATCTCCGTGATCCGGTCGTAAGCCTGCTCCCAGCCGGAGCCCATCCGCAGCCGGAACGCCGCCTGCAACTGCGCGTCGCTGAACGGCGCCAACCGGATCGACTCCGGCTGCTTCCCCAGACTGACGTCCTCCGCGCGAACCCACACCCGCTCGCGAGGCCCGCGCTCCAGGATCTCCTCCTCATGCTTCCGGCTTCGGAAAAACTCGGTCCGGCAGGTGAGCAGCACCTTCGATCCCGGCGCCGCCCACTCCTCGATCCGTTTGAAATTCTCCTCCGCCGTCTGATGGTCGCTGACGCGCCGCTCCATCTCGTCGAACCCGTCGAAGATCAGCACCAGCCGCCCTTCCCGGTTCAGCCGCTCCAGCGTCCCGATCCCCGCCGCCAGACGGACCTTCGCCTGATTCAGCATGGCGTCCGTCAGAGCCTGCTTCATGTCGTAGGCTTTCGAGTAGTCGCGAAGCAGGATCAGCACCGGCGTCCGCGGCCCGCCGTTGGAAATCAGCCGCTGCGCCAGCCGCTGCACGAACCAGGTCTTGCCCGTCCCGAAGTCGCCCAGCACCGACAGCATGTTCCGCCCCGGCGCGGCCAGCCACCGATCCACGTAGTCGTCGAGCGGCGTCCGCGCCTCAGATCCCTCCCGGAACGCATCGAGCGGCACGAAGTACTTCTCGATCTCCAGTTGTTGGTAGCCCTCCCGCAATGCGTCGTGATGCGGCGTAAAGTCCACCAGCCGCCCCACGAACTGATCCCGCGTGTAGATCGGGACGTTCCTCCGGTTCGCCTCCTCGCGGACATCGTCCGGCACGCTCCCCGCGATCACCTGCACTTGGCTGCCGCCCTCCGGCCGCACCGAGAGATCCTCGATCCGCGCTTTCCCCGGCACGAAATGAGTGACGACGCTCGTATCCATCACGCCGAGCCGCATCTTCCCCAGAAAGCACACCGTGTTGCCGGCTCGGGTCTCGGTCACGTCGGCCTGCCCGGAATCCTGAAGGAGCCCCCGGATATCGGCGACCTCGGCATCGTTGACCTGCCGGCTCGCGACCGCATCCGGCTCGGGAAGCGAGTCCTGGAGTTGTTGGAGGAACGCGGCGTAGTCGGGGAAGCCGGTGGCGGCGGGGTCGTAGATCAGTTCCACTCCGAACCGCTCCTTGTACGATTCGATCTCCGGGGGGCTCATCTCCCGGACATCGAACAGGGCGAAGTCGGGCGCGCGGCCTTTCGGGAGGACCTGCTGCATCTCCTCCATCAGCGGCTCCAGATCGTAATCCTGGAGTCCGTATCCCATGAACAGGATCGTCTTGCCGATGAGCAGATGCTGCATGAACCGCTTGTACGGCTCGTTCGAGAAGAGCAGTTTCCGGTAGTCGGCGCCGCCGAGGACAACCGTGTCGGGCATCGAGACGCAGCCGTGGACCTTCACGAGTGCCCGCTCGGCGCCACGCGCGGCTCTGGTCATCCCTTCTTCGTCACGCCAAGTGTAGACGGGGACGCCGTTGGCCGCGTGCTCGAGGAGCCGGTCGAAGTTCGTCGTCACCACGGCGCCGAACGGAAGTTTCCACGTCAGTGCGTGCGCCGGACCAAGCTCGAGCCCCTGCGGGTCGAGAAGCGCTTGAAGGCACTCTCCCGTTCGACGGCCCAAGGCCCTACGCAGTTCGTCGGCGGCGAGCATGAGCTTTCCCCTGCCGATCAGGGTGGCGAGGTGCGCCGGCGGCGCAATGCCCTCCTTGGCCGCCCAATCGCGCATCCGCTCCAGCAACCCGACCCAGCCCGGCAGTTGCGGACGCGACATCCCCGCGCCCACGAACAACACCGCCCGGCCATTCGCGACCGCCTTCGACAGTTCGTCAGGAATCCGGATGGCCATCGGGACTCATCCTAACATGGCGGTTACCCCGCTAGCAGGTCCCGTAGTTCCCTGCCCGGCAGAGCGCCGTCATCGACGCCCAGAACTTCGAACTCGCGGGGGTACCTCAATCGAAACGACTTCCCTTCCTTCGCCAATTCCCCGATACAGGCGATCGGAAGGTGGTCCTTGTGCGCCTGGATCGCCGCCTGATAATCCGGACCTGCCAGTTCCAGAACGACCCGCCGCGCACGGTCGTCGACGACAGCGTTGACCGTCACGACGCCGGACGGCGCCTCCGGAGCCCGGTCGAGCTTGACGACGGGGCCGAGCAGGACGAACTCTTCCCGGGTCGCGGTCTCCTTGAAGTTCCGCGAAGCCTCCTGAAGCAGCGGAAGGTAGTCCGCCGGCACTAGAATTCTCGAAACCGCGGTTCCGGGAACCGGACGCGTGCGCGACCACGAAACCGACACCTCGAAGCCATGATCCGGGCTTACTTCGCCGAGGCCCGCCATGGCGTCACACAGGTTGGCGCTGACTCCGCTGGAAACGGCATTCCGGAAGGGCTCTAGGTCCGCCGTCTCGGCCGCCTGTTGTGCCGCGTGCACGGCGGCGCGGAGAGATCGAGTCAACGTCTCGGTCACCTGCCGCTCGAACGGGGACTCGGCCTCCCGCTCGTGATTCAACGCGGGCGTCACCGGCGACAACATGGTCAATACGTAGCTGCCACGCTCCGTTTGACCCATCCGGACACGGCTCATGAAATCCAAGGCTTGGGGCGGCCTCCGGCGCGGCCAGAACGAACGCGGCCCGGCCGCCGCGCACGCCGCGGCCGCCATGAGATCGCGTGCATGCTCCACCATGCCGACACCGGCGTGGAGGGGGATGGAGCCGTCCGCCGACTCCGGGATCAGCGCTCGAATCCGCACCAAATCCGCGGACGTGGAGAAAACGTCTCGAACGATCTCTTCCTGCGAGCGCTGCTCTATCCGCTCGAGGGTGGACAACACCTCGGCAACCCGCATCGCGAAGTCCCCGGCGTCGCGCCGGAGAGGAACGGACACGTCCTCCTCGTTTGAGCCATCGGCGCCCTTGATCCAAATGATGGATTGGCCCACTTTTGTGCTGGGAGTCCAGCCGGCGGACCGCAAATAGAATATCAAGTCAACCGGTCGAAACGCCGCGAGCGCATCCCGGTCCCGAATCGTCGTTCTCACGGGAGCGCTCCCTCGTTGATGGTCTTCATGAGCTCGCGTAACGATTGTACTGTAAGGTCTGCGCGGCCGGAATGTGGATCGTCACCGTGGACTCATTGCCGCTCTCGGGAGCGTTCGCGAGCGACTGCCAAAACGCGCACCGGCGGAGCACCATTTCACACGGTAGGCTCTCTATCCACTGCTCCGGCTCTTTCGGCACGTAGACCACCACCAGTATCCTGGGAGCGATCAAGCCGGTCAGCCGGAGGTCGTCGTAATTTTTCTTCTTCAGCGGGAAGGGAAACTCGGGGGCGTCCGGGATGTCGCTGTCCGTGCACTTCAACTGGACGTCCAGTTTGGGGCGTCGATGAAGCCGGTTCGAGATCGTCCATCGATGCTGTCGTTGTCTACCGCGGGCTTTGCCAGCGTGCATCCGGCCGCGGAGGCGACGGCGTACACGAAGGCGTTCGAGAACTGTTCTTTCCGTGCGCTCAGGTCCATGACTGAAGCCAGTGTACCGAGTCAAGTCTCCCCTCTGCTTGTCCGCCGAATTGCCACCGGCGCGGGGCGTCCTCGCGTCAACCGTCGCTTCATTTTTGCCGCTCGGATACTAACCACGACCACGCGATTTGGATGGCACACGCGAACACCGGCCTCCGCGCATGTGGCAGCGGGAGCCTTCGTGGAACTCGATAGGGTATGGCTCTTTTGGCTTTTTCGATCTCCTGGCGTGCATCTCTCGCAGATTCTGCGATTTGGGTCCGGGCCCCGAGTCCCGCGTGGATCCCGTCCGCCGCCAGCATGAGATCGCCGTCCTTGATCACCCAGGCCGAGATATCCTCCGGATTCTTCGAGACAACGTGTGTCAGCTTGCCTCCACGCAGCGAACCCGGCGTGCCCAAGGCATTCCTTCCCAGCAGCGGGCTGCCGCCGTGCGCGCCGAACACCACGTGGATATAGCCCTTGGAGTCCACCATCATGGCGGGCTTCCCGTGGTTGTCCAACTCACCGTTTTCCACCGGATCCGGGGGCTTCCCCATCGGATTCACGCCCGCCAGCACCGGCCCCGATCATTTCCTGCTGGCATGATGGTAGGCGGCCACATACGGGTCCTCGTGCGGCCCTTGGTAGGCGACGTAGGTGGAGCCCCTGAAGTACTCCCCCGTTGGGTGCTGCAGCGTGGTGGAGGGATTCCCGAACCCGCTATCGGTGAAATAGTCGACGTCGGCGGCGGCGAGAACCACCGCTGCCACCAGACAACCGGCCAAACACCGGCAGCGGCCTGAAATCTTCATGCGCCTTATTGTACCTGCCGGCAGCCCGTGGCGTTGAGCCGGCTTCGCCGCCGCGGCGCCGGCCCGGCAACGTTATGAAATCCTGTAAGAAACCGCCGCGGGAAGAGACTACCTGTTCGAATGCCAGCGATGGACACAACCCGATTCGAAGGCCTGCTGCTTCGTTACCACGGTCCGCTCAGGCGGCTGTCGGGAGCGTATGCCGGCGCCGTAGAGGCCGGCGACCTATTCCAGGAAGTAGCCTTGGCGCTCTGGACGGCGCTGCCGAACCTCCGGGGCGAATCCAGCGAACGCACCTGGGTCTACCGCGTCGCCCACAACACCGCGATCAGCTTCGTCGCCAGGCAGCGGAAGCTCCGCGAGCGCGAGCCCGTGCAGCCGCCATCCTTCGAACCGGCGTCGCCAGACAACCCCGAACGCGAGTTGTTGGTTGACGAGAAGCGGCGCAGGTTGCAGCGTGCGGTGCATGAGTTGCCGCTGCCGAACCGCCAGGTGATGTTGCTGCACCTGGAAGGTCTGTCGGCGGCGGAAATCGAAACCATCACCGGCTGTACCGCCGGCGCCGTTGCGACCCGCCTGACGCGATCGCGGCAATGGCTTGCGGAGAGAGTCAACCATGAGGAGGAAAAGCGATGAGCGATCAGGAGTGGTCCGAGTTGTGGCGGCAGGACGAGCCGCCCGTGCCCGATACCGAAGCACTCGTTCGCGACTTGGCCGCGATGTCGGAGAAGCTGCGCCGGCGAACCCGCAACCGCAACCTGCGCGAGTACGGCGCGGGCATCTTCGTCGCGGCCGTGCTCTCGCCGATGCTCTTTCATCCCCGCCTGTGGCTGGTGGCTTTGGCCGGCATCCTGGTCACGGCCGGCGTGCTTGGATACCTATGGCTCCAGCACCGGGACGAAAAGCCCGCCGACCAGTCGATGGACAGCGCCGCCTACGGCCGGCGCTTGCTCGCGTCCTACGACCGTCAGATCCGGCTGCTTGGCAGCGTGAAGTATTGGTACGTCGCGCCTATCTGGGCGTGGTTGATGCTGGTTACCTTCGTGACCGCCGGAGGCCGCACGGCTACCGCGGTGCGCTTCTGCGGCATGACCGCGTTCTGCGGGTTCATCGTGTGGTTGAACGAATCGTACGGAGTGAGAAAGCTGCGAGCCGAGCGCGAGCGGGTCGAATCCATGCTGTCAGGGGAGAAATCATGATGAAGCCGGCAGCGTATCCTTAAAATGAAGTGGTGTCGAATCCATCGAACGACCTCCGGGTGTGGCCGGGCCTGGCCGCCGTGGCCGTGCAATGGCTGGTGCGATTCGGCTTACCGGCGGTGGCGCCCGAAACCTCGCCGTACGCCATCATCGCGGGTGTGGCCGGTGGCGGCCTTGTCGCCATCTGGTGGCTTGCCTTCAGCCGCGCCCCGTGGCTGGAGCGGCTCGGAGTACTCGCGGTCGCGATCGCCGGGATGACGGCGGCGCCGATGATCCTGCACCGGTCGATCGCCACGGCGATGATGGGCATGATGTTCCCCATCGTCGGCATTCCGTTCACGAGCCTCGCCTGGGTGGGCGCGGCTTGGGCGGTCCGCCGGCTGCGGGCGCCGCAAAGGCCGGTGTGGATCTCCGCCGCGATCCTGTGTGCGTTCGGTTCACTGGCGCTGCTGCGCACCGATGGAATCGCCGGAGAGGGGTTTCCCAACCTGGCTTGGCGCTGGTCGCCCGACGCCGAACAAAAACTGCTGGCCTCGGCCGCGAGCGCACCGCTGACTCCGCCGCTCGCGCCCGTCAGGGCGTCCCCCGCCCTGAAGCCGCTGCCCGATTCCGGGAGTCCGGGGACCCCGCCGCGACGGCGTCGTACCCGAATTGCGTATCGCGAGCGACTGGAAAGCGTCGCCGCCGGCTGAACTCTGGCGTCGCAAGGCCGGACCCGCTTGGTCGTCTTTTGCCATCGGCGGCGGACTCATCTACACGCAGGAGCAGCGCGGCGAATTCGAGATCGTCGCCTGCTATCGCGCCGCCACGGGCGAACCTGTGTGGACTCATCGCGACAAAGCCCGCTTCTGGGAATCGAACGCAGGCGCTGGGCCACGTGCGACACCCACTCTCTCGGAGGGACGGATCTACACCCTCGGCGCGACCGGAATCCTCGACGCCATGGACGCCCGGACCGGCGCCGTCGCGTGGACTCGCAATGCCGCGGCCGAGACCGGCGCGAAGACTCCTGCCTGGGGCTTTGCGGGCTCGCCGCTCGTCACGGATGGAATGGTGGTCGCTGCCGTGTCCGGTCACCTGATCGCATATGACGCCGCGACGGGCGCCCGCCGCTGGTCGGTCGAAGCCGGCAACACCAGCTACAGCTCTCCTCACCTGCTGACCGCGGGCGGCACGGCGCAAATCCTGCTGGTCCATGGAGCCGGCGTTACCGCGGTCGAACCGGCCAACGGCACGGTGTTGTGGAAACACGCCTCGTCCGGGTTCGCTCCCCTACAGCCCGCCATCGTGTCCGATGGCCTCCTCATCGCCACCTCGAGCGACATGGGGGCATCGGCGTTCGCCGCCTGGCCATCGCGCCTGGCTCCGCGGGATGGGCCGTCGAGGAGAAATGGACCTCTACCGACCGAGCAATACGCTCACTGATTCGTGCAGCTCAAACGCGCCGGTACGCCGGTGCCGGATAACGATTTGTGGATCGCCGCGGTGTCGATAGAACACGATCTGGCTCTCGTCACGCGGGACCGGCATTTTGACAAGCTGCCTGCGCCGCGCTATGGCAGGAGAGTGAAGCCCTGAAACTGCGGGAATGTCGGCGAGTACGGCCCGGCGCTCGCCATCCGCGCGCCGCTCGTAGGCCATCGGCGCTTCGAAACACGAGCAGCCCGCCGCTAGCGGAAAGCCACCTGGGTTGGATTGGCCTCCACTCCATCAACCGACAGCCGGATAGTCACTGGACCTCTACCCGCCAGGCTGCGCGGCAGCGCGACGTGGATTTGGTCGACTCCGGGGCGATCGGGGTCTGGTCCAGCCAGCAGCACCGGCGCGTTTTCGCCTCCGATGTTGCAGAGGACCGCCGCCAGGGAAGAACGGCCCCGAATCCCCGTTCCGTACAACTCGAGCATCGCGAGGCTGTCGGGCGGCCCCAAGTCGATTGGCGCGGCCCGGCAGTCCCCGTCACCGTCGCACACCGCAACCGTCGCGGTTGAAACGGTTCCATCCGGCTGCTCCACCCGCACCAACGCCGCGGGAGGTCCCACTCCACCCGCCGCCGCGGTGAAGATGCCGGGCGCAACCGGCTGGATTTGCAACCGCCCATAGGCAAGCGACCCGTCGTCGCGCTCCGCCGCCAACGTTGCCGGCCCAGACGCGGTTCCCTCGGGAAGCACGATGCTCGAGTGGCTTGGCGCGGAATACAGCGCGACCGTCGCGCGGCCCGCTCCACTGGAATCGATCACGGTCAAGACGGATTCGACCGCGTCGTGCCCCACCCGGAGATGCTCGCCGTAGATGGTCACGATCGCGCCGGCCGCCGCCGCTCCAGCCTGGAAACTAGCCCCATTCACCGCCGCCAGTGCTGGCGCGCCAACGTACGGCGGGCCGGGGTCGGCGGGCAGCGCGGCGGAGGGCGGCGTCTGGTCGTGAAAGACACGCGTGATCTCGCCCGCCAGACGCAGGTACCAGTCGCTCGGCAGTGTGAAGCCGTCCGCGTCGAGCGTCAGCCAGAAGCCCTGATCGGGGGCATCCATGCGGCGCGCCGCTACCTTGAACATCGCCGTGCTCTCGTTCACCTCGTCGAACATGGCGATCTTCAGCATCCGTGCGCCAGCCGCTTTCGCGTTGAACGCCTGACGCCACAGAAACTCGCCGCGCTGCCGCGGGATCTGGTTCTGTAGGGCCGTACGATTCAGGTTATGCCAGGAGAACCCAGGGAAGATGACCGGCATGTAGATCTGCTGCCGTTGGCTGGTCGCGGCGAGGTCTGGCTCCAGGCGCTCGGTTCGCCACCGGTCCACGGCCGCGGGCGTGCTGTAACGCCCCACGGTCCAGGGCTGGATGCCGTCCATGGCTTGGTAGACGGCGGTCCAGCGAGGGTCGGTCGCGGCGTCGTTCGAAAGCGTGCGCCAATAGGCCGGTGTGCCGCCCAGGTATGCCACCCGCGCCGTGTCGCGAAACCACTCGACGAGCCGCAACGCCGCTCCGGGGTCGCTCGGCGGGTGCCTCGCGTCGTTCAGTCCGATGCCCCAAACCCCGACCACCGGCTTGCCGTTGTGCCGCAGGTAGCCGGGGTGAGCCGTCACCGCCAGTGTGTCCACCAGGTACTGCCAGTCGCCCTGCAGCGTCGCCAGGACCGTGGCCGCGTTGGCGCCGCTGATATCGTACTCGATCGCGAAGACACGCCCGTAGCGCCGGGCGGCAGCCATCACGTTCTTCAACACGGCGTCACCGCCGGACCGGCTGCCGGGGATGTCGGTCACGAATCGTTGCACGGTCACGCCGTCCAACCCGTACTGTTGCATCCAGCGGAAATGCCGGTCCACGGTCTTGCTGTGGCCGGAACTGAACAGATGCGCCGGATTCGCGCCGATCGTCATGCCCGGCACGGCGCAGGTCTCTCCCGGCTCGAACTCGCGCAGGTCCGGATACATATCGATGGTGAGGCTGGCTGCCGTGGGCGTTCCGTTGGCCCAGTGGCTCCAGTTAGTCCCCATCGCGCCGCCGCCGGGACAGCGGAACCAACCCTGGTAACCCAGCAGGACCTTTCCCTCCAGCGTCGACGGATCAGGGTTCTGCGCGCAGGTGACCGCTCGGGCGAACAGCAGGGCCAGGAGAACTCGCGGCATCATCGTTGGGCTCCCGGTTCATCGATTAGACTCGTGTCCACCACATTACAGCACATTGATGAAGGAGCACGGTGATGTGACGAACATCGAAGTGTGCCTGGATGCGCTCGGCGGCAAGCGATACCCACCCTGGGCTTCACCGGGTGGCGGGAGCGAGACGCCTTTTCGCAGGCCTTCCTCGCGGGATCGCCGCTGGCTATACTCGATGGCAACGACAGCCAAGGAGTCCGTATGTTTCGTCTATTGCTGCTAACGCCTTTCGCGTTGCTATGCGCCGCTCAGGATGTAAAGGTCTCCTGGATCGGTCAGTCCGGCTATATCATTCAGTCACCCGGCGGCCCCACCGTCGTCAGCGACCCGCCCGGCGCTGGCCAGAACTTTCTGGCCCCAACCGTGCAGGCGGACGCCGTCACCGTCTCCCACGCCCACGGTGACCACACCGGCACGGACACGGTGCGCGGACCATTTACGCTCGTTGATGGACGCCCAATCCGCGAACGAACGGAAATGGCGGCGGCCGGTTTGAACTTTGTTCTCATTCCCGGCTTCCATGACAACAACGGCGCCACGCCCAATACCGTCATTCGGTGGACCCAATCCGGCCTCGGTTTCGCCCAGTTCGGCGACTTCGGCCAAGCCCAATTCACCGAGGCGCAACTGGCCGGCCTCCGCGATCTCGACGTCGCGTTTATCGCCTCCAATCACATCGGCATCACGCCCCAAGGTGTCAACGCACTGATCCGCCAACTCCGCCCGCGGGTGGCAATCCTCGGCCATTTCTTTTGCCCCCTCGGCGGCTTGCCTCGCAACCTCACTCTGCGCGATGTCCTTCCTGCGGTCGATCAGGTCGTGTTCAAACCTTCCACCTTCACCCTGAGTCGAGCGACGCTTCCCGCCACCACCGAGGTCTGGATCATGGAGCCGCTCGCCAACGCCGCCACCGTCAACGCAGCCTCCAGCGCCGCCGGCGTTCCCGTCGCCCCCGGCTCCATCGCCACCGTCTATGGGGAATTCCCCGGTGTCGGCGCCTGCCGCGCCGAGGGCAGCCCGCTCCCCACCAGCCTCTGCGGCGCGCAGGTGATGGTGGACGGGAAACCGGCGCCGCTGTACTTCACCTCTTCCACGCAGATCAACTTGCAGGTATCTAGCCAACTGGAGGCCAACAACCAATATCTGGCCGAAGTTCGCATGGGCGGCGCAAGCCTCGGACGCGCGTTGATCACCGTGCTGCCATCCGCGCCTGGTCTTTTCCTCGTACTCAATGCCGACGGCCGCGTGAACTCCGCCGCTGCCCCTGCCCGTCGCGGCGAGACCATCCGAATCCTCGCCACCGGCCAAGGCGCCGTCACGCCGCCGGTCGCCGACGGCGAGTTCGCGCCCGTTCCGCCGCCGGAGACGGATACCTTCCTCGGTGTCTATCTCTCGGACGGCAAACTCATCGCGCCCCGCTCCAGCGCCCTTCTCCCAGGCTCGGTCGGCGTTTGGCAAATCGAGGTCGCTTTGCCAGACTCCGCCCCCACCGGTTCGCTGTCGATTGTCGTCGTCAAGGACCTGGTCAGTAACTCCCTGCCCCTTTCCATCGCTCCCTAGCAGCCCGTGGTGCAAGTAGCATGAGTCGCGTTGCGAGCGCCGTCGGGCCGAATCCGAGACGCGGCGTCGTAGTCGATGCGGGACATCTCCGAGGAGCCGCAACGAAGGAAGCGGCCCGGCGCCGCCGCAACCCACTGGGCGCATTGGACTTGCAACGCAGGCTCCGCGCATTGGCGTTTGCCGC
>SYLY01000037.1 GCA_005808475.1 Acidobacteriota bacterium
CAGCTCGCGCTGTCCGCGGCCGACGGGAATGATCGAGTCGATCGCCTTGATGCCGGTCTGCATCGGCTCTTTCACCGGCTGCCGGTGAACCACGCCCGGCGCCAGACGCTCGATGGCGCTGTAGTCCGTGGTGGCGATAGGGCCCTTGCCGTCGATCGGCTCGCCCAGCGCGTTTACCACGCGTCCGACCATCGCCTTGCCTGCGGGAACCGACATGATGCGCCCGGTGCGGCGGACTTCGTCGCCCTCGCGAACCTTGTTGAAGTCGCCCATGAGCACCGCGCCCACCTGGTCTTCTTCCAGATTCAGCGCGATGCCGGTGACGCCGTACGGCAGCTCGATCAGCTCGCCGGACATCACCCGTTCCAAGCCATGGATGCGGGCGATGCCGTCGCCCACGGAGATCACCGAGCCCGTCTCGGCGACGTTGACCGCCGCCTCGTAGTTCTCGATCTCCTGGCGCAGTACGCGCGCTACTTCGTCAGCAGTAACCTGTGCCATCGTGTGAAACCTTTATGCCTTCGCGGTCGACAAACGGCCGCGGAGCGCCGCCAGCCGGCCGCGGACGGAACCGTCGTAGATGGTGGACCCGATGCGGACGGAAACGCCGCCCAGCAGACCGGGATCCACGAGAAAGTCGCAACGAACCTGTTTTCCGGTGAGCCGCGCCAGTTCGACTTGCAACGCCGCGCGCTGGTCCGCGCTCAGTTCCCGCGCGGACGATACCTGCGCGCGCACGCGGCCGGAACGCTCGTCGACCACCGCCTCGAACGCCTCCGCCATCTCCGGCGCCTGCGAAATGCGGCGCCGGTCGATGGCGACGAACAGAAAATTCTTGACCAGCCGGTGGAGCGCCAGACGTTCCCCCAACTTCTCCGTCACCGCGCGCTTTCGAGCGGGCGACACGGCGGGCGAAAGCAACACGTTTCGCAGGTCCGCCGATTCCTTCATCAAGCCGGCGAACGAGCGCAGTTGGCTCAGCGCGTCCGCGGCTTCCAAGCCGCTGCCCGGAGCCAACACGACGTCGGCCAGTACTCTCGCGTATCGATTCGCGGCAGCCAGTGACATAGTCAGTTCGAAGACCCGCCGGTGCGCCGCAAATCGGCGAGGAAGCCATTTACCAGAGCGTCCTGTGTTCCGCCGTCGAGCCGCGCCTTCACTTTTCCTTCCGCCAATTCCAGGGCGAGCTTGGCCGCGTGATTGCGGAGTTCCTCTTGCGCCTGCTTGGTCATCGCCGCGATTTCCTGGGACGCGGACTCGCGCGCCCGGGCGATCATGCGTTCCGTTTCAGCGCCAATCCGGGCGGACTCGGCTTCCATTTCCTTTTTCGACGTGTCGCGCAACGCGGCCACTTCGCCGCTCAAGTTGCCGATCCGCTTTTCGATCTCGTTCGCCCGGGCGACGGCGTCATCCCGAACCTTACGCGCCTCGTCGATCGACTTGCGGATCTCGGCGGTGCGGCTGGCGAAGAACGGCCCGGCGTTCTTCGAGACCGCCCATCCCAGCGCCGCGACGAGGATCGCGAAGTTCGCCCATTTCCACAGGGCGAGATCGCCGTGCCCGCCAGCTTCGCCATGGCCCTCGCCGTGACCGGCGGCGGGAGTAGCGCCGTGTTCCTGGGAGTAAGCGGCGGGCAAAGTCAACGCGACGGCGAGCAGAATGCGCTTCACTTACGGTCTCCCCGCCAGGACGGCCTGGGCGATCTGGCTGGCGAGTTGCTCACCACGCGACGCGAGTCCGGCAGTGGCATCCGCCACCTCGGCGGCGACAGTGGCGCGCGCCTCGCGGATCGCGCCGTCCGAATGGGCCTTGACGGCGGCGACGGCGGCGGCTTGTTGCTGGCGCAACTGGGTGCGGATCGCTTCCTGTTCCTTGTAAATCTGTCCCCGGGCGTCGCGAATCTTCGCCTCGTACTCGGCGGCCTTCGCCTCGGCGGCCTTCAGGGCTTCGTCCGCGGCTTTACGCGTGCCGGTGGTGGCTTCCTTGCGATCGGCAAGAGCCTTTTCCAATGGCCCGTAGAACACCGCCTTCAGGTAAAAGTGGAGGAGGAGGACCAGGAATAGGGTCGGCAACGAGCGAACGATCAGGTCGCCGAGCTGGGCTAAAACTACATCCATTTTGGGAAAAAGGAGGGACCGGGCGAGAAGGCCGAGGGGATCGGCCAGTGGACTCTTAACCCAATAATTTAACACGCCGCGCGCGGCGCCGTCAACGCGCGCGGCCGCCTCCGCCGCCTCCACCACTGCGAACCGGCATCCTTGGCTACGATAAGAGAGATGCCACAACGACGCGATCTCTTCCGCCTGGCCGCCTTGGCGGCGCTGCCGGCGGCCGCCGCCAAGCTTCCCGATACGACGCTTTCCCCAAAGGACGCCAAGCTCATTCGCGAGCCGTTCGGCGACTTGCTCATCTACTTCGACGGTCCCACCGATCAGTTGTCCGCCATGACCGCCGGCAGCCTGAAGCTGAAGCCGGGCGCGACTCCGCACGAGCCGCACCGCCACCCGGAGGAGGAATTTCTGCTCGTCACCGAAGGGACCGGCGAGATCTCGATGGAGGGCAAGATCACCAAGGTGGCGCCGGGCGCGATGATGTACTGCGCCGCCAACAAACTGCACGGCATCGTGAACACCGGCAGAACGCCGTTGCTGTTCTACTTTTACAAGTGGAAGAAGTAGCTAACGCGCGCCGCCGATCGTGACGATCGCCTCCGGAGCCACGGCCTGATTCCTCGTGCAGCATTCGGCGTAGAGGAACCCGAGCAGGTCCCGGAGCGCGCCGGCGTTGGCGCGGTACCAGAGAAACGTCCCGCGGCGCTCCACGGTCACCAGATCCTCGTTGCGCAGCTTGTCGAGATGGTGCGACAGCGTCGAACCGGGAATGCCCAGTTCGGACTGGATCTCATTCACCGGCATCCCCTCGGGATGCGCCGCCAACAGCAGGCGTAACGCGCGCAGCCGCGACTCGGTTCCGAGCGCGGCGAACATGCCGGCGTAGCGGACGGCATCGGCTTCCTTGGTCATCGTTCCTACCTCGGCGAGATCCGCGGCCAGGCGAGTTCCACGCCTTGCGCCGTCAGGCTCTGTTGGAATCCGGCGAGCAATCCGGCGTCGTTCCGGATCTTGCGGGGCCGGTGGCCGGTTTTCACCGCGTGCGCCGCCAACGCACCCGCCGATTCGCCGATGTTCCACTCCACCGGATGCAGGCGGTAGCAGCCGTTGGTGATGTGCGTAACGCCGAGGTTCTTCGACGCCGGCAGCAGATTCTCCATTCGCTTGGGTATCAACGCGCCCAGCGGAATCTGGAACGGGAGCGAACTGATGTCGATGTAGTTGTCGCCGCCCGAACTCGGATGCAGATCGATGCGGTAGCTGCCCACGCCCACCGAATCGGCGAACGGCTCGGCGGCCACGTCGTCCCGCGCTTTGCCCGTTTTCTTCATGCGGGCATCGGCGCCGACATGCTCTTCCACCACGGTGAACTCGGCTTCGATCCGCCGCGACTCGCGGATGTATGGATACTTCGCGAGGCCGTCTTCGGTCCCCGCGGCGTCATGACGCAACCGGAGTCCCTTCCAGCCCTGGCCTCCATCGGGCCGCGGCGCTTCCGTTTGCATCCAGTAAAGCAACGACAGGCTGAGCTGCTTGGCGCGCGCCAGATGCCGGGCCGCCTCGGCGTCGCTCACTTCGTGGAGATTGCCGAGCCAATAGTCGTTTTGCGGCCAGTTGATCAGCGACATGTCGCCCTGGAAGGCGCCGGCCACGTGATTCCGCTTGTTGGCGATGCGGCGGTAGAGGAACAGGTTCAGTGGTCCGCCGGGCTTGGAAGTGCCTTCGGTGGGATCGAAGGAGACGTTGCGGACCTGTAGCGT
Organism: Acidobacteriota bacterium; assembly: GCA_005808475.1. Lineage (GTDB taxonomy): Bacteria > Acidobacteriota > Terriglobia > Bryobacterales > Bryobacteraceae > SYLY01. The sequence goes on from SYLY01000037.1 coordinate 3,872, forward strand.
TTGCGGATTGCTCATGTGCCAACTGAGCAGCTTGCCCGGCCAGGCGGGTTTCATGGCGGGGACGTAGTCGCGCCAGAAGGCGTATTCGCCGGGCTTGTCGATCGTGTGATCCTGGCCGTCCACGTAGTCGATCGCAAAGCACACGGTGAATGATTGGATGTTGGCCGGCTGCGCCTTTTCCGGCGCGTGCGGCTCGCCGGTGCGCGACCGCGCCTCGAAGCCGGTGACGTATTCGGTCTTGGTGAGCGGCAGCAGATCGCCTTGCTCGGTGGCGTCGATGAAGTACGGCGCGGAGATGGTGCGTTCGGCGCCGGAACGGGTGCTCTTCAACGCGACGGCGCGAACGCGATCGCCGTTGACATCGGCGCGAACCGGCCTGTGATCGAGCAGCACCGTGAGTTGGCCGCCGCTGACGTAGGGGGCGAGCAGGTTCTCGAGCACCGCCAGCGAAACGCGGGGCTCGTGCGCCAGCCGCGACACGTTGCCGTCGCCGGGATTCAGCAGCAGCCGCGCGCGAGCGTCCGCCGTCAGGCGGTAGTGCGCGCGATAGTAGTCGCGGACGGCGTTTCGATAAGACCGGTAGAGCTGCGTGGAGCCGAAACTCTCGATCCACGGATGCTCGTCGGGCGGCACCAGTTGCGACGTCAGTTGTCCGCCCACCCAGTCCGTCTCTTCCGTCATCACGACGCGCATTCCATTGCGCAGAGCGGCCAACGCAGCCGCGCAGCCGCCCGTCCCGCCGCCGATCACGGCGACATCGCAGACGTGTTCCCGCGCGGCCCACAGGCTGGCGGGCGCGGCGAGCAACAGACTCCTTCGGGAAAAAGCCATTCATTCGATAATAGGACGAATGATTCGCATCGACTGGGAGACGACTCCCGCTTCGCTCGCTCCTCGCATCCAGCGGATGTGGGAGGTCTCGGCTCCGAAGGTCCTGTCCATCGACGCATCGTACAATCCGGCGCGCGGAACTCCGGTGTTCACCGCCGCCGGACGGTACACTTCGCGCGGCTGGACCGAATGGACGCAGGGATTCCAGTTCGGCTCGGCGATTCTGCAGTTCGACGCGACCGGCGACGAACGGTTCCTGACGATCGGCCGCCGGCGCACCATCGACTTGATGGCGCCGCACGTGACACACGTGGGAGTACACGACCACGGCTTTAACAACGTGAGCACGTACGGCAATCTCGTCCGGCTGATCCGGGAGGGCCGCGCCGCCGGGACGGACGGCGAGATTCTGTTTCTCGAACTCGCGCTGAAATGCTCGGGCGCGGTGCAGGCGGCTCGCTGGACGCCCACCAAGGATGGCGGCGGATTCATCCATTCGTTCAACGGCCCGCACTCGCTCTTCGTCGACACGATGCGCTCCCTGCGTGCCCTCGCGATCGGCCACAAGCTGGGACACGCGTTGATGGGCGAGAACGACAAACCCATCTCCCTGCTCGACCGCCTGATCCAGCACGGGACCGCCACCGCCCGCTACAACGTCTACTTCGGCGAAGGGCGCGACAGCTTCGATATCCGCGGCCGCACCGCGCACGAGAGCGTCTTCAACACGAACGACGGCGCCTACCGGTGTCCGAGTTCACAGCAGGGCTATTCGCCCTTCACCACATGGACACGCGGACTCGCCTGGGCGATGTGCGGTTACGCGGAGCTACTCGAGTTCTTCGAGGCGCTCGGCGGCGTGGACCCCGAGACAGCCGCGCTGTTCCGCAAGGCCGCCGAAGCCACCTGCGACTTCTATATCGAGCACACACCCAACGACGGCGCGCCCTACTGGGACACCGGCGCTCCCAACCTACACCGGCTGGGCGACTACCTGTCGCGCCCGGCCGATCCCTTCAACGAACACGAGCCGGTGGACGCCTCGGCCGCCGCGATCGCCGCGCAGGGACTGATGCGGCTGGGCCAGTATCTGAAGGAGCCGCGCTACATGAAGGCGGGCCTCACCGTGCTGCGGACGCTCCTCGACGAGCCGTACCTCAGCGCCGATCCCGAGCACCAGGGCCTGCTGCTCCACTCCGTTTACCATCGCCCGAACGGCTGGGACTACGTGCCGCCCGGCCGCAAGGTCCCTTGCGGCGAATCGAGCATGTGGGGCGATTACCATCTTCGCGAAGCGGCGCTGTACGCGCAGCGGCTCGCCAATGCCGGTCCGTATCTGACGTTCTGGACGGATTGACGCGCGGGTGATAGGATCGGACGCATGGTCCGAGCCTTGGCCCCAATCCTGATCTTTTCCATTTCGCTCATGGCAGCCGCGCCGAAGCCGGTGCGCGCGCCGAAAGCGATGGTGTCGAGCGCCAGCGGCATCGCGTCCGAAGTGGGCGCGGAGATCCTGGCCAAGGGCGGCAATGCCGTCGACGCGGCGGTGGCCACCGCGTTCGCGCTCGCGGTCACCTATCCAACGGCGGGCAACATCGGCGGCGGCGGATTCATGGTGATCCGGATGGCGGACGGCCGCGCCACCACCATCGACTACCGCGAGACCGCGCCAGCAGGAGCGCACAAGGCGATCTTTCTCGACGCCGCGGGCGGCGTAATCCCCGGCGCTTCCAAGACCGGACACCGGTCGGTGGGCGTCCCCGGAACCGTGGCGGGAATGGCCCTGGCGCTCGAAAAATACGGCACGATGAAATGGGCCGAGGCGCTCGCCCCGGCTCGCCGGCTGGCGTCGGAGGGCTTCGCCGTGAGTCACGACTTCGCGCGATCGCTGCGGAGCCTGGAAGCCAAGGCCAAGGACTTTCCCGAGACCCGCCGCGTGTTCCTGAAAGGCGGCAAGTACTTCGCGGAAGGCGAAACGCTGCGCCAGCCCGATCTGGCGGCGACGCTCGGGCGGATCTCCGATGGCGGACCCGCGGAGTTCTACGAAGGACGCACGGCGGAACTGCTCGCCGCCGAGATGAAGGCGCGCGGCGGACTGATCGCCAAGGAAGATCTTCGCGCCTATCGCGCCGTGGAACGCGAGCCGGTCCGCGGCACGTATCGCGGTTACGAACTGGTGAGCATGGCCCCCACCTCGTCCGGCGGACTGCTGCTCATGCAGATGCTGCGGATGCTGGAACGCTACGACTTGGCGTCGATGGGCCACAACTCATCCGCCAAATACCACCTGCTGATCGAGACGATGAAACGATGCTACGCCGACCGCGCCGCCTATGTCGGCGATCCGGGCTTCGTGAAGGTGCCGGTGATGAGCCTGCTGTCACCCTCTTATGTGGAATCGCGGGCGCGCACGATCGACCTGGACCGGGCCACGCCCAGCGCGCGGATCCGCGAAGGGGCGCCTTCGGGAGGCGAGTCCGGCGACACGACGCACTTCTCGGTGGTGGACGCGGCTGGCAACGCAGTGTCGAACACCTACACACTGCGCGACGGTTATGGCAGCGGGATCACGGTGACGGGAGCGGGATTCCTGCTCAACAACGTAATGGACGAGTTCGCCGCCAAGGCCGGCGCGCCGAACGCGTTCGGATTTCCGGCCGGCGAGGCCAACACGATCGCGCCCGGCAAACGGCCCGTTTCGTCGCAGACCCCCACCATCGCCGCCAAGGATGGCAAACTTGCCTTCGTGACGGGATCGCCCGGAGGCACCACGATTCCCAACACGGTGTTGCAGGTGGTGATCCATCTGATCGATCACGGGATGAACATCCAGGAAGCTGTGGATTCGCCCCGCATCCATCACCAGTGGCTGCCCGACGTGGTGCGCTACGAGAAGTACGGGCTGTCGGCCGATACCGTCAAGGCGCTCGAGGCGCGCGGCCATATCCTGCAGCCGGCGAAGGAGGCGGGAGCCATCGGCATGGTGCACGCCATCGCGATCGAGCCGGGAAGCGGCGTCCGCCTGGGCGCGTCGGATTCGCGCTCCACCGATGGGCGCGCGGTGGGCCGTTAGTTAACTTATCGGGCTATTCCGAAGGGTCGCGGTACCGGTCGAGCCGGATGCACCGGCGCCGCCCGTTGTCGACGATCTGCCCCTCGAACTTGTACACGCCGTTGAAGGTGGTGTGCATGGGACGCCCGAGCGGACAGTCCAGCTTGATGACGTCGCCCACGTCGAGCTCCAGCAGATCCTCGGTGGCGATCGACGTGCCCTCGAGCCGCGTGTCGACACGCACGGACGCGTCGCGGATCAACTGGAGAATGCGGTTCTGCTCCTGCTCGCTCGATTCCGACTTTCGCACCGACCATTGCTGATCGAACTTCTGCCGCAGCATCTTGATGATGATCGAGGGAATCCCGATGTTCATCATCCCGACGTGCTCGCCCAGGCGGACTTCCATGCTGATCGCAACCACCGCCTCGTTCGGCGCGAGAAGCTGCAGCATCTGAGGCTGGGTCTCGCTGGCCTCGATGGTGAAGTCGAGCGTGGTGACGGCCCCCCAGGCCTCCTTCAGATCGCGCAGCACGATCCGGTAGATGCCGTCGAGGATGGACTGCTCGATCTCGGTGATCTCGCGCTCCAGCTTCACTCCGCCGGCGTGGCCAGTTCCGCCCAGCAGGATTTCGATGATGGGAAACACGAGCGACGGGTTCAACTCGAGGACCGCGCTGCCCTCGTACGGATGCATCCCCAGCGCCGAGATCACCGTCGGAGACGGCAGGCACTGTGAGAACTCCATGAACGAGAGCTGTTCCACGGAGACGAGATTGACGATGACGTACGCTCGCAGGTACGCCGACAAGCTGGACGCCAGTGTGCGGGAGAAGTTCTCGTGTAGCAGGTGAATCGAGCGAAGCTGGTCCTTGGCGATGCGGTCCGGCCGCCGAAAGTCGTAGGCCTGGGCTCGCCTGGATGGATCGTCGTCGATCGTCGTCTCCCGCAGATTGCGGAATACGTTGTCGATCTCCTCTTGGGACAGAACCCGATCCAAGGCCATACTTCCCGTTAGATCGCCCGGAAGGCCGCGGCCCTGCATATATCCAGGGTGGTAGACCGGTTCAGTTCTTCTTGATCAGACGCGTCAGGAAAACCAGCACGATCGCGCCGATCGTAGCCACCACGATGGTTCCGATGGTCCCACCGGCAACCACGCCCAGCATCCCGAAGATCCAACTGCCGAGGTACGCCCCGACGACGCCGAGGATAATATCCCCCACAACGCCGTAGCCGCCGCCCTTCATCACTTGGCCCGCCAGCCACCCGGCGATCAACCCAACGGCCAGAAATGTCAGAATGCTCATGGAATCCTCCTCGCTCCCCTCATTCGCGGGGAGCCTCAGTATCATCCCATTCGCCATCGCCAGACGCAAGGGTAGACTGGAAAGAGTGGCGCGATTCCACATCCAGAACTTCGGCTGCCGGGCGACCCAAGCGGACGGCGCGGCGCTCGCCACCATGCTCGGCAAGCAGGGTTATGAGGAGACGGACTCGGCCGCCTCCGCCGAGATGGTGGTGCTCAACACCTGTACCGTCACCGCCAACGCCGACTCGGACGTGCGCGAGGCCGTCCGCCGCGTGCATCGCGTCAATCCGGAAGCGCGTATCCTGGTCACCGGCTGTTACGCGCAGCGCGCGCCGGAGGAACTCGCGGCGCTCCCGGGAGTTCGCTGGGTGGTGGGGAACTCGCACAAGACGGAGATCCCCCGCATCCTCGCCGATTCGCCCGCGTCCATCGACTTCCACGGCGAGATCGTGACCGGCGACATCCGCGAACTCACCACGTTCCTCTCCGCGCCGGTGGAGGACGCCGCCGACCGCACCCGCCCTAACCTCAAGATTCAGGACGGCTGCAACAATGCGTGCTCGTTCTGCGTGATCCCGTCGGTTCGCGGGCGCAGCCGCAGCGCGAACGCGGACGACGTGGTGGCACAGGTCCGATCGCTGGCGGCACGCTACCGCGAAATCGTGCTGAGCGGCATCAACCTGGGACGGTGGGGCCGCGATCCGGGCCGAGTCCAGGGGCGGCTGGTCCAACTGATCGAGCGCCTGCTCGAAGAGACTCCGGTGGAGCGGCTCCGCCTCAGTTCGGTGGAACCGATGGACTTCTCCGATGAGTTGATCGCGCTGATGTCGGAATCGCCCCGCGTCGCGCCGCATGTGCACGCGCCTCTGCAATCGGGCTGCGACGCCGTCCTGAAGCGGATGAAACGCCGCTACCGCTCGCGCCACTACGCGGACCGCGTCCTGCGCGCCCGCCAGGCGATGCCGGACGCCGCCATCGGAGCCGACGTGATGACCGGTTTCCCCGGTGAGACCGAGGCGGAATTCGAGGAGAGCCGCGCCTTCATCGAGTCGATGCCGTTCACGTATCTGCACGTGTTCACCTATTCGGAACGGCCCGGAACGCCCGCCGCCGCGATGCCGCAGACGCCCGTTCCCGAGCGGAAGCGGCGCAACGAAGTGCTGCGGAAGCTGGCTGCCGCGAAGAACCTCGACTTCCGGCGGCGGTTCGTGGGGCGCAGGCTTTCGGTGGTGACGCTCGATCCGGCCCGGCCCGCGCTCAGCGCCAACTACCTGACGGTGGAAATGGCGCGTCCGGTGGAAGCGAATCGCATCGTGGACGCGGAAATCGGGGCGGTAACGGCGGCGGGGCTGCGCGAGGCGGCGCTGCTGCCAGTGCTCGGGTGATGCATGCCGGTCCCGGCGGAAGACTCGCGGCTGCTGCGGATACTCGCCGAAGCGCATGCGGAGTCCGAACGTCGAAGCGGCGGGTGGCTGCTGTGCCGCCCCGGCTGCTCGCAGTGCTGCCTCGGCCCGGTGGAGATCGGCGCGCTCGACGCGGAACGGCTGCGCGACGGCATGGCGCGCCTGGATTCATCCGATCCCGAGCGGGCTTGGCGCGTGCGGGATCGCGCGGCCGCCCACGCCGCCTTGCCGCCGGCGGACGCTGATGACGCGCCCTGCCCCGCGCTCGATCCCGATTCGCGCACCTGCGACCTCTACGCCGCGCGGCCCGTGCTGTGCCGTGTCTTCGGACCCGCGATTCCGGTGGGCGGCGGCGCCGTGGGCCACTGCGAGCTTTGCTACGACGGAGCTTCGACGGAGGAATTGGCCGCCTGCGTGATCGACTTCGATCCCGAGGGTATCGAGAATCGAATTGAGGCGTCGATGCCCCGAGAGACCACGACCGTGGCGCGAGTCCTCTACCTGGCCGCGTCGCGATAGGATCGCGCGGCGGGAGCGTCGGACCAGCGGGGCGCGTCCTCGCTATCGGCCAAGCGCAGGATCGCCAGCGCGATGGTCCTGGTCAGCCGCGCCATGTTGTCGTAGTCGAGCCGCTGCCATTCGTCGTCCAGCCCGTGATAGCCGGAGTAGACAAACGCGTTCGACGCGGTGTGAGCGGGAATTCCCTTCCGCGCGAACACCAGATTGTCGCTGCGCGCGAAGAACGCCTCGTTGTCCTTGTGTTTGTAGACCTCCACGCCGGTGTCCTTGCCCGCGTCGAGGAAGGTCTGGCCCATGGACGAAAAGTCGATTCCGGTGACGGTGAGCTTTCCCAGGTGGGGCCCGTCCACCAGGTCGCTGCGTCCGAGCACTTCGACGTTGACATTCGCCACGATCGAAGCGCGGGGAACGCTGGGCTCGTCGACGAAGGCCTGCGTCCCGAGCAGACCCTTCTCCTCGCCCGACAACGCCAGGAACAGCACCGATCGCCTGGGCCGGGCGGGCAGGCGCGACAGAGCATCGGCAATCTCGACGATCGCGGCGGTTCCGCTGGCGTCGTCGTTGGCGCCGTTGAAGACGCGGTCGCCGGGGCCGGGGCGCATCCGCCCGACATGGTCGTAGTGGGCGGTGACGACGATGTAGGACTCCGATAGCACGGGGTCGGAGCCGCGCAGGATGCCGGCCACGTTTCGCATGGAGAACGGAACCTCGCGGGGCGCCGCCGCGTGCAGCGTGAGTTTCACTTCCTTGGGATTGGCGGGCAGACCGGAGCGGTGAATCAGCAGCAACGGCGCGCGGGAAGCGTCGGCGGTCTTGCGAAACGGCCGCGCGCCGCTGGCGATGCCCGCCTGCCCGCCCCCGGCGTCCACGCCGATCACCAGCGACGCGCCCGATCGCGACCAGCGTGGGCCCACTCCTCCCCGCCCCGCGAACGCCACCTTGCCGTTGGCTCCCGCCGAGTCGAGCACGGCGGATTCCTGGGCGAAGTCGAACGCCCGGTGCGTGGTGAGGGTGACGTCGGCCGGCGGGATATCGAACTTGGCGCCATCCATCTCGAGCGACATGGCGAACCCGGCGAATACCGGGCGGTGGACCTTCCACGCGCTTTCGTGGAAGAAACCGCCCTTTCCGCCGCCGGGTTCGAGTCCGGCGCGCCGGTACTGCGAGACGATGTACTCGGCGGCGACATCCAGTCCACGCGAGGGTGTATCGCGCCCTTCGAGAATGTCGGAAGCGAGAAAGGAGACGTGGCCGCGCAAGGAATCGGCGGAGACCCGGTTCAGCGCGGCGCGCCAATCGACGGGCACGTTCTGCGCGGACGCGGCGCCGGCCAGCGCCAGCAGTACGGCGAGTTTCGCCATGTTAGTCCGAGGCGCGGCTCAGAATCTGGCCGGCGGTCAACCGGAGACCGAACTCGGGGAGTTCGAACGCTTCGGCGCGGATCAGACTGCCGTTGTCGTGAACGCTCAACGATCCGGTTCCCGGATCCACGATCCACACATGCGCGACTCCCATGTCGCGATACTCGGAAAGCTTGGCCATGACGATCGCAAACTTGTCGTCTGGCGAAAGGATCTCGATGACGGCGAACGGCGCCTGGTGGGGAACGGGCCCTTCCGGTTCGTTGCCCAGGTAGACCACAATGTCACCGGTCCGATAGTGGCCGGGCCGCGTGCGAATCCGCAGTTCGGGCCATGCAAACAGACGGGCCCGGGAACGGAACGGGCGCAGGAGAAACAGGAGATTCTCCTGCGCGTTCGAGTGATCCAAGTTCGGCATGCCCCGCTCAACTACCTCCCCATCGACATAATCGGGCTCCGGGCCTTCGAAGTCCGTCGCGAGGAACTCTTCCTCCGAAACCAGCGTCTTCGTCGCCATTGCCCTATCTTATCGCACACCACAGTAGCCGGCGGAGCGACCGATGCGGTACGCTGGAAGCTGGATCGCCGGGACGGGCAACCGCGCGGATCGCCCGCAAGGGTGGTTTCGAGGAAAGTCCGGTCTCCACAGGGCGGCGTGCCGGCTAACGGCCGGGGGGGTTCGCTCAAAGCGGATTTCACGGAAAGTGCCACAGAAAATATACCGCCAGGCGGCAACGCCGGGTAAGGGTGAAAAGGTGCGGTAAGAGCGCACCGCGGACCGAGTAATCGGGCTGGCAGGGCAAACCCCACGCGGAGCAAGGCCAAATAGGGGAGGATGCGGCTGCCCGCCGCGCTCGACTTCCGGGTAGGCCGCAAGAGCCGTTCAGTAATGGACGGCCGAGAGGAATGGTTGCCGCCGTCTCGCAAGGGGCGGTACAGGAACCGGCTTATAGGCCCGGCGATCCAGATCCGGGAACGGGGCCGGTCAGCGGACCGGCCCACGCACGCCTACTTCGGCTTGTACGCCACCGCGTCGATTTCGACCTTCATTTCCTTGTTGGCGAACTTGCACTCCACCGTCGTCCGCGCGGGCTTGGCCTCCGCGAAGAACGTCGCGTACACCGCGTTCATCGCCTGGAAATCGCCGCCGTCGCGCAGGTACACGTTCACTTTGATCACGTCCGCCATCGACGCGCCGCAACCTTCCAGTATCCGCTTCACGTTGTCGAGCACCACCGTGACCTCATGCTCGATCGTGCCGAACGTGAACTGATTGGTCTCCACGTCGATCGGACCCTGGCCCGACACGAAGATGAAGTCGCCCGCGCGCACGGCGGGCGAGTAGGGTCCCCGGGGCACGGGGACGCCTGGGGGAGTGATTCGCTCGATCATTCGATTTTCTTACCCTTCTTGACGGCGGCCTTCTTGGCTGGCGGACGGTTGCCGCCGCCGTTGCCTCCACCGCCACCGCCCGACGGCTTGCGTCGCCGGCGCGACGACGGCGCCTTCTTGGCGGGCTCGGGTTCCGGCTGCGACAGCAGCATGTCGAGTTCCTCGGGCGTGATCTCGGACTCGTCGCGCGGAACCACGCCCGCGGCCATCGCAAGCGGCTCGTCCTCGGCGAAAGGACTGTCGGCGAAGGGATCTTCCGGTAGCGGCGCGACGTCGGACGGAGCCTCGGCGGGCGGAGGCGGTTCCGGCGCCGGGTAGGCCAGCAAACCGCGATCCTCGTCCGGCTCGATCCGTACCACCCCGCGGTCCTGCGCGAAATTGAGGAGTTCGGCGAATTCCTGGTAGCCGTAGCCCTTCCACTCGATCCGCGGCGCCTCGGCGGAAACCCACGCCTCCACGACATCGGCGGTCGCGCCGGCAGCCAACTCCGCGCCGTGATCCGCCAGAACCTTGGCGAGCGCCGGTAGCGCGTCCTCGGGATTGGCCGCGCGTGGCGTTTCCGGCAACGGCGTTCCCTTGCGCTCGATCACCGACTTGCCGCCCGTGCCCGTCACGTTGATGTAGCCGGCCTTCCCCAGCGAGTCGACGAACGTGGAAAAGCTCTGAGAGCCGTAGGCACGTTCGCTGAAGGTGGGCGACAACTGCAGCATGGTCGACTTGAGCAGACCCCGTTGGGGCTGCACTTCGCGGCGTTCCAGCACGTCGAGCGCGCGTTCCACCAGCGGCATCGCCTGAGCGAGGTCGAGCGGCTCCGGACGCACGCGCCGTTCCTGGCGTCCACCTCCGCCACCCTGCTGCCTCGGCTGCTGCTGTTGTTGTTGCGGCTGCTGCTGTTGCGGCGGCTGTTGTTGCGGCGCGGGTGTGAACTTGCCGTCGTCGAGCAGCGATTCGTAGCTGATGAACTCCGAGCAGTTCTGCTGCAGGATGGTGCTGGTGAACGCCTTCCCGCCGACGATGAAGACCGTCTTGCCGTACTCCTTCAGCTTGTTGACCAGCGGAATGAAGTCGCTATCGCCGCTTACGATGGCGAAGCCGTTGATGTGCTTGTGGGTGAACGCCATCTCGAGGGCGTCCAGGGCGAGGTTGATGTCCGCGCCGTTCTTGTCGCCGCGGGGCGACGGGATGCGCTGCACCATTTGGACGGCGTTTTCCGCCATCTGGCGCGTGGCCCATTCCTGGCGGCCCCAGTTGGCGTACGCGAACTTCGCCGCGATGACGCCCCGTTCCTTCAGTGCGTCGAGAACCGGGCCGACGTGGAATTCGCGGCGCAGAGTCGACTTGACGCCGATTTCGATGTTGTCGAAGTCGACGAAGATCGCGATATTGAGTTTGTCCATTGAGTGGGCGTACTGAGATTGGGGAATCACGCCGCTTGGGGGACCGCTCCGCGTAGGAACTCGACGATCGTTTCGAGCGAGGCGCCGGGCTGAAACACCGCCGCCACTCCGAGCTTCTTCAGTTCCTCCGCGTCGGGATCCGGAACGATGCCTCCCACAACCACCACCACGTCCGTCATGCCCTTCTCGGCGAGGAGAGACATGATTCGCGGGACGATGGCGTTGTGAGCGCCGGACAGAATCGAAAGACCGATGACCTGTACGTCTTCCTGCAGGGCGGCGGAGACAATCATCTCGGGCGTTTGCCGCAGGCCGGTGTAGATCACCTCCATGCCTGCGTCACGCAAAGCCCGCGCGATCACTTTCGCTCCCCGGTCGTGGCCGTCCAACCCTGGTTTGGCAACGAGAACCCGGATGCGGTTCTCCATCTCTAGTACTAGATCTCCTTCGGTTAGAGTAACACACGGTTTAGCCCGCCTCGGCGCGGTCCGCGAGGTCGATCATGAATCGCCCCAGAGCTCGCATGGTGGCCGGGTCCAGATCGATCCACACGGGATAGACCGATTGCGACTTGCCCGTCTCATGGACATCCAGCCGAAGGAACGTTCGCGGGCCGGAGCCTGGCGGAATCGCGCCGGCCAGCCCGGCGAGCGCGTACGGCCCGTCGCGCACCGTTCCGTCCACCGAGTCCAGCGCGAGCGCCCGCGCGCTATGTTCCGGAATCGCGTCGCGCAACTCCTTCGGAAAGATCATCGTGTTCGGCCACGCGAACCGTCCGGCGGCGGCGAGTGGTCCCTGGCGAATCAAGTCCATCACGGGAGTGTATCGAAGCGGGCGGGCGCGCGTCAGAACCGGTAGGTGAGGCTGAACTGAATCTGGCGCTCGATGTTCTGCGTCCCCACAACGCGGCCGAACGCGGCGTTGTTGATGCTCTGCACCGCCGCCTGATCCGCCGCGGTGTCGCCCAACTGGAAGCTCGGGGTGTTGGTGGCGTTGAAGAAATCGGCGCGCACTTGAACGGAGTGGCCTTCGCGCACGCGGAACGAGCGGCCCAGGCCGAAATCGTAATTGAACAGCCTCGGACCGTTGAACGAACGCCGCTGCAGCGAGCCGAGTCCGCCCGCCTGGGGGTTGAAGAACGTCTGTCCGTCGAACGGTTTCTCCCCATCGGCCGCCGCGCCGCGTCCGTCCGCGCCGATGTTTTTCGGATTGATGAAGTACGGTCCGCCGCCCGTCATGAAGAAGCCAACCACGTCGCGGAGTTGGTCGCGGTTCAGGGAGGTGTCCACCGTGTTGTTGCCGCTCCGCGCTCCTCGATTCAAGGTGCCGCGGGCCGAGAAGATCGAAAGCGGCGCGCCCGTCTGCAGCGTCAGGAAGCCGTTCAGGGCCCATCCTCCCACGATGTGGTCCAGGAACCGGTTCGACAAGCGGTGGCCCTTGCCGAACGGCAGTGGAAGCACGTGGTTGATCTTGAGCGCCTGCGTGATATCCAGTGGCGAGCGCGACCGCTCGAGCCCGCGATTCGCGTTGTCCAACGCCGGATCCAACCCGCGCAACGCCGTGGCATCGGTGATCGATTTGGCGAACGTGTAGTTCGCCTGCAAGTGCGTCCCGTTGCGCCACGACCGCCGTACCTCGACCTGCGCCGCGTTGTGGTTATTGTGCGTGACGTTGGAGAGCAGCCCCGCGAACAACGAAAGCGGGTTCGGGAAGAACGAGAATCCGAGCGGAGCGCTGGCGCCAGTAGTGGAGTAGGTCTGTGCCAGCGTGCCCGCTTCGCCGCGCTGGATGGTCAGCCGGTTGGCGGCGCTGGCGAGATTGCCGCCATTGACCATGCGCGGAAACACGGTCAGCACCTGGCTGCCCGCGATCTGCGGATTGTAGTTCGGATCGAAGCCGCGGCCCGCCGCCAGCGACAGGAACCCGTTCTGGCGCGCCCGTTTGAAGTCGTCGAGGAAACCTCCGCGCGACGGCTCCACCTGGTTGACGTCGATCTGCCGCAGCGACTTCAGCGTGTGGTTACCGATGTACCGCCCTTCGATCAGAAAGCCCTTCACTTCGCGCTGAATCCCGAGACTCCACTGCTGCGTGTACGGCGTCGCCAGATTCGGATCCACCATGCCGAGCGTGTTGTTGCCGTTGGTCTGGATGAAGGTGTCGCGCGCGGTGAGCGGAATCTTGAACGCGGGCGGCGGCAGAGGACGCGGCGAACGGAGAGAGTCGTTCAGGTTGATGAAGCTGGTGGTCCCGGTGAGGCCGGCGTTGGCGTTCAGAGTGTTGATGATGGAATTGCCGGTGTTGTCGGTGGAGTAGGCGACGCTGTAGCCGCCGCGCAACGCGGTCTTGCCGTCTCCGAAGACGTCCCACGCGAATCCGAAGTTGGGCGCGAAGTTGTTCCAGTCGCGGCCGTAGAGCGGACGGCCAACGCTTTTGCCATGCAGGTCGAGCGTGGCGTTGCTCAGCAGCGTGTCGAACCCGTTGCCGCCAGCGGCCACTGGCTGCAGTTGCAGCGAATCGCGCTCGCTCACCACGGTGTAGTAGTCCCAGCGAAGGCCCATCACCAGCGTCAGCCGCCGGAGAACCTTCCAGGAATCGGTGAGGTAGAGGGCGTGGTTGTCCTGACTGAAGTTCTGGCTCAGCGGCGCGCCCGCCACGAAGCCGGACCCCGGACCGGTGGGATTGAAGTTGCGCGTGGCCGTGGCGACAATGCCGCCCAGCGAAGCCAGTAACGTATTCGCCTGGCCTACCTGGGTCGCGTTCAAGCCGGGGAACTGGCCGGCGGTAAAGCCGTACGGACTGTTGGCGGAGATTCCGACCGTGTAGTCGGCCACAGTACCGGTGGCGTCGTAGTTCGACGTTCGCATGAACTGCGACTGGTAGCCGAACGACAGCGAGTGTTTGCCGCGCAGCCAATTGGCATTGTCCTGCAGGCTGTAGGTCCGCGTGTTGCGGCCCTCCGGCAGCCTGGCGTTGATCGGCGAGGTGAATGACAGCCCGCTGATCACCAGAGCGGGAACCGGGTTGGCGACCTTGAACGGCCCCTGCGACCGGTTGAATCCGCCGCGAAGCTCGTTGGTCAACGCCGGCCGGGCGGTCCAGCGCCACGCCACGCTCAGCAGCTTCGCGCTGTTGTCGTTGCTCACGGGCGGAGCCTGCGTGTAGAAGTTGCCCAGGCCGGGCCGGTCCACCTGGTCGCGGTTCCACATGAACGTCCCGGCGAAGGCGTGATTGGACGTCATGTAGTAGTCGCCCTTGCCCATGACGACGTCGCGAAGGATGTTGCTCCGCGCGAGGAACGAATAGCCCGTCGTATTGAGGCTGTCGCCCGTCTGCGAGGAGTTGCCGGTGGCGGGAACTTGCCCGAGCAGTTGCTGGATCAGCGGGTCCATCGTGAGATTGCTTGCCTGCAACACGTTGAACTCGCGGACATCGGCGCCTTGGCGGTAGCGGAAGATTCCCTGGCGCGCCGAAGGCGTGAGCACCCGGTTCAGGACCGAGGTTTGCGAGTGCCGCCGGTAGAGTTCGTAGTTGCCATAGAACAGCAGCTTGTCCTTCTTGATGGGGCCGCCGATGGTACCGCCCGCCTGATTCAGATTGAGGCGCGACTTTCCGAGACCGTTCTGGTTGTTGAACCAGTCGGTGGCGGCGAACTTGCTGTTCCGGTTGTACCAGTAGAGCGAGCCGTGGTAGCTGTTGGTGCCGGAAGGCGTCACCATCGCGATCTGCGCGGCCCCGCCTCCGAGAGCCGGATTGCTGTTGGAAACGTTGACGGTCATCTCGGCGACTTGGCCAACGGTCACGCGGTTGGGGACGAAGTCGAGCGTGTTGGTGCGAACCCAGTTGTCCTGCACGTTGATGCCATCGAGAGTCAGCGCGGTGAATGACGGGCGCAGCCCATTGATGACGGTGGGCTGCTGCCCGTTCGATCCGACGCCCGCCTGGGTCGAGAACAGATTCGCGATCTGGCGGTCCAGAACCGGCAGGTTGGCGACCTGCGCCTGCGTCACCGTGCTCGCCACTTCGAAGGTGGTGGTTTGGACGTTCGCCACCGCTTCGGTGACCTCCACGGTCTGGGAGATCGTGGCGACCTCGAGCACCACGTGCGGCAACGCGGTCTCGCGCGAAGCGTCGATCTTGACTTGGCGTTGGACAAATTTGGCGAAGCCGCTCGATTCGACCGAGACGTCGTAGCTACCGGCCCGCAGCGCCGGAAAGTCGAAGTTCCCGGCGGCGCCGGTGACCGACCCGAGAATCGCCGACTGGCCGCCCGCGATGTACAGGCTGACTTTGGCCCCGGGCACGGCGGCGCCGGCGGGATCGGTGACCGTCCCGGTCAGCCTCCCGGTGGCTTGCGCGAACGAAGCGGCGGCGAAACAGAATAGCTGGATCGCGAAAAAGGCCAAGCGGCCCCGGAAAGAAGTGAGCATGAGTTTCCCCCAACGCGAAGCCTCGCGTGCGCGAAGCAGGACGTATGCCCTACAGAGTGGGGCGAAGCGGACTCCACCGTCAACGGAATTGGGGTGGAATGGCGGCCGGCTGGGGCGGACTACCGGTACGTTATCAGTTGGGGATCGTCCAAATGAGGGGTCGCGTTGAACGTGTGGAGCGAAAAGCGATCCGCCGTGAACAGGAATTCGCTGAACGAAGCGTTCTTGGGACTCCACGTCAGTTCGAGCGTGCTCTCGTATCCCAGACTCAGCGCCAGCCGCGCGGTTGCGGCGGTGGGGCCGCCCGAGGTGAACACGGCCGCGTGCGACGACTTCGGACAGCGCTCCTTGGCGCGGTCCACCGCCGCCGCGATGCGGTGGCAGAAGTCCTGCCAGGTGGGAATATCCGGCGCCGACGCTTCGCCCGAAAGCCAGCGTTGCGACACCTCTCTCAATACGCGATCGAACAGCCGCCGCTTGACGCCGCGATCGCCTTCGGCCTGGAATCGCGCGACTGTCGCGGCAAGATCCGGGTAGCGCGCGCACAGTTCGGGCAGGAAGCGGCGTACCACGGCTTCGGCGGGAAACTCGTCGAAATCGGGATCGATCACCGGCTCTGGCCAGGGCGCGCCGGCCTCGCGAAACGCGTCCGCCACGATCTCGCCGGTGCGGATCTGGCGTTCGCAGGGTCCGTACGTCACCGCGTCGAACCGCGCGCCGCGCGCCACCCAATACTCGCCGAGCAGCCGCGCCTGCCGCTCTCCCATGGCCGACAGCTTGTCGTAGTTCTCGGCCAGGAACGAAGCCTGTCCGTGCCGGATCACCGTCAACGTGCTCATTCGCGGTTCATGCGCTCCAGTTGCTTCACCAGGAACGCCATGTCGCCGAACGGTTCACCGCCCGATCGCGCCCAGTGCACGCGTCCCTTCTTGTCGATCAGGATAGTCGAGTGGATCTCCACCTCCTCGAAGTCGTCGTAGGAGCGGAACCGGCGCGAGTTTTCGAGGGCGCGATCGGATAGGATGCGGGCGGCGGGCGCGGCGATCGTCTTCAGCGCCTTGGAGTTGTCCTCCGGCGCGTTGCTCGAAACCGCCAGCACCACCGTGTCCAGGCGCTCCCACTCGTCCTTCTTGCCGTTGATGTCGCGAAGTTGCTTCAGGCAGTGCAGGCATTCCTTGCCGAGGTAGAAGACCAGCATCACGTTCTTTCCGCGGTGCTCGTCGAGCGTCACGCGCTTTCCTTCGTGATCCACCGCGTCGAGCGTGGGCGCGGCGTAGGGCTCCCACTGCACCGGACCGAACCGGTCGAGTTGCATCGCCGCGTAGTCGCGCTGCGGCCGCGGAGAGGAATCGCGAGGCTTCGCCTTCACGCCGGTGGCTTTCGCCGCCTCGAGCCATGCGACGCCAGCCGGAGCTCCGGAAACCAGGTGCAGCAGCCGCGCCATGGCGTCCTTGGCCTTCTCCTTCTCGCCCATCGCGTGATAGGCGCGAACCAGCCCGGCGAGCGAGAACCAGTCGTTGCGCGCCGCCTCCATCGCCTTTTCGAAGCTCTTCGCCGCAAGCGAAGGACTGCCGTTGTCCAGGTAGGCGCGCCCCAACGCCACATAGAGCAGTTCCGGATAGAAGGGCGGATCGTTGTCGTTCTTCTGGCGCTCGAACTGCTTTTCCGCGGCGTCGCCGAGCATCGCCAATCCTTGCAGGGTGTCGCCTTGCGCCAAGGCCATCCGCGCGCGCAGTTCGGACCTCATGATCTTGTACACGGCGTCGTCCGTCTTCGTCTTCTCGAACTCCTTCGCCAGGCCGTCGAATTGGGCGAACGCCTCGTCCGCTTTCGCGGTGTCGCCCTTGCCGAGGTAGGCGCGCGTCCCGGCATAGCGCCTGTTCGACTTATCGGAAAGCGTATCGCGCCAAGGCAGCGTCTTCGAGTCGAGCAGTTTGTCCCACCGCTCGTACTTGATCAGCGTTCGCATCAGGGAGATCAGCCCCTGCGAGTGCGTACTGTAGCCGGCGTCCGCGTTGAACGACGGGTCCAGCGGGGACTCGATCATCTGGCGCGCGCCGTCGATCGCGGCTTGCTCGAGGCCCAGTTGCTCGCGAATGTAGTTGAGGTAGTGGAGATTGTGGCCGTAATTCCAGGCGTTGAACGGAAAGATCATCCGCTCCTTCATGTACGCCTTTTCGGCGCGCGTGGCCGAGTCCATGGAGATCGCGGCCTCATGCCACATTCCGGCGGTGGCGTAGACGTGGCCCGGCATGTGGAGCGCGTGCCCGGCTCCGGGCGAGATTTCGCCGTACCGCTTGCAGCTATCGAGCGCCTGCTCGGGCTCGTGGTAGTTCCAGTTGTGGATGCGATAGTGGTGCGCGCCGGGATGATCGGGCTGCCTGGCCAGAATCTCGCGAACGATCTGTTCGACGCCGTAGCGGGAGTCGCCCATGTTGGCCAGCGCCAGCAGCGCCCGCGCCTCCATTTCGCCGGGATACTTCACGCAGATCGACTCGAGGATGCGCTTGTACTTGGCGTTGCGTTCCCGGTAGCCGGCGTCGCGATCGCGCAGGCGGTCGGGCGCCATCTGCGCCTCGAGGGCTTCGATGTAGAGGCGCTCGCGTTCGCTCACCGAGTTCTTGCGTTTGACGGCCTCGCGCACGAACGGCGCGGCGCGATTGCCTCCGGCCGCGCGGGCAAGTCCCCACCACGCCATCGCGTTGTCCGGTTCCAGCTTCAGGCACCATCGGAAGGCGCGCTCGGCCTCGAAGTCCCAGAAAGAGTGGAGGAGCGTGTTGCCCTGGTCGAACCACTCCTGGACTTCGGGGTTCTTGGCGGTGATGGGAAAGTGGGTCTGGCCGATGCCCGGTATCTTCCAGGGCCGGGCGCGGGGACCGGAGTCGAACCCTTCGCCATGGCGGGAGTGGCCCTGCTTGATCTTGTCGGAAGGGGAGATCGACGCGGCCTCATCGGCGGCGAGGAGGCAGGAGGCGGCGAGGAGGATCGCCCACGGACGCATGTTCCATGGTAACGGGAAATCCCCGCGTTGGAATTGCCGGTGCGGCGCCCGCTTCACGACGGCGGGCTGACCGGCGGGCGCCAGCGATTCCGCAACCAAATTTTTTAGGCTGCCAGAACATTTAATTTCATTGTTGTTTTAGGCTGAATCCGACTCGCGAGCAGGTTCTCATTGTTGCGGGGCGCTTGCGTTGCCGCCAGATCTTGTATAGTATGAATACA
>SYLY01000318.1 GCA_005808475.1 Acidobacteriota bacterium
GAAGGTACGATCCTGGGCACGACGGCGTACATGTCGCCGGAGCAGGCAGAAGGCCGCAAGCTCGACCCGCGCACCGACATCTTCAGCTTCGGCGTGGTGCTCTACGAGATGCTGACGGGACGCAAGGCGTTCGAAGGCAACACCCGCGTCTCGACGATGTCCGCGATTCTGAAGGAAGAGCCGAAGCCGATCGGCAACGTCCCGCCGGATCTCGAGAAGATCGTCCGCCGCTGCCTCCGCAAAGACCGCGACCGCCGATTCCAGCACATGGATGACGTCCGCGTGGCGCTGCTCGAAGTGAAGGACGATACCGAGTCGGGCGCCGGGGCTCCGATGGTGAAGCCCGTGTCGTCGCGGTGGTGGATCGGCGCGGCGGCGTTGCTGGCGGCCGTAGCGGCGTGGGGCGTGTTCGGCTGGATGCACGGCTCCCGCCAGGAGCAGCCGTTGGCGGCCATGAAGGTGGTCCCCCTCACTTCCTATTCCGGCGAGGAGCAGCACCCGTCCTTCTCGCCGGACGGCAATCAGGTCGCGTTCTCCTGGAATAGCGAGAAACGCGACAACTTCGATATCTACGTGAAACTGGTGGGCGCGCCGAACACCCTGCGGCTAACCACGGACCCGGCGGAAGACCGCTGGCCGGCATGGTCGCCGGATGGGCGGCAGATCGCCTTCGTCCGCGGCAACGCGGTGTACACGGTCCCGGCCATAGGAGGTCCCGAGCAGAAGGTGAGCGCGGCGGCCGGCACATCCGTCGCGTGGCATCCGGATAGTCGCCATGTAGTCGTGACACAACAGCCGGAGGGAAAGCCGGCGGCGTTGTGGATGGTCCCTATAGGAGGCGGCGAAGCCAAGGCGTTGACGTCGCCCGCTCCGCTCAATGCCGACCTTTACCCCGCGGTGTCGCCGGACGGGCGCTGGCTGGCGTTTGCGCGGAGTAGGGGTAGCTTGGCGGATCTGGTCGTCAAGCCGATGGATGGCGGTCCGGAGAGAGTGCTCGTCCGCGGAAAGTTCCTGCGGACGCGGCCGGTTTGGTTGCCGGATAGCCGCGAGTTGATCTTCGGCGAAGAGGGACAGGTGAACCCGGGGACCATTTGGCGGATCGACACTACCGCTCCGGATGCCAAACCAGTTCAGGCCAGCGGTACGGGAAGCGGCGCCACCGACCCCACCATCAGTCTGGGGCCAGCTCCCCGGCTCGTGTTCAGCCAGCAGCGGAAGGACACCAACATCTGGCGTTATCCGATCGCCGCTGCTGGAAACGCCGGAGCGCCAGAGAAGCTGATCGGATCGACCTTTCACGACCAGGATCCGCAGTACTCACCGGACGGCAAGAAAATTGCTTACATCTCCCATTCCACGGGCGCCGCCGAGGTCTGGGTCTGCGGCCAGGATGGGCGCGAGTGCCGGGCTCTCACGTCGCATGGCTTGCCGGGAGCGGGGCCGCCGCGATGGTCGCCGGACTCACGCACCATCGTCTTCGCCGCGCATCATCCGGGCAATTCGGAGATCCACGCCGTGCCCGCGGAGGGTGGAGCGATGACGCAACTTACCAACGATCCTTCGAATGAGACCCGGCCGAGCGTCTCGCGCGACGGTAAGTGGCTCTACTTCCGGTCGGACCGGTCGGGCCGCTCGGAGATCTGGAAGAAGCCGCTGGCCGGAGGAGACGCCGCGCAGGTTACGAAGGGCGGCGCCTACGATTCCTTCGAGCCGCCGGACGGGAAGATCGTCTACTTCGACAAGCGTGTTCGCGGAATCTGGAACATGCCCGTGGGCGGAGGGGAAGAGACTCTCGTAACACCGCAAGGCCGGAATGGTTGCTGGGCCGTGGCGCAATCCGGCCTCTACTTCGTCGACTGGGACAACACGCCCGGCGCCAAGGCGGCGGTCTTTCATTACTCATACGCGACCAAGCAGACGCGCGCCGTCGTGACGCTTCCCTCGCGACCCGAAGGCGGCCCCCGCTTCTCCATCGCGCCCAACGAGCGCAGCTTCCTGATCGCTCTGACGGACGACGCGGATGCCGACCTGATACTGGTGGAAGGATTCCGCCGATGACCGTTCGAGGTCCGGATCTTCCGGAGCGCACGCAGGAATATGATGCGCTTCTCCAACACCGCCGCCGTGCAGGCCGCCGTCGCGCGCGACAAGATCGTGTTCGCGCTCGGCGAAGAAACCGGTAACATCTGGATGACCCGGCTGCCGGAGTAGCAACCACGGAATCCGGCCGGCCACGCGGGACCATGCGGGAGAGCGAAGCCGGCTACCAGACTAACTTCGCGCCGAACTGCAAGTTTCGCGGCGTGTCCGCTCCCGTGATGCGTCCGTAAGTCGCCGTTCCCAGCACCGCTCCCGGCACGTTGAACCGCGGCGTGTTGGTGAACTGGAACGCCTCGAAGCGGAACTGCAGGCGCAACGCTTCGCGCAGGCGAAAATCCTTGAGGGCGGAGAAATTCCAGTTGAACTGCGGACGCTCGCGGATCGCGTTCCGCCCCATGTTCCCGGTCTCGAACTGGCGATTCGACACGAATGCCGCGACGTTGAAGTCGCTATTGACCGTCCGGGTCCCCTGCCGCCAGTCGCCCACCACGTTCGGCCGGTTCACCACGGTGATGCTGCCCGAGTTGGCCGGATTCCCGCTCACCGTGAGATTGAATGGCAGTCCGCTCGCCGCGGTCACAATGCTGCCAACCGACCAGCCGCCGAATGCCGTTTGCAGCACCGGATGCATTCCCGAAGCCCACTTCCTGCCCTTGCCCAGAGGCAGGTCGTACAGGCTGCTCAGCACCATCCGGTGCGGCACGTCCTCGTTCAATGCGCCTTTCTCCAGCGATATGTTGCGCAGATCCTGGAATCCGCACCCGGCCGAGTCGCCGCCGCCGCCCCCGCAGGTGTCGCCGATCGCCTTCGACCAGCTATAGGAAAGAAGGATTGTGTATCCCGCCGAGAATCGCTTCTCGAGGCTCGACACCAGCGCGTGATAAGTAGAGTTGCCGTTGTTGTGGTATCCCTGGACCGGCCCCAGCGGTGAAGTGACGATTCCCGTGCCGGGAATCTCGGCCCTCTGGTAACGCCGTTTCGCGTTCAGGTTGCCCGGGCCTGGCGGCGAGAAGTTATCGTCATACCGCTGCATCAGATGCGTGCCCTTGGACGCCGAGTAGCCCGTCTCGAGCATCCAGTCCTTGCCCAACTCGCGCTGGATATTGAAGTTCCACTGTTGCGCGTAACCGATGTCGGCGTGGCGTTCGTAGGACACGAACTGCAAGCCGCTGGCGCGGGCCAGCGTGAGCGAACCCTCCGCCGGACCGTTGCGAAGCAACAGCGCGGGAGCCGTCGCGCTCGCCGCGAACGATACTCCGTACGCGTTCGGCGGATTGCCGATCAGATACTCCGCGTCGCCGAACGGCTCAAAGGTCGTATAGAAAATCCCGTACCCCGACCGCAGCACCGTCTTGTCGTTGATCTTGTACGCGAAGCCCACCCGGGGCATGAAGTTGTTCGTGTCGGTGGCGAACATGGCGCGGTTGAACCGGTCCTTGCCTTCCGCGCCCGCGTAGATCAGCCGTGGACTGTCCGGATTCGAGCTGATGTCGAAAATGCCCATGCGGTCGCGTTTGTCGACGTAGGGAAGCACCACCTCGTATCTCGCTCCCAGGTTGACGGTGAGGCGTGGCGAGACCTTCCAGTCGTCCTGAACGAAATAGCCGTGGCTCAGGCTTCGGAGGTCCACCTGGAGCCGTGTATTCCACGAGTAGTTATTCGCGAGTCCGAGCAGAAAGTCGGCCATGCCGTCGTTGGTGAACTGCCCGTTGAAGGAATAGCCGCCGAGCTCCGTCCGTATGTTGAAGATGTTGTTCTGGCTGCGCAGGAAGTTGGTTCCGAACTTGAGTGTGTGCTTCGCCTTGGTCCAGGTGAAGTCGGCCGCGAACTGCCGGTTCTGGGAGTCGCGGTCCACCGGGTTGAATCCGCCGATGCCGATCGGCGCGTATCCGGTGATTCCCATGCTGGCGAAGCCGCCAGGAATCGTATTGTTTCCGCCGCGAATGCCGTACTTCTGGTTGAGCAGCTCGCCATTGGTCTCTTTCGGATTGTCGCGTTTGAACAACGCGAGTCCCCATGAGCCGCGCACCGACGAGATGAGGTTGGGCGTCCACACGTGGTTCCAGTTCGCTCCCGTGTTGATGCCCTCGACGATCGAATCGAAGAAGTTGCCGCCATAGGCCGGCGCCGGCAACGACAATGTCGCCGGATTGTCGGAATTATGCTGGCTGAGGCGCCAGAAGACGTTGTCTCGCGATCCGATATTGGTGTCGATGCGGGCGTCCCACTTATGCACGTCCTGGAGGCGTGGCGCGAGATGGAGATAGTTCGCCGCGACACTGGCGTTTTGGGGAGTGGGATAGAGGTTGACCAGCGTGCGCGCCAGCGGGTCGATTCGCGCCGCCGGGATCGTGTTGCCGGGAAACGGAGCGTTGTTGTCCGGATCGCGGATCACTCGGCCGCGCTCGGCGAACAGATCGCCGAAATCGCCGGTCCTCATGCGGGTAGTCGCGATCGTACTTGTGTTGGTCGCGCTCTCGCGGACCTTGGCGCCCTCGTAGTCGCCGAAGAAGAAGATCCGGTTCCTGCCGTTGAGCAGCTTCGGAATGATCACCGGTCCACCCACCGAGAAGCCATACTGGTTGCGCTTGAACGGCGGTTTGGCGCGATTGGCCGGGTCGAAGAAGTTCTTCGCGTCGAGCTTCTCGTTGCGCAGGAACTCGAACGCGCTGCCGTGCAACTGATTCGTGCCGGACTTGGTGGTCACGTTGACCACGCTCCCCATGGACCTGCCGTACTCGGCCGAGTACGCGTTGGTCTGCACTTTGAACTCCTGGATCGCGTCGATCGACGGCTGGACCATCTCCGACCGTCGTTGCGCGGAAGCCAGTTCGTACGGATTATTGTCCATTCCGTCGAGCAGGAAGTTGTTCTGCGTGGCGCGCATGCCTCCCGACGAGAATCCACCGAAGCGGCCGCCGCGCGCGGGCTGCGACGCGCCGGGGGAGAGGAGCGCCAGGTCGTTGTAGTTGCGCCCGTTGAGCGGCAGGTCGACGATCCGCTGATTGTCGATCACTTGGCCCCGGCTGGCCTCGACAGTGTTCAACTGCGTCGCCCGCGCCGTTACCTCGATGCGCTCGGATACGTTGCCGACCTCGAGCGTGAAGTTCAACTCCACGCGCTGATCCACCTCGATCGTGACTCCCGCCCGCGCCGCCGTCTTGAAGCCCTGCTGCTCGACCCGCAGCGAATACCCGCCCGGCTTCAGCAACGACACGTTGTAATAGCCGGCGTCGTTCGACTCTGTCCGCCGCTCGATCGCCGTGGCGGTGCTGGTGACGACGATCGAACTGCCGGGGATGACCGATCCGCTGGCGTCGGTGACGCGGCCCGTGATCTGTCCGGTTTGCGCGAAAGCCGCGGCGGCGAGGATGAGACCCAGGAGCACTGTGCGTGACATGACGCGCAGTATATCCAACTTCGGTCCCCGGCGGGGAAATCCCGGCGGACGTTGCGGACGTTTGCAGGCATGGCGCCACCATGCCTATACTGGCTATGATTTCCAGAGTCTAGCGGCCAAGCGCCTTCCGGATCGCCGCCACGGTGACGTTGGCGCGGTGGTCGATCGCCTTCCTGCCCAACGCGATGGTCTTCTCCGCCGGATCCAGCGGGACTCCGTTGATCGAGAACTTCCCCTTCGCGCGGCGCTGGCGCATTCGGACCGTCTCCGGATCCACGGTCATCATCATCGCCGTGATCGCCGCATTGTCGTGGTGGCCTTCGTCCGTCTCGCGGACCCCCTGCGACTCGAGCCACTTCGACAGCGCTCCGCTGTTGTAGAAGTCGTAATATTCCGGGATGAAGTGGATCGCGGCCGCGGAGCCCCATATCCTGGCAAGCCGGGCGGCGACTTCGCTCATTCCGGTCTGATTGCCGCCACTGTCTCCGATGAGGATCACGCGGCGGAATCCGTGGGTCCGCAAGCTCTCGGCGATGTCGGTCAGCAGCGCCTGGAATGTGGACTGGCGCAGGCTGATCGTGCTGGGATACTTCATATGGCCGGTGGGCGGAGCGATCTCGCCCTCCGGCACGAACGCGACGATGGGCGCGACCAGCGCGTTGCCGAGCTTACGCGCGATGGCCTCGGTGGTGGCCCGCAGGATGTAATTGTGCTTGCCGGCGGCGAGGTAAGGTCCGTTCTGCTCGACTCCGCCGGATGCGATGATCGCGGTGGTCTTGCCGGCGCGGAGCGCGTCGCGGACCTCGATCCACGTCAGCTCCTCGATGAACACCGAGTCGAGAGCGTCGATGGGCCGGGCCATCTCCGGATCCGGCGTCATGGCGCTGGAGGAGATGCCCGGCCGCTGTTTGGTGCTCTGGGCGGTGAGTGGGAGCCCGGCGAGCATCACGAGGAAAACGGAGGATTTCATTGCGTCGATTCTCTCACGGCGGACACACGTCACGGACGCATCCCGGACTCGGCCAACCAGATGTTGCCGTGATTTCGTGCCGCTCGAACGCCGGCCTGCCCGGACCGGTGGAAAGGCGCATCGGAACGCGAAGGCCGTTCATCACACGGCGGCTTGTCGTGGCGGACTGGCCTTGACGAAGTCGAAGCTGGCGTTCGCGGCGTGGCGCGAATCGCGTGGGGCGCCGGACAGTCCTCCTGGCCCGCGCCCAGGGCCGGCGTCAGTTCAACAGGCCAGCTTTCTCTTGACCTCGGAGTACGCCGACTCCTCCATCTCGACCCGGTCCCGGATCACTCGCTCCATCCACTTGGCCACATCGCTCTCGTGATGAAGCCTCGCCAGGAACGCCGCGCGCGCGGCCAACCCCTGTGGGATCGACAACGAAACCGTCCCGGACCGCTTGACCTCGATCGGCGCCTCCCAGGCCGAGTCGTCACCGGCCTCGGCTTCCACCCGCTGGTCCGCCTCCTCCCGCTCCCGGAGATCCACGGGCACTTGGGGTTTTGCCCGGTTGCTCATACCGGCCACCCGGTGATGATGCGAACCACATCGCCGGGCTTCACCTCAAAAATGATCTTCAAAGTTCGTCCCCCATCCGTTCGGCCAATCAGTTGAAAACGGTCTGTGTAGCGCCTGTTGCGGCGAATCACGTAGTCAGAATCAAAGCAAGCGACAGCTTCCCCGAACATTACCCTGATCAAAAAGCTTGTCCCGCTCGAAATCCTATTCGAAGCTCGCAGGCCGAAATCGAGGCCAGTATACCAACGCTCATTATCCCATGACCGGCGCATTCCCGGAGGGTCCGGAGGGTCCGGAGGGTCCCTGGCCGCGGCGGCAACTTCCACAACGCCACCCGGCCGCCGTTTTCGCCGTTGCCGGGTTCGAGATCGCCGGCTCATCCCGATCGGAATGCGCCCCACCAGGTGCGCGCCAGCGTCGAGTGGCTTCGCCTATCGTGGCGGTTCGCTCACGAGTTCGCGGGCCAGCCGGTCGCGCGATCGCTGGATCGTCTGAACGTTCGGGTGTCCGGGCGGCATCGTCTTGCGCAGGATCTCGAGCGCGAGGTCGAACTGCCGGAGCGCCTCGGCGCGCTCGCCCAGGGCCACGAGGATGTGCGCGAGGTTGTTCCTGGTCGTGGCGATGGTGGGATGGTCCGGACCGAACTGCCGCAACTTCGATTCCAGCGCCAGTTCGATCTGCTTCCGCGCCTCCCCGGGCTCGCCCAAGTTCCGCAGGATGATGGCGAGGTTGGACCGGCTGACCGCCACGGTGGGATGGTCCGGACCGAACTGCCGCAACTTCGATTCCAGCGCCAGTTCGATCTGCTTCCGCGCCTCCCCGGGCTCGCCCAAGTCCCCCAGGATGCTGGCGAGGTTGGACCGGCAGCGCGCCACGTTGGGATGGTCCGGACCGAACTGCCGCAAGGCCGATTCCAGCGCCAGTTCGATCTGCTTCCGCGCCTCTC
>SYLY01000319.1 GCA_005808475.1 Acidobacteriota bacterium
CCGCAAAGGTTCAACGGTTTTCGAGACCGCCCGATTCAACCGCTCTCGCACCTCACCGCAAGCGAGCGCTCTCGACTTCATCATACCACTCAGGCCGCTGCTACTCCGGCAGCCGGGTCATGTCGAGCACGGCCGCGGTCTCCTCCGCGGTTCGCTCCGGCGTCCAACCGAGCAGCCGTCCCATATATTCCGCGTAGGGCGCGAGCGATTCGCGGCTCCATCGCCGCTCGTGCCCCCAGTAGGTGGACACGAACATCAGATCGGGCAGCCGGAGAGCCATCTCCCGCCGCACGGCGAACTCGATCGCCGCCGCTTCTCCATCGTCGAGCGGCGAAGGAAAGCGCGGCAGACGCAGCGCCTCGCGCGCGTGGACTCCGTGGAATCGCAGCACGCCTTCCGCCGCCGGATCGGGACCGCCCAACGGCGCCGTGCCGGTCGCACTCGCGCCGCCTAGATCCGGGAATAGCAGGCTCGCGGCTTGTTCGCTCATCGCGCGGTAGGTGGTGTACTTGCCTCCGCCGATCTTCAGAACACCCTCGGCGTCGAAGGCGATCTCGTGGCCCCGGCTGGCGGCGGCCGCCGATTCCTTGCCCGCGGCGATCAGCGGACGCAAGGAACTGTACGCGGCCACCGGCTCGAGCGCCGCGTGTGGATATAGCGCTCCCGCCGCGTTCCGCAAATAGGCCACTTCCTCAGCCGAGATCCGCACGCGGTCCGCGGAGCCGGAATGGTCGATATCGGTGGTGCCCACCAGCGACAGATCGCCGTGGACGCCCCACGGAATGATGAACAGGATCCGCCCGTCGGCGTTGAAATGCGCGATGGCGCGATCGTCCCGCGTCAGCCTTGGCACCACGATGTGGGACCCGCGCACCAGGCGCAGTTTGCCGCTGTCGTCCCAGGGACCGCGCGCGTCCACAACGCGGCGGGCTCGCACGTCGAAAGCCGCGCCGCCATCGCGGTCCTCGCAGCGGACTTCGAAGACGTCCTCCGCGCCGCGCCGCCAGGAAACCGCCGCGCAGTAGTTGACGATGGCGGCGCCCCGCGACGAGGCGTCGAACAGATTCTCGAGCACCAGGCGCGCGGAATGGACCTTGCAGTCGTAGTAAACCGCCGCCGAGAACACGCCGTCCAGCGCCATGTCCGGCTCCATCTCGGCGAGCGTCTGGCGCGAAACATGACGCCGGCGCCCGATGTTCCGCCTGCCCGCCAGCGTGTCGTAGAGCCACAGCCCCACGCCGAAGTAGGCGCGCCGAAACGCCCCGTGGAACGGGATCAGCATGGGCAGCGGCTCCACCAGATGCGGCGCGATCCGGAGCAGCGTCTCCCGCTCGCGCAGAGCCTCGCGCACCAGTCCGAATTCCAGGTTCTCGAGGTAGCGGAGACCGCCGTGGATCAACTGCGAGTTCCTGCCGCTGGTCCCCGCCGAAAAGTGGCCTTTGTCGGCGAGTCCGATGCGCAGGGGCCGTTTCGCCAGTCCGGCGCGCAACGACAGATCCCGCGCAATGCCGGCGCCGTTGATGCCGCCGCCTACGATCAGCACGTCGAGAACATCCGCGCGCAGCCGCTCGAGGCTTTCCGCGCGCGTCAGCCGGAATCCGCTCACGCCTGCTTTTTCCGCGATCCTTTCCGCTGGGCGGGCGGCGAGCCCGGCTTGCGGGTCCACCAATCGGCGGCGTGATCGGCGGTCGCGGTCATCCGCGCGCGGAGCCGGGAGCGCAGATCGTCCACCACGGCCGTGGATGCGCCGTCGTTCACCAGGTTCTTCGTTTCGGCGAAATCGGCGGCGTGGGAGTAGGCCTCCTGGCGGCCCGATTCGAACAACGTCAGCTTGTGGGTGCGGGTCCGCACCTGGCGGTAGGGTTCCACAGCCTGTTTGACCGCCAGCGCGCTGGGCAGGCCGTCGTCCCAAACCGAGAAGCCCTCGGCGGGGCCGCCCTTGCCGGTTTCGAGCACTCCGCGCAGGGAGCGGCCGAAGACGGGCTCGGAGGGTTGCGCGCCGGCGAGGTCGAGCCACGTGGCGGGCAGGTCGATCGACGCGGCGGGGCAATCCGGCCGGGTTCCTTTGGCGATTCGGCCACCGGCGGCGATCATGGGAACTCGAACGCTCTCCTCCCACGGCACCACCTTTCCGTTGATGCCGCGGGTCCCGCACATGAAGCCGTTGTCGCCGATGAAGAACACGTAGGTGTCGTTCCACGCTTTGCGGCGGTCGAACTCGGCGCACAGCCGTCCGATCGCCTCGTCGAGATGGGTGATCACCGCGTAGTAGGTGTTCCAGTCGAAGGGCTTGCCTCCGGCGGGATGGAGGGGCGGCGCGAGCGAGGCGGTCTCCTTGCCTCGATACGGCAGTTGGTAACGGTCGTCCGCGAACCAGGGAGTGTGGGGAGCGTTGTAGGCCAGCCACAGGAAGTGCGGCTGCTTCGTGCCGCGAATCGACGAGATCGCGGCATCGGTGAACAGGTCGGTGATGTGGCCGGGGACTTCGCCCGGTTCGCCGTCCAATCCCCGGCAAAGCGCGGGGTCGCGGTACATGCTGCCACCGGCGCGGAGCCACAGCGGCGCTTCGGCGAACCCGCACTCGGCGGGCGAGTTCCTGATGTGCCACTTGCCGATCACGGTCGTCTGGTAGCCCGCCTTCTTCAGATCGCCCACAACGGTCGGCGTGCCTTCGCGAAACGAGGTCTGGCCGTTGCTCACCAAGCCGGTTTGGAAGGTCTCCCGGCCGGTGAGGAGCACGCCTCGGCTGGGGGCGCACTGCGGCGTGGAGATCTGGCCGTTGACGAAGTTGGCGCCGCGGGATGCCAGGCGGTCCAGGTGCGGAGTCTTGATGTTCGGGTTGCCCGCCGCTCCCAGGGCCTGGAAGTGGTGGTCGTCGCTCGAGATGAATACGATGTTCGGCTTGCGGGCAGCGGCCGCCAAAGCGGGCGCGGCCAGCGAGGCCATCCAATTCCGGCGCGTCACGGACATCCTGACTTATCGTACCCCGCGCAGCCTCGGGACGCCGTCCAGATGGGACAGGCGCGGCCCTGAAATTCAAAAAAGGCCCGCCAACCCGAAGGCTGGCGAGCCATTGTCAAGGAGAGAAATTCGTCGTTGCGCCGGTCAGACGGTCACGCCCGATAACCCCTGGGCCCCCTGAGTCCGAAATTCGTAGTGTTGGATTTCCACGGCCGCCTGGCCCGGTGCGAACCGGACCACTCTTCCCCGAGCCACTAGCTTGAGCGGACAGGAATTGTTGAGTTGCGCCGGCCAACTGACGGCGATCTCCAATGTCCTGCCCGGGAGCAGAGCGTGATCCGTGCTGAAAAGGATCCCCGTGCTGCTCATATTGATGGTTTTACCCAGTCCGGATTCGTTGTTGCTCTTCTTGTTAAGTACCCGGTATCGGATTTCCCGCTCGATGGGGAAGCGGCCAGATGCTCTCCGCTCGTTCGATTGTTCAGCGAGATGCACTCAGCCTCCTCAGAAATGAATTCCTCATGCGAAGCGGTTGGACCGCTTCGATGCATACTCAGTGTGCCTGCCCCCCAATGGGCGCTCAATGGTACGAAACTCCCGATCATTCCGGTACGCCGTCCTGAACCGTTTTCGCCTCGAGGTCCGTACGAAGGCCGAACCGGGGTATCATGGCGCATATGCTCACGCTAGTACGAAAGACCATCATCCTCTCCCTGGCCGCCGCGCTGACCCTGGCCGCGGCCGACAAAAAGCTGATCCATCCCAAGGAATTCCCGAAGGGCCGTCCCTTCAGCCCCGGTTTGGTCGTCGGGAATACGCTCTACGTAGCCGGGCAGGTGGGCCAAGACCTCGCCACCGGCAAGGTGCCCGAGAGTTCCGAAGCGGAAACCCGCCGCTGCCTGGACAACGTCGGCCTGATCCTCAAGGAAGCCGGCTATTCGTTCGACGACGTGGTGTCGGTCAACGTCTACCTCACCGACATGGCGCTCTTCCAGGACATGAACAAGGTGTACATGACCTACTTCAAGGAGCCCCGGCCGGTTCGCACCACGGTCGGCGTGACAAAGCTCGCCGGACCGGCGAAGCTCGAGATCACCGTCACCGCGGCGAAGTAGCGGACGGATCGCGGAATGGCGCTCCGGGCTACTTGCCGGCCCGGCGCGCCTTGGATCGCTCGCGCCAGATCAGCGCCAGCATCACCAGCCCCCCGGCGATCCCCAGCCGCGGTTCCGGCGTGAATCCCGACCGGGACGAAACCGCCGCCAGTTGCGACCCGCCCTGCATCGTCATCACCAGATTCACATCCACGATATTGGTGGCGAACGGGAAGAACACGAGCGGGTTCCGGTTATTGGCGTTGGCGAGCAACTGGGCGAAGAATCCCCTGCAATTGGACGCCTCCGGACCTCCGGTGAACGCGGCGCCCACGCAGATCCGAGCCGCGATACTGCTGCCCGCGATCGCCTGCGCCCTGGCGGCATCGGCGGCGGCCGCGGACGAGGTGCTGTCGTCGAAGCTGAGTCCGTAGGTGATGATCACTTCGGTGTCCGGATCGATCAGGTAGTCGAACCGGTAGACGGTGGTGACGCCAAGAGGCGAACTGAACGGACCGGTCAAGCCGAAATCCACGCCCGCATCCCCTTGAATCGCGGTAATGCCGATCTGGGAAGCGGTTAGAGGGGCCGCCGAGCTTGGCGTCGCCGTCGCCGAGAATCCCGCGTCGGAGATCGTAAAATCGCCGAGTTGGCACGTCTGGCCGATCAGCCTTCCGAAATTGCCGAGCGATGAGCACGACGGAAACGAGCCGGTAATGGCGCCGGCGGACAGGAGCAGCGGCGCGGACGCCGCGAGAAGCAATCGCAGTAGCATGCAAGTTCCCCGCCTCGCCTCCGTGACAGGGGCGAGAGTCGCCATGCTAGCACGAACGCGGCTCTTGGCGGCAGTCACGCACTGGGGTTGAGACGGGCCCGCCCGTCACGGTACACTCGAAGAACCGATGACGCTCGACGAACTCCAACGGGAGTACATTTCGCTCCGCCAGCAAGCAGACGCTGTGCGGGGCTATCTTTGACGCTCCCGCAAAACACGCCGAACTGGCAAAAACCGAACATCTGATCTCCGCTCCGGACTTCTGGAACAATCCGGAAAAGAGCCAGAAAATCCTTCAGGACCGCAAACGCCTCGAACAGGCGGTGAACCAGGACCGCGACGTCGGAGCCTCGGTCGGCGATATCGATGTGCTGTTCGAACTCGCCAATGAAGGCGAGGACGTCACCGGCGACATCGCGTCCGAAATGAAGCGTTTCGCCACCCGGCTCCAGAAGCTCGAGGACTCGATGCTTTTGTCCGGCGAGAACGACTTCCGGGCCGCGATCGTCACCATACACCCCGGCGCGGGCGGCACCGAAAG
>SYLY01000320.1 GCA_005808475.1 Acidobacteriota bacterium
ATCTCGCCAAGCCGTTCGAACTGGCGATTCTGATGGCCCGGGTCAGAAGCCTGCTGCGCCGCGGTCAATGGCAGACGGGTCCGGCGAAGGCGGCCAACGTGTTCGACTTCGGCTCCAAGCGGATCGACTTCGACCGGCTGCTGCTGATCGCGGACGGGCGCGAGATCAAGCTGACGCTCATGGAGGCGAATCTGCTGCGATTCCTGATTCGCCACGAGGGCACGGTGGTGGCGCGGAAGGCGATGCTCGACGAGGTGTGGGAGGTGCGCGAGGACACCGACACCCGTGCGATCGACAACTTCATCGCGCGGGTTCGCAAGCTGATCGAAGACGAGCCGTCGCAGCCCCGGCACTTGCTAACGGTGCGCGGGGTCGGGTATCGTTTCGTGGCGAACCCGTGAGGGGTGGGTCGCGGACGTGTTAAGCTGTCTTGGTAAGACAACTTCACATGGCACGCACCGACGCACTCCAAGGCTCGCTCGACCTGCTGGTTCTCAAACTGCTCGCCAAGCGCGCGCCGCTCCACGGCTACGCGCTCATGGCCGCCATTCAAGAGATCTCCGAGGACGCCCTGCGCGTCGAGCAGGGCTCGCTCTACCCGGCCCTGCACCGGATGGAAGAGGGGGGCTGGATCTCCGCCGAGTGGGTGTCTAGCGACGCCGGCCGGCGTGTACGCGCCTACTCGCTCACGCGGGCCGGGCGCAAGGAACTGGAGGACGCCGCGCGGCGATGGTCCTCGGTCACGTCCGCCGTGAATCGCGTCTTGAGGATGGCCTGATATGTCCTATTGGAGCCGCATTCGCAACGCGCTTCGGCCGGAACGAGTGGAGCGCGAGATCGCCGGCGAGATCGAGTCGCATCTCGAGGAGGAACGCGCGGCCGGGGGCGCGGCGTTCGGCAGCCCGTTGCGGTACCGCGAAGCCAGCCGCGACGCCAAGGTGGCGCCGTGGCTCGACTCGCTGCGAGCGGACGCCGTGTTCGCCTGGCGGCAATTGACCAAGCGCAAGACCGCCACCTTGGTCGTGGTGCTGTCGTTGGCGACGGGCATCGGCGCGGTGCTCTCCGGGTTCCGGCTGGTCGATGCCGGATTTCTGCGGACGCTGCCCGTTCGCGACCCGCACCGCTTGCACTTCCTGCGCTACACGATGACGAACATCGACGGCGCCTCGTCGCCGCGCGATTCGTTCTCGTACGCCGAGTTCCGGGCCATGCGCGCCGCTCTCGCTGGTGAGGCGGAGGTCATGATGGCCAGCTTCGCCGACCGCCAGGACATCACGTTCGGCGGCCACGCGGAGGTGGAAAAGGTCTCCCGCCAGTTCGTCAGCGGGGCCGCGTTCGAGAACTTCGGCCTCGCGCCCGCCGCGGGGCGGCTGTTGGGGCGCGGGGACGACGATGCCGGGGCGAATCACCGCGTGTCCGTCGTCACGCACGACTACGCGCAGCGCCGCTTCGGGTCGGCGGCGGCGGCCATGGGCAGGAGCTTCCGGTATCTCGAGGCGATGTACGAGATCGTCGGCGTGATCGAGCCAAAGTTCACCGGTACGTCCACCGGCGTGGTGATGGACGTATTCATCCCGCTGCTTGCGAACGAGGGGGCGACGCGAGGCTCCGGCGCTTCGGACGACAGAAGCGCTCGCATCCTGGTGCATCTGGCGCCGGGAGCGGCCCCGGAACGCGCGGCCGGGAAGCTGCGTGCGGCGTTCCGGCGGGAACGGGAGGCGGTGGTCAAGCGTCATCCCACGGCCAAGGCATTCGCCGATGCCTATCTCGGCGCGCGCCTCAACCTGCTTCCCGCCGCTAATGGAATCTCGAACTTCGAGCGCGACTTCCGATTTCCGGTGGCGATCCTGACCGGGACGGCGATTCTGCTGCTGCTGCTCTGCTGCGCCGGCGTGGCGAACCTGCTTACGATTCAGGCGGCGGCGCGCGGGCGGGAGATGGCGTTGAGAATCTCGATTGGCGCCGGGCGGCGCCGCTTGATCCAACTGGTGTTGGTGGAGAGTCTGATGCTGGGCGCGGCGGCCGCGGTGGCCGGGATGCTGTTCGCCTGGTGGAGCGCTCCTCTGGTGGTGTCGGGCTTGAACCCGCCGGACAATCCGGTGAGGCTTCAACTCGCCATGGATGGCCGCGTGGTATTGGCGGCGCTCGCGCTCGCCTTCGCGGTGACGATTCTGTCCGGGCTGCCGGCCGCGTTGCGAGCGCAGGCAACGGCTCCGTCGGAAGCATTGAAGGATGGCGCGGCGTCGATCGCGCCCGGCCGCGCCGGACTCCTGTTGACGGCGGCGCAGGTCGCGTTCTGCGTGCTGGTTTGCTTCGTGGCGGGGCTGCTGGGCGGATCGCTTCGCCGGCTGGACGCCCAGGACATCGGGTTCGCTCCGGAGCGGGTTCTGCTGATGGAAACGGCCGCCAGCGGCGAGGCTCCGCCGTTCGAAACCTGGAACCAGTTGCGCGAGCGTGTCACGGCGATGCCGGGAGTGGAGGCGGCGGCGTGGAGCGGATGGCCCGTCCAGACGGGTGGCGCCAATATCGGGCAAATCCAGGTGGGCGCGCGCCCGGTCGAAATCCAGGGTCCGTACACGTTTCAGGCGGCGGCCGGATGGTTCGACGCGATGGGAATTCCGATGATCGAAGGGCGCGACTTCCGGCCCGGCGAGAACGGCCCCGCCGCGATCGTGAATCGGCAGTTCGCGCGCCACTACTTCGAAGGGCGGAGTCCGATCGGACAGACGTTCACCGCCTGGAACCAGCGAGTCGAGATAGTGGGCGTCGTGGGCGATTTCCGGATGCGCGACATTCGGGAGAACATTCGGCCAACCGCCTTCTTCCCGCTCGCCGGTTCACGGTCGGGAGCCCTGGCGATCCGCCTGCGGCCCGGGTTGAAGCAGGCCGCTCTCGCGGGTCCGTTGCGAACGCTGGTGGCGGAGGCGTTCCCGCGCCTTCGCGTCGACGACATCCGGATGCAGGACGATCTGGTAAAGGCGCAGACCGTGCGCGAGCGGCTGGTAGCGGGTTTGGCGGGATTCTTCGGAGCCGTTGCGCTGGTGCTGGCCGGGATCGGCCTCTACGGCGTCTTCGCCCATTCGGTGGCGCGGCGATCGCGGGAGTTCGCGATCCGGATGGCGCTGGGGGCCGGAAGCCGCGCGGTTGCCGCCAACGTTCTGAGAGAGACGCTGATCGCACCGGTTCTGGGCGCCGCGGCGGGGCTGTTGGCGGGGAGGGGAGTCGAGAGCCGGCTTCGTCCGTTCCTGTTCGAGATTTCCGGGCTGGACTCGGCGGTGATCGGCCCCGTTTTGCTGGCGCTGGCGGCAGCGGCAGCGGCGGCCGCGATCCCGGCGGTGCTTCGCGCGACGCGGATCGATCCGGCCCGGGCGCTCCGCGCGGAGTGATCCGGGCGCATGCTAGAATCGCGTAGACTCATCGCTTCCCCAGGGGGTATCGCCTCATGCTTTCGAACAGACTTCTGCTCCTCGTTTTCGCCGCCGCCATGATCGCGCTCGGCCAAACCGGATCCATCCAGGGCTCGCTTCTCGACGCCACGGGATCGGCCGGTCCGAACGCCAAGGTCGCGGCGGTCGACCAGGCCAAGAAACTCACCGTTCGGGAGACCGTCACCAGTCCAGACGGTTCCTTCCGGCTGAACAACATCCAGCCCGCGTTGTACACGATTCGCGCCGAGGTCTCCGGGTTCAAGACCCTCGAGCGGCCGGATGTCAAGCTGGACCAGAATCAGATTCTGAACCTGGGCTCCATCACGCTCCAACTCGGTCAAACGACCGAATCGGTCACCGTCGAGGCCGCGGTCCCCGTCGTGGAAACCACCACGGCTAATAAGAGCTTCACGATCGATTCCCGGCAGGTAACCGAACTCAGCTTGAACGGACGCGACTTCCAATCGCTGATCCGCACACTGCCCGGCGTGGTGTCCAATGACCGGTCCGATTTCCGCCTCGCGTTCAATAACACCGACGCGTTCAACATCAACGGATTGCGCGGGTCGAATAACAACGTGTTCCTGGACGGCACGATCAACACGGACGTCGGCGCCAACGACGGCCAGTTCACGCAGATCTCGCTGGACGCGGTGGGTGAGTTCAAGGTGCAGACCTCGGTTTTCAACGCCGAGTACGGCCGGAACCCCGGCGTTCTGATCGCGGTGAACACCAAGGCCGGCTCCTCCAAGTTTCACGGGACCGCCTACGAGTTCCTCCGCAACAACGCGCTCGACGCCCGCCAGCCGTTCGACCGGACGGGAACCACGCAAAAGCTGCGGTTCAATCAGTTCGGCGGTAACATCAGCGGTCCGCTATGGGTTCCCAAGGTCTCGTCGATCAAGAACCCGAGGGTCTTCTTCTTCTTCAATTACGAGAAGACGCTGGCGACGCAGCCGAATGGCGGCAGTTTCGTCGATCTCCCTCACCCGGATCTGTTCAACGGCGACCTTTCGCGGCTCTACCGGGATCAACCGCTGCTGACCACGGGGGGCCAGAACACCGGCTTCCGGGTAGGTCAAGTGTTCCGCCCGGGCGCCCTCGTGCGCGAGGCGAATGGCAGGATCATCGGCGGCGACCCGTACCTCAACAATCAGGTTCCGCGCGCCGAATGGTCGCGCAACGCGGGCGCCTTCCTCGGCATCCTGCGCGGCGCTCCGTACGCCGGCGCAATCGGGACTCCGGGCGTGCCCGAGGCGCAGCGCACGTTCTTCCAGGATTCCTACACCTTCAACAAGGAAGCCAAGGTGGTCCGGCTGGATTACAACATCAGCGCGAAGAATAACTTCTTTTTCCGGTGGGCGGACGACGCCAACCACGAGGCTCGCGGCCTCGGAATCTTCGCTTCGACGCCGTATCCGGTGTTCCCGCAGTTCCGTCGCAAGCCGGGTTCGAGCTGGTCGTGGAACCTGGTGAGCGTCATCTCCCCGAAAACCACCAACGAGTTCATTTTCGGCTATAACCGGCTTACCCAACTGGTGGACGTCAACGAGAAGACCGCCGACGTGGCGCGGTACGACCGCGAGAAGCTGGGCTTCACCTTCCAGGAGTTCTATCCTCAGTCGAACGTTCGCAACCGCTTCCCGCGTTTCAACTGCGGCGTGGCGAGTTGCAACTACCCCGGCTTCCCGGCCGGCTGGCTCAGCGAGGCGAAACAGTTCGCGTTGACCGACAACGTCACGACGATGCGCGGCTCGCACACGCTCAAGTTCGGCGGCTTCTTCAACACGAACCGCAACGGCCAACAGCCGACCTGGACCGATGTGATGAACTTCAACTTCGGCGACAACACGGAGAACACCCGGTCCACGGGCAACACGTTCGCCAACATGCTGCTCGGCAACTACACCGGCGTGAGCCAGACGAACGGGCGTTTTTACGGCGCGTTCGCTTTCTATGGGGTCGAGTGGTTCGCGCAGGATAGCTGGCGCGTGAACCGCAAGCTCAACTTGGAGTTTGGGATTCGATGGGCTTACCTCGGCCCCACGTTCACTCACGGCAAGTTCCTGCAGAACTACTTCGATCCCCGCCGGTACGATCCGTCCAAGGCGGCGGTCATCGACATCCGGCCCGGCTTGCGAAACGGCTCCATCATCGGCGGCGATCCATTCAACGGCATGGTGGAAGAGGGCAAGGGGCTTCCCAAGGGAGGCATGCAGCATCGCTACAATAACTGGGGTCCGCGCCTCGGTTTCGCCTACGATCCTTTCGGCGACGGCAAGACTTCGGTTCGCGGCGGCGTGGGCGTTTTCTATGAGCGCATCCGCCAGAACGCGAATAACTTCGACGGCCTCGGCAACCCGCCGCTCACCTTCACGCCAACGGTTTTTTCCGGCCAGGTCGACACGCTGAACGCCAGCCTGATCGCGGGAGGAGCCCGCACACCGGTGAGCATCGTGGCCATCGACGCCGCTGGCCAAGTGCCCACGGTCTACTCGTGGTCCCTGGGAGTGCAACGGCAGCTCCCCGCCGGCATCGCGTTGGATATCGCCTACGTGGGCAACGCCGGACGCCATTTGCAGTACCGGCGCGACCTCGGTCAGATTCCCCTGGGAACGACGCTGCGGCCCGGCGTCTTGACCGGCGTGAACGGAACCACCAACGCGTTGCGGCCGTATCTCGGCTACACCACGGTCAACTGGACCGAGTTCGGCGCGATCTCCAAGTACAACGCGCTGCAATCGAGAGTGAGCCGCCGCTTCTCCAAGGGCTTCACCGGCAACTTCAATTACACCTGGTCGCGCGCGATCGACGAGGTCGACGGCGACACCACGGCGATCGGCTATTACATGGACCGCCGGCGCGAGTTCGGCCCCGCCGGATTCGACCGGCTGCACACCGTTACCATCGATTTCGTCTACGAGTTGCCGAACTTGGCCAGGTCGAGCGCGGCCAAGTACGCGATCAACGGCTGGCAGATCAATGGAATCACGCGGTTTTGGAGCGGCCAGCCGCTTACGATCGGTTCGAACGGCAACCCCGGAACGCTGGGCGGCGGCGTCCGCGCCGACTACCTGGGCGGCCAGATCACACCGGACAACAAGAGCGAACTCGACTACTTCAACGTTTTCACGTTCGGACGCCCGGCGGATGGCTCGCTCGGCAATCTGGGGCGCAACACCCTCAGGGCTCCCGGCATCAACAACTGGGATATCTCGATCTTCAAGAATACGCGGATCGCGGAGAAGTACGCCGTGCAACTCCGGGTGGAGACCTTCAACACGTTCAACCACACCCAATGGGCGGGCATCAACACCGGTCTCAACCTGCCGAATCCGAACTCGACGGTTACCGCGGCGACGCGGGGCACGCTAGGGCAAGTGACCTCGACGCGCGATCCCCGGTCCCTGCAGTTCGGACTGAAGTTCCTGTTCTGATCGCGATTTCGATGTTACTGCTAGTGGCGGCGCTTCTCTTTCAGGGAAGCGCCGCCTCTCTTTTCGAGCGCGCCTCGGCGGCGCTGGCGGCTGGCGATCTCGCCGCCGCGGAGAAGGGGTTGGAGGCCGCGCTCGCCAAGGATCCCCGGCACGTGCCGTCGCTCGGCAACCTGGGCGTGGTTTACTCGCGGACCGGGCGGCCCTCCGCCGCCATCGCCGTTTACCAGAGAGCGCTGAAGCTGGCGCCGGACGAGCCAGGACTGCTGTTCAATCTCGGCTTGGCGCACATGAAGCTGGATCAGCACGCCGCGGCCAAGCCGCTGTTCCGGAGGATCGCCAAGCTCGGCAAGCCGGGCGCGCAACTGCGGGAGTTGCTGGCCACCACTCAGTTGCTCACCGGTGAGACGGCGGCGGCGCTGGCGGCGTTGATCGAACTGGAGCGGGAGGATCCGGCCAATTCGGGAGTGCAGTATCTGCTCGCGGTCGGTCACTTGAAGAACAAGGACCGTGCCGCCGCGGGGGCCGCGCTCGAGAAGCTGATGGCGGCGCTGAATCCGGCGCAAGCGCACTACCTGGCGGGCAAGGCCTACTACGAGACGTCGCTGTTCGAGGACGCGGAAAAGAGCCTGCGCGCGGCCGTGGCGGCGGATCCGAAACTACCGGGCGCGCAACTGGAACTGGGAAAGACCCTGGTTAGCCTGCGCAGGGAGGAGGAGGCCCTGGCTGTGTTGCGCGAAGCGGCGGCCCAGGCTCCGGACGACGCCGAAGCCACC
This sequence comes from Acidobacteriota bacterium, assembly GCA_005808475.1. Classification (GTDB taxonomy): domain Bacteria; phylum Acidobacteriota; class Terriglobia; order Bryobacterales; family Bryobacteraceae; genus SYLY01. The sequence continues at coordinate 7,639 of SYLY01000320.1, forward strand.
TATTATCTCGGCGCGTTGTTGGCCCAGAGCGGCGATCCGGTCCAGGGCATCGCCCTGCTCGAGAAGGTGCGGTCGCTGCGGCCCGATTCCTGGGGAGCGGCATACTATCTGGGCAAGGCGCGACTTCGGGAAAAGCGGCTTCCGGCGGCGATCGCGCTGCTCGAGACCGCGTCCCGGTTGAATCCGTCCGAAGCCGCCGTGTGGTTGCAACTCTCGCAGGCATACCGGCAGGCGGGACGCGCGGTCGATGCCGCCGCGGCGGCGCGTAAGGTGGCGGCGCTCAAGAGATCGGAGAACGCGCCGCTGGTGCTGCGATAACAGGGCGGCTCGTCCGTTCGAGGTAGAATCGGGGTTCGGCGGGAAAGCGGGGCAGTCCGCTTGCCGCGGCGCGATCCTGGCCGGGGACGCTTCACCAGGAGGTGTCCTTGAAACGCTTGCAGTATGAGGTGGTGGTCCGGGATCTACTGACCTCGCACGGGTCCAGTATTCTGGGATCGTTGTCCGGCGGCCGGAAGATCGGACGGCCGCTCGCGGTGCAACTGGCGATCGTCGGCAGCCGGGTAGCGGACCTGTTCTTCGAACTCGGGCGAACGGGCCTGTTGCACATCGAAGTGCAGAGCACCAATCACCGGTACATGGCGTACCGGATGGTGGTGTACGGAGTACTGGGAGCGCGAAAGTATCGCAAGAGCCATCTGGTGCAAGTAGTGCTCTACATCGGCAAGCGGCGGATGACAATGCCACGGCGGTTGGACCTGGGCGAGATTCAGGGCGGTTACCGCCTGGTCGACATCCGTGAGTTCGAGGCCGCGGACCTGCTGGCGACCGGCAACCCGGCGGATTTCGTGCTGGCGATGCTCGCCAGCGGCGGCGCGGAGAAGCTCCGCGATATCGTGTCGCGCGCAAGCAAGCTGGATGGCGTCGAGCGGGAACGGGTGTTGGCGCAATTGACGGTGCTGGCCGGGTTGCGCGGAGTCGCGGAACAGCTCAAAATAGAGTTCGAGGAGGTGGGCGTGAGGGTCAACATCGAAGAGAATGTGCTGCTACGCGACATCCGCGACGCCGGGTTTGCCAGCGGCTTGGCGGAAGGCGAAGCTCGGGGGGAAGCTCGCGGAGAAGCTCGCGGGGAAGCTCGCGGAGAAGCTCGCGGTGAGGCTCGCGGTGAGGTGAAGGGCAAGGCCCAACTGCTGATCAGGCAACTCAACCGCAAGTTCGGCGAACTGCCGAAGTGGGCGCAACTTCGTTTGGCCAAGGCGGGCTCTGGCCAGATCGAGCGTTGGGGCGACGCACTCCTCACCGCGTCCACGCTCGAGGGCGTGATCGGCCGGCGCTGACCGGAGCCTTACGGGGCCATCGATGATTCGGCTTCCCGGTTGCCAGGCGGAACAGCTCAAAATGGAGTTCGAGGAGGTGGGCGTGAGGGTCAACATCGAAGAGAATGTGCTGCCACGCGACATCCGCGACGCCGGGTTTGCCAGCGGCTTGGCGGAAGGCGAGGCGAAGGGAAAGCTCCAACTGCTGATCAGGCAACTCAACCGCAGGTTCGGCGAACTGCCGAAGTGGGCGCAACTCCGTTTGGCCAAGGCGGGCCCTGGCCAGATCGAGCGTTGGGGCGACGCGCTCCTCACTGCTTCCACGCTCGAGGGCGTGATCGGCCGGCGGTGAAGGGTTCTGGTTACTTTAGTTCGGGTCCGGAGTAGTGGAACTGATGCTGCTCCAATTCCTGATATGACATTTTCGCGGTCGCCGCCATCGACGCGGCCATCGCCGTCCCCAATGTGTGCGCGCGAGCATTCTTCTCGTTGCGATCACACTTCTCCGTCCCGTCGAGGCAGTTCCCGAAGGCCACCATGCCAGCCGACACGGCTTTAGTCTCGACAAGGATCATGCGCCCGTGGTAGAGTTCCCAGAACTTCGTCTCCGCCTCCGCGCGCTCCTTCGCGCCCGGGTTGTTGGCGGCGGCCGCGACGGCGGTCAGCGCCTCGGAATACACCGCGCGCTGGCTCTCGAGCCAGGGCTTCATGAACTCGCGTTCGCCGGCCTCCCGCAGCTTGCGCTGTTCCCCCGTGTACAAGAGCACGCCCCACAGGAAACCGGCCACCGAGAGGAGCGCGGTAAGCAACGGAAGCAGTTGCGATAGAGAGTGATGCCACGCCGCGGGCTGCCGCTGTCTGGCGACTTCGAGCGCCAACTTCTCATTCTGGAGCCGCGCCTGCTCGAGTTGCGCTTCCGCGAGGCCGCCGGTCATGCTGGATAGGTCCATGCCCGTAACGCGACGAATCCCCGGGGAAAGGGACACGGAAGCCGTCGAGGAACCGGAAGCGCTACCCTGATACTCATGCCCCGGACAACCCTCCCTCGCCTGCTGCTGCTGGCGGCGGTCTCGCTCGCCGCGCAGAACACAGCCAAGAAGTCCCCCGCCCGCGACTGGAACCGCCCGTTCCCGCCCCACAAGGTGATCGGCAATATCTACTCGATCGGGACCGCCGAGATTTCGACATTCCTCATCACCACCCAGGCGGGCCATATCCTGATCAACAGCGACTTCGAGTCCACCGCTCCCATTCTGCGCGCGAACATCGAAACGCTCGGCTTCAAGTTGACCGACGTGAAGATCATTCTCGGCAGCCATGCGCACGGAGACCACATGGAGGCCGACGCCATGTTGAAGGAACTCACCGCCGCCAAGGTGATGGCGATGGAGCAGGATGTCCCCGCTCTGCGCAAGATGACGCCCGGCGGAAAGCCGCACCCGATCGATCGCATCCTGAAAGACGGCGAGGAGATCAAGCTCGGCGGAGCCACATTGAAAGCGCACCTGACCGCCGGACACACCAAGGGCTGTACCACTTTCAGCATGAAGACCACCGAAGCGGGCAAATCGTACGACGTGGTGGTGGTGTGCAGCGTCGGATTCAACCCCGGCTACGTGTTGTGGAAGAACAAGGACTATCCGGACATCGCGGACGACTACCGGCGCAGCTTCCGCACGCTGCGGAAGCTGCCGTGCGACATCTTCCTGGCCGCGCATCCCAACTTCTACGACATGGAGGCCAAGCATCCGAAGCTCGGCAAGCCGGGTCCCCATCCCTACATCGATCCCGCCGGATACGCCGCCTACATCGACCTGAAGGAGAAGCAGTTCCAGGAGGAGTTCGAGCGCCAGAAGAGCGCCAACCCGTGATCGGACCGCTGCTGCTCTGGCTGGCGTCCTCGGCCCTGGCCGCCGAGTTCGCCTCCATCCCGAGCCGTTCCTTCGACCGGCAGGTGGGCGCCACCGGCGTTCCGGCGCGAGTGACGATCCCGGCGTTTTCGATCTCGGCCACCGAGGTCACGCAGGCGGAATTCGAGCGCGTGACCGGCCGCAATCCGGCGCACTACCGCGGATCGAAGCGGCCCGTGGAGAACGTGAGTTGGTGGGATGCCATTCGATATTGCAATCGCAGGAGCGAACTCGAGCGGCTGCGGTCTTGCTACGACTTGTCGTCCGGCGAGCGGGACCGCTCGTGCGACGGTTACCGGCTGCCCACCGAGGACGAGTGGGAATCGGCGCGGGGCGCGGCCGCGGCGCAGGGGGCCAATCTCGGCGTCGCCGAGACCAGGAGCGTGGAGCCGTTGATGGCGCTGGTCCGCGAGAAAGGCACGCGCGACGTGGCGAGCGAAGCGGCCAATGCGAACGGCGTGTTCGACGCGACCGGCAACGTGTGGGAGTGGTGCGAGGACTCCTTCAATGCCGCGCCCGGAATCGCGCCGCCCTTTGGGATCGAACGCACCATTCGCGGCGGCTCCTTCGTCAGCGCGCCTTCGCGCAGCCGCGATTATCGCGCGTCGATGTTGCCGGACACCCGGAGCCGGTTCACCGGCTTTCGCGTGGCGCGGAGCCTGCCGGCCGCCGCGATCGGCGCCCCAGCCGCCGATTGGTTCCGCGTCTACGACACACGGCCCAAGGGCTTTGAAACCGCGACCGGCGGCCTTTCGCGCCTCGCGCCCGAGGGGCTCGCCGCCGCTGGTTGGCCGGCGCGCAGGAACGAGTTGCGGGCGAAATGGATGAAGCTTCTGGGCGAGCCCTCGGTGAAGCCGCCCGCGCCGGCCGTCCGCTTGATTGCCGAGTTCGAGGAAGAGGACTACCGGGGCCGGATGCTGCTGCTCCAGGTGGAGCCGGACTTCTGGGAGAAGATTTACGTCATGATTCCGCGCACCGCTTCGAAGAAGCCGCTGCCGGTAATTTTGACGCCTTACTACGACGTCGACACGCCGGCCGGACGGAATCTGGGCGGCCGCCTCTACACCCCGCCGGGCGTTCGATCGTTCGCCTACCTGGCGGTGAAGCGCGGCTACATCGCCATCGCGATCCGCTGGTTCGGCGAGAGCTACGGCGAGCGCTATCAGGAAGCGGTGGCCAATCTGAATCTACGCCACCCCAAGTGGACGGGAATGGGCAAGTGGGCGTGGGATGCGCAGCGGCTGGTGGACTACGTGGGTACGATGCCGGAAGCCGACCCCAGCCGCATCGGCATCGTGGGCCAGTCTCTCGGCGGCAAGATGGCGCTCTACGCGGCGGCGTTCGACGATCGCATCAAGGCAGCCGTGTCCTCGGAGGGCGGCATCGGCCTCGGCTTTTCGAACTACGAGGACTATTGGTATTTCGGCCGCTTCATCAAGTCCGCGGACGCCGACCAGCACGAACTGCTCGGGCTCATCGCGCCGCGGTCATTCCTGTTGATCGGAGGGAATTCGGCCGACTCCGACAAGAGCTGGCACTACATCAACGAGGCGCGGAGCGTGTACACGCTGCTCGGTTCGCCGCGGAACATCGGCTACTTCAACCACCGCACGGGCCACACACCGAGCCCCGAATCGGTGAGGCTCGGCATGGAGTGGCTGGACCGCTTTTTGGATAACCGGTAGCTACCGGATCACCAGAGTCGCCTGCGGACTTACCAGACCCTGCGTTTCCACTTCCACCGCCACGCGGTCGCCCGCCGCGACACCCGCGGGAATCGTCAGCACCACCTGGTACCGCCCGATCTCGCCGGGCACGAGCGACGCTTCGGAAACAGTGGCGGCGGCTCCGCCGATGCGCGCGGTCACCGGCAGCGCGGTGCGGCTCGCCGGCGAAGCGGGCGTGACCGTGCCGGCTTCCACCGCCGGTGTCACCGCGCCAAGGCCGCCGCACAGGATCGCGACGCGATCGCCGGACCGCGCCGGGTTGGCGCCGCTGTTCAAGACCGCCGCCGCTCCGTCGCGCCGAATCTCGGCCAGTGCCTGGGTTCCGCCGGCCTGCGTGTTCAGCAGGATGGCCGGCTGCGCGGCCGCCACGTTCACCGGCGCGGGGCGCGAGTAGGTAAGCCCCCGGCGGATCAGCACTTGATGTAGCGTGTTGGCGGGCAGGTCGTAAGGTAGCACTCCGGCCGCTTTGTCGGGCGCGGCGGAAAACAGGGGAATCCGCCGCCCCGCCACAATCACTTCGGTATCCTCGAGGCGAGTGGGCAGGTTCTGCCGGGCCGGGGCATTCAGCGTGAGATTCGCTGTGATTCGCGATCCCGCCACTTCGATCAGCGCGCCGGGCTAAAGCGGAGCGTTCGCCGCCACACCGGAGTTGAGCACGCCTTCGGAGCGGATTTCGGGAGGATCGTACGCGGCGCGGAGATCGGCGAGGACCTCGCGCTCACCCTGGATGTTGAGCACCTTGTCTTCGGCCTGAACCTTGACGGTCACCGCTCCGCCGGCCGCCGATCGCGACGCCCAGGTTCCATGCCACAAGCCGTCTTTCACCGACTGCAGAGCAACGGGCGGATCGCCGTTGGAGAACGACATCGTCACCGCGCCGTCGTCGATCTGGCGGCCGCAATCGTCCTGCACCTCGACAACCACGCCCGCGGGCCATCCAGCGGGAACGCTGGACCCCTGCCCTAGCGATCGCACCGCCGGCAAGAGTCTGCCGGGTGTGCAGCCGTCGGCGCCGCGCCTGGGATCGATCTTGGTGGAGGAGGACAGCCCGCCACGCGCGACAACCACCGAGACGTCCACTTGCCGGACAGTCCCGTCGTCGAACTGGAACGCCATCGACGACCGGTGAGTGCCGGCCGGCAGGTTGAATGTCTGGGGTTGCACCACGACGCGCTGCGGCTCGCGTGGAGCGACGGAAGCGTCGATGGGAGCGTACACCATCTCCTGCGTCGAACTCAGGGACTGGGCGCTCGAACGGTATCCGACGGTGTTGCCCGTGAGGTTGAACACGGTGAGATCTTCCGACCCGCCGGATTGCCCTTCCACCACCCGAAACGTCAGTTCGCGCGGCTGGACCACCGATCCGGGACGCGCCCCCGGAGGAAGCACTTCGAGAGCCACGGTCAGAACGTGCGGCGTGTTGGCCGCCCCTTGCGACTCCACCTGGACCAATCCGTAGTAGACGCCGGGTTCGAGCCCCGCCTGATCGATGCCGACCTGGACCGAGGGCACGTTCTGGCTGGAGGCGTCGGTGGCGCCGGAATCGGGCGACACGCGCAGCCAGGAGCCACCGGCCAGAGTAGACGTAGTCACCCGCCAGGGCATCACGCCGTTGCCCGAGTTGATCACTCCGAACGATTGCGGAGGCGTCACGCCGCCCTGCGCCACGGCTTGGAAAGAGAGTCCGCTTTGCGACAGGAGAATCGCCTGCTCGCGATCGCTGATGGTCATCACCGCGTTCACCGATAGCGTACCGCCGGACCATCGAATGGTGATCGTGTCGCGATACGTTCCGGGCGCGCGACTGGCGGGATCGGCCTCGACGCGGAGCGCGAAGGGCGCGGCGGCGGCAACCGAACCTCGGACCGGGGTCACGGCCAGGAAGCTGCCCGCCGCAACGGAAACATCGTACGTCACGGTTCCGCTGCCAGTGTTGGACAGCAGCAGTTGTTGGGCGCGCTTCCGCGCCGTGCGCGGATAGGTGAACGAAAGCGAGGTGCGGTCCACTTGTAGATTGGCCGGAAGAGCCGCGCCCACGGTGAACCGAACGTTGATCGAGACCGTCCGCGGCGATCCGTTCGGCGCGGTGAGATCGATGGTTCCCGTATATGTCCCCGGCGCCAGCGCGGCGGGACTCGCGGTGATCTGCAGCAACCGCGGCGTTACGCCCGAGGCGATGCCGGCGCTCAACCAACTGCCGCCGTTCGCGGTGCGGACCTGTACATTGAATCCGAGGCTGGGAACGCTGGAGAGCACGTTGACGGTCTGGGGCCTGGGCGGAGGTCCGGCCGAGGCGGCGGAGAATTCCAGCGTGGCGGGCGACGCCTGGAACGACGGCGGTTGGGCCAGGATTTTGCGTACGCGATTGAAGTCGGCCTCGGCGAAGTAGATGTTGCCTTGCGCATCCACCGCGATCCCTCCCGCCGTGGCGAGAGCCGCGTTCGTGGCCAAGCCGCCATCGCCTGCAATGACGCCACGTGGACCGATTCCGGCGATGACGCGCAACTGGCCGTCGGGCGTGATGCGGCTGATGTGGCCCGCGCTCTTCACAAGGAGATTGCCCGCCGCGTCGAGCGCGATGCCGCCTGGATTGGTCAACGTGACGCCTGTGGCGGCGACTGGACCGGCCGGCATGCGCGCCGCGCTGGCGCGGCCGTTTCCCGCGAACGTGGAGATAATGCCGTTCGGGGAAATCTTGCGAATTCGGTGGCCGCCGCCCTCCGAGATATAGACGGAGCGATCCGCCGCCGCCGCGATTCCGATCGGTGAATTGAGAGCCGCGGCGGTGGAAGGCCCACCGTCGCCGGTGGAGGCGGGCGCTCCGGCGCCGGCGAGCACATCGACGCCTTCACCGTTGCTGGGAACCCGGTAGGCTACGTGCTGCGCGGTGTCGACAAACAGAATGCCCGCATAGGTCTCCGCCGTCGCGCCATCGAAGGCGATGCCACCCGGGGTTCTGGTCGCGTATCCGGCGGTCAACAGAGTGTCTCCCAGCATGAAGTGAACGCCGAACGAACTGGTGAAAACGAGGATGCCTTCCTGGGTGACGGCGATGCCCACGGGCAGGAACAGAGGCCACTCGACGGGAGGGGAAGAGACCAGATCATCGAGGTTGATTGTCTTGACGAACTCCCCGTTGCCGGCGAGTGTCGTGATGAAGCCTCGCGAATTGACCGCCCGGATGCGTCCGTTGCCGGTGTCGGCGATGTAGAGATTGCCGAAGCTATCGACGGCGAGTCCCGTCGGACCGTTCAGCAGCGCCTGGGTCGCGGGTCCTCCGTCGCCGCCGAAACCGAACTTGCCGCTGCCCGCGAAAAGCTCCGGCGTTCCGCCGGGCCTAATCCTCACGATCCGGGTCGGTTGAAACGTAGCGTACACCACGGAGCCGTCGGGGAGAACGGCCATCCCGACCGGCACGTCGCTGTCCAATCCGCCGGCCGGGAGGATTTCGATGCTGCCGCCCGCTGCCACTCGGACGAGGTCGCCCGTCCGTTGCCCGGACGTGGAAACGAAGCCGGACGCGATCACCATGCGCCCTTCGGAATCGAGTGCCATCGCGACCGGTTCGAGCGGCGACTCGGTGGCCGGCGCGCCGTTGACAGGCCGTCCCAATGCCCCGCTTCCCGCCACGGTGACGATCATCCCGTCGAGCCCGACCCGGCGGACGGCCGCGCCTCGGGAGACCGCCGAGGAAAAGGAGGAGAAATAGGCGTTGCCTTGCCGGTCCGTGACCAGATTGCGCGGCTGGCAGAGTTCGGCGGCGGTGGCGGGCCCACCGATGCCCGACCCGCACCGCTGGCCTCCCGATCCAGCGAACACGCGCACGATTCCCGCCGCGTCAATCCGGAAGATGCGGAAGTGGGCGTGATCGGAGACCAGGATGTCGCCATTGGGCAGCGCCGCCATCGAGTCGATGTCGCCGAACGTCACGTCGAGCGCGCGGACGCCTTCGGCCGGGGCTCGGACGCCCACTCCGGCGATCACGGAGATGATGCCGCGCGAGTCGACCTTGCGAATGTAGCTGCTCTGGTCGTCGGCGATGTAGATATTCCCGAACCGGTCGGCCGCGAACGCGGCGGGGAAGCTGAGCGCGGCGCGGGTCGCCGGGACCTCGCCGCCAGCCGGACCCGCCAAGCCGTTACCCGCGATGCCGGTGAGAGTCCCGTCGTTGGACGAACGGAAGACCATGTGGTTGAACGCGTCGAGCAACAGCAGGTTGCCGTCGCGGTCCAGCGTCAGATGCCGCACGAACCCGAGCGGGGTCTCCGCGGCCGGCATGGTCAGGCGGGGCAGTATCCATCCAGTGCCGGCTACCGTCGTCACGACGCCTTGCCCAAAGGCCACGGTCGAAACCGCGAGTGCGACGGCAATCCGGGAGTGCCGTTTCATAGACCCAAGAATAGCACCCACCGGGCACGAGCAAGCTGGGACCGAAGTACCGGACCGGCCGGGCGGCCTACTTCTTGGGAGGCGGAACGCCGAGGGGCTTCGGAGCCGGAGCCACCGGCGCCGCGCCGGTGGTGGGCGTGGGAGCGTTCTTGTCGTACAGGTCGACAATCTCCTTCGTGAGATCGACGCCGTTGGCGAGGAACAGGACGGGAGTTTGCGGCGAGCTGATGTCGAGGATCAGCGCGTAGGCGTGGTCCTTGCCGTACTTGTCGAGGACGACGAGCAGCCTCTGGCCCAGTTCGTTGAGGACCTTGTTCTGCTCCTGCTCGAGCTCGGCCTGCGCATCCTCGGACTCGCGTTGCAGCGACTTGGTCAGCGAGTCGATCTCACGGGTGAGCTGTTGCCGCTTGGCTTCCGCCATGGTGTTGCTGCCCCGGCTGAGTTCCTGCTGTTTGCCGGCGATTTCGCTCTGCTTCTGTTCGATCGCCTTTCGCTTGGGATCGAACTTCCCCTGCAGAGCGGCCGCGGCTTTCTGTCCGTCCTTGGTCGCGATGATGGCGTTCTGGATGTGAACGACACCGATCTTGTTCTGAGCCTGAAGGACCGAAACGGCCGCCAGTGCGGCGATGGCGAACGACGTCTTGTGGATCACGCTGACTTGACTCCCGGAGCGATTCTGAAAGATGGTATCACATGAAGCCGGACGAGGCTAGAAGGTCCGGCTGATCGTGAAGCGCCACAGCTTGCGGCGCTCGTAAAACGGATAAGGTTGACCGATGGTTGCGATCGAGTTCACGAACGTCGCGTTGTTGGGGAACAACGAGCGGTCGGCGACCACGGGCGGGATGAGAAATTCCTGCAGGATCATTGGATTGTACGCCCAGTACAAGCGGAAGGGCGCGTTCACCACCGGCATCATGATCTGGAACTCGACGCCCGACGATGCGCGAAACTGCTGGGTCTGTCTGGCGAGGATAGCCCCTTGCCGGAAGGACGCCTGCGGGAACAGAGAATTCAGTTCCGCGACGCGGCCCGGGTTCAACCGGAGTTGATCGGTCCGCGAGATCTTGTTGATGCCGCCGTCGGTGAACAGCGCCAACGTCAAGGGTCCGACGATCGGAATTCTGTACTCGAAGTTGCCGACGCCCTGCGTGTCGCCGCCGGGGAAGATCAGCTGATACGTCGGAATCGGCTGAGACACGGGCCCGAACGTTTCCACGCCATCGATGATGTACTTCTGCTGGCGCGCCGAACCATCCGCGTTGAGCACGGGGACCGCGGCCGTGGTCGGGATGTAGGCGACCGGGCTGATGCCCCAGATTTCGAATCCGCGAATGTCGTTCTCGCCGCCCATGTAGAAGCGGCTGAACGGAGGCACCGACCGGCCGCCGTAGCCCGAGACGAAGCGTCCCAGTCCGTGCATGCCGATCACGTGGCCCTTCTTCAACCCCGCCCGGAACCACTTGATGTCGATGGTGGGCTCCACCATTCGAACGTTGCCGCCGATCGTGGCGAACTGCGTGCTGAGAAAGACGCTGCGGCCGCGGGACGGCGTGATCGGATGATCGACCGTGTTGTACGTATACGACGGGACGAAGGCGCTGGTTCTGATCCCCTCGAGCGAGTTTTGTCCGTCCAGGCCCTGAAAATTGATGAAATTGAAATAGTTCCGCGACGCCTGCGATTCGGTCCGGATCTTCTGGGTGCCCAGGCTGTAGGTGACGCCGAAGCGGGCAAACGGCGACACCTTCCGCCACGGGCTGGAAAGGAACGCGGTGAAGCCCTGTCCGTTCGACACGTAGTTCAGCAGGTTGCTCTGGCCGAGCTGGTTGTACAGCGGAATCAGGTTGCGGCCGGTGAGCAGCGAAACCTCGCGGCCCTGATCGAAGTTGAAACGCTGCGTGTAGATCGTGAACCCGGCGGTCATCGGACGGTCGAACAGATAGGGCTCGGTGAATCCGAACGTGACGTTGCGGATACGATCGCCCAACTGCGCGTCGATCGACAGCGTCTCGCCCAGGCCGAGGAAGTTGTTGGTCGAGTAGCCGAATCCGATGAAGCTGCCGGCGATGCCCGACACGCCGCCGTTCAGGTGCACGCTGTTCTTGCCGCGCTCCTTGACCTTGAGCAGAATGTCGACCGTGGACGTTTTGGTGTCGCGCTTGATATCGGCCGCCTCGTTTTCCTTGAGGACTTCGAAGTAGCCGAGTTGGTTCAACCGCAGCAGCGACATGTCCCAATAGCGGGTGTTGTAGATCTGCCCTTCGTCGAGCAGGATCTCGCGCCGGATCACTTTGTCGCGGGTGGTGGTATTGCCCTGGAAGTCGATGCGCCGGACGAAGAACTGCTTGCCTTCGTCGGCGGTGATCGTCAGGTCGATCTTGTCGGAGTTCGGCTGCGGATCGAACGAGGGCTCGGGCACGAAGTCGATGTAGCCGAATTCACCGTAAAGCTTGCGCATCTGCTCGATGCCCTTGCGAAGCTTGGCGGTGGAGAAGACCTCGCCCTGGCTCATCTGGAACACCCGCGGGAAGATGGTTTCCGGAGTGCGGAACAGCTTCACTCCGACGAAATTCATCTGGTTCAGCCGGTACAGCCGGCCTTCCTCGACCGAGATCTTGAGATCGGCGCGCTTGCCGGGTTTGTTCGGCTTGAAGACGGGAATCTTGAAGCCCTGTCCGCCCGTGTCGCGCATGGTGAGCGAATGCTCCAGCGTGCGCGCCGTAAAGTAGCCGCGCTCCTGGTAGTAGTTGCGGATGCGGTCCTTGTCTTCCTCGAGCTTGGACGAATCGAATGCCTTCGAGAAGATGCTCTCGAAAAGGATCGAGTGGGGGATGCCGATCGGCCGGAGGTTCTTCATGGCGCGCGTCACCGCGCGGTCGCTCAAGACCTTGTTCCCTTCGATCTCGATGGCGCCGACCTTCACCTTCGGTCCTTCCTTCACTTTGAACGTGACTTCGAGGGACGACGGCGGGATCTGGCGGACATCGGGTTCCACCGTGGCGAACTGGCGGCCGCGCTCCGAGAGGAACGCCTTCAGCACGTTCACTGCTACCTGCACCTTGTTAGGATCGAACTGCTGTTCCACCGAAAGCCCGACGCGGCGCTCCTTGAAGCGGTCCAGGATTTCGGAGACAGTCACCGATTTGATGCCATCGTATTTGATGGACCGGACGACGCGCCGCTCGACAACCCGGAACCGGATCATCCAGCCGGTGCGGCCGGGCTCGCGCTCCAAGGTGATGTCGTCGAAGCGGCCCGTGTTCCACAGAGCCATGAAGTCGCGGTGAAGCGTCTCCTGGTCGATCTTGTCGCCCTTCTTCGAGAAAATTAACGCTCGTAACGTATCCTGAGGAACCCTTCGAGCCCCGCGAAACTCGATCCCTTCGATCACGTCCTCGACGACGGCGGCCGCCTGTTCGCCCGGCTTGGCCGGACTGACAGGTTTGGGGTCGCCGGGTTTCGGCTCCGCCGTCACCGCCGGTTTCTCGAACGGCGTCGGCTTCGCCTGAGGCGTGGGCTTCGCTTCTTCTTTCGTCGCTGGAACGGTCTCGAACGGGTTGGCCGGCTTAGGCGCTGGGGCCTTAGGTGGCTGAGCCTGTTGTGGTTGCTGCGCGCCGAGCCCGGAGGCGAAGAAGATGACAGTCGAAGAGAGCGCGAGACAGAGTTGGGTTGTTCTCAGGCCATATAGCCTGCTCCACTTCATCTAAAACTGTTTCCTTTCCACTCCGCGCCTTTGGAGGAGACGCCGCTAGACCCCATCTGGTTTCAGTGGACGGCGTGGCGCTTGTCGGTCAGACTCCTCATTGTATCAACTCCGCGCGCGCGCCGCCGTTCCATTGGGGGGACTGGCTCCCTCGGAGGGGCGGATCGGTGTGTCCGGAGAGCGGAGTCCCGCACGCCTGACCTCAGAGAAGCAGCCGCATCTCGTTGGTGGCGTCGAACCCCAACGATTCGTACAGCGGCCGGCCGGCATCGCTCGCGTGCAGAATCACCGCTCGCACGCCGCGGTTCCGGCACTCGGCGAGCGCCGCCTCCATCAACCGGCGTGCCAGCCCTTGCCGCCGCCAAGCCGGTTCGGTATACACGTTGACGATGTTGGCGCGCGGCGCTCCGGGGCCGATCATGTGCGGCGGCCAGTCCATGAACCACACCCCAGCGCCGGCCACGATCCCTCCAGGCGCATCCTCGACGACTAGCGCCACGTACTCGCCAGAAGCCATTCGCCCGGCCAGCCAAGGTTCGAACGCGGTGCACATTGCGTCCAGCGCGGGGATGTCCCGGTATCCCATCTCCTCGAACATCGCCCGGCGGTGGCGCGCCAAAAGGGGAACCTCGGCGGGCAGCGCGCGCCGGATCGTCACTCGCCGGCCATCCACGCCGCCAGCACGTCCTCGTCCAGTTCGATGCCCAGCCCCGGTCCTTCCGCCGGATACAGCCAGCCGTCCTCGATCCGGGTCGCCGGCCGGACCAATTCCGCCTCATAGCGCAGCGGGCCGAACGTCTCCCACGCGTGCGTGAGATTCGGAACCGCCACGCCCAGGTGCGCCGCCGCCGCGGTGCCGATCCCCATTTCCGCCTGGCTGCCGAGGATGCACGGGATGTCGAGCGCCGCTGCCAAAGCGAAGATGTGCGCCGCCGCCTGAACACCGCCCGCTTCGCAGATATAGATGTTGAAGACGTCGGCCGCCTCGGCTCGCGCGAGTTCGTAGGCGTCGCGCAAGGTCTGCAGGCTCTCGTCGGCCATCACCGGCGCGATCGCCTGTTGCCGCAGCAGACGCATCCCTTGCAAATTGCCGCGAGATAAAGGCTGCTCGAACCACGCGATGGGAGCTTCCGCCGCCAGCGCCCGCATCGCCGCCGAGGCTTCGGGGACGGAGCCCCATGCCATGTTCGCGTCCAGCCGCAGCGGGACCTTGCGGCCCAGCGCCTCCGCCACGGCTCGAACCGCCGCCACGTCGTCCGCCAGACGGCGGCCCACCTTGAGCTTGATCGCGTGGTATCCCGCCGCGACGCCGGCTGCCGCGTCTCGCGCCATCTCTTCCGGCGACTTCTGGTAGATGCCCCAGGCCAAGGGGACGCGGTCGCGGCACTTGCCGCCGAGCATCGCGTACAGGGGAACGCCGTGATGGCGTCCGTTCCAGTCGAGCAGCGCGATCTCGAACGCCGCGCGAAGGTAGGGCGCGCTCAGTTCGCCGGCCAGGATCGTATCGACCAGGGCGAGCAGTTCGGGCGCGCGGCGCGCATCCTGGCCGATCAGCCGCGGCGCAACGATACGCCTTGCGGCGTGGCACAGAGTGAAGCCGATGCGCGGATAGGTGATCGAGATCTCGCCGAGTCCCTGGCATCCATCGGACGTGACGATGCGGATGACGCCGAACTCGGAGGCCGTCACCGGAGTGGCTCCGGTCGTGCCGGACCGCACGGCTTCCTTGCGGGGTCCGCGAACGCAGTAGACGTCGATTCGGTCGATACGGGCGGTGTTCATCGGGGCACTCGAGATAGTATTCTCTCATGCAGCGCATCACTCGCGACAAGTTGTCTCCGCTCTTTGACCGGCGTTCGGAACCGGTGGCCCGCGTCCTTCCCGGCGAGATCTTCGTGGTGGAAACGGAGGATTCGCGCGGAGGCCGCACGCGCGTCCCCGAGCACACCACCGCCGAGTATCTGCTCGCGATGCGAAAGAAGGGCTATCACGGAAATCCGGTGACCGGGCCGATCCATGTCGAAGGCGCGAAGGCGGGTGGGACCCTGGCGGTCCACATCCTGGCGCAGGAGTGCGACACGCTCGGCTACACCGGCTATTGGCCCTTCCTGTTCCACCTGGAGGATTTCTTCGACAGGCCCGCGACCACGCTGCACAAGATCGAGGACGGCTGCTTTTGGTTCGATCCCGAGGGGCGGATCAAGATTCCCGTGCGTCCGATGATCGGAACGATGGGCGTGGCGCCGCCGCTCGAGGCCATCTCGTCGGGCGGGATGGGACAGCACGGCGGCAACCTGGACACGCCGGAGATTTGCGCGGGCAGCGTGCTGTATCTACCCATCTATCACGACGGCGCGCTGCTGGCGCTGGGCGACTGCCACGCGCTGCAGAGCGATGGCGAGATCGGAAGCGTGGAGATGCGGAGCGTGATCACGCTGCGGTGCGAGGTTTCGGATACGCGGAGTCCGGCGATGAACTGGCCGCGGATCGAGACTCCGGATGCGATCGTGACGGTGGCGGTGGCGAGTCCGCTCGAGGATGCGTTGCGGTTGGCGTTGCGCGACATGATCCTGTGGATGGAGGAATCGTACGGGATGTCGAAGCACGACGCCTACACGCTGTTCGGCGTGGCGGGCCACGCAAGGCCGGGTCAGGCGCAGATTCCCCGCTACTCGATGCGGTGCATCATGCCGAAGGCGCACTTACCACGGGCTGCTGAAATCTAGCGTCGAATCGCCGCCATCGGATCCACGCGGAAGGCGCGCAACGCCGGCGCCGCCGAGGCCAAAATCGCGACAGCGAACAACAGGGCCGTCACGGCCAGGAACGTTACGGGATCGGTGGGCGCGATTCCGTGGATCGATGCCCGGAGTGCGTCGCCGGCCAGCAAGGCGCCCAGTGCGCCGGCCGCCATTCCAACGGCGCCGAGCCCGAGACTCCGCTCGAGGACAAGCAAGGCCACCCTGGTTCTCGTCGCACCTAGCGCCAGCCGGACTCCGATCTCTCGCCGCCGCCGCTCCACCGTGTACGCCATCAGGCCATACAGGCCCGCCGCGGCGATCGCCGCGGCGATGACCCCGAACGCTCCAATCAGTTGCGCCTGGAAGCGGCGCGGCCTGTCCTGTTCGGCGAGCAGATCGTCCACGGCGGCGGCCTCGAATCCGGGGAGCGAGGGGTCGATCGCATGCAGCGCTTTGCGAACCGCGCCCGCCAGCGCACGAGGGTCGCCCCAGGCGCGAACCACCAGTTCGTGCTCGGTGAAACTCCACTGTCTGGCCGGAAGATAGAAGGTGGGAACGACGGCTCCGTCCCGGCTGTAGATGGCGTTTCCCGCAACGCCAATCACCGTGATCCAATCGCCTTTCATTCCGGGCAGCGCCTGCTGGAAGCGCTTGCCCGTGGCCCGCTCGGACGGCCAGAAGCGGCGAGCCATCTCTTTGTTGATCACGGCGGTCTTCGTTGTCCCGCTCCTCTCGCTTTCATCGAACAGCCGGCCGGCCTCCAGCGGAATTCCGAGAAGGGAGAAGTACCGGTCGCTGACCACGATTCTCGAATGCAGGGAACCATCCGGCTCCGCGGCCCTTCCTTCGACGACAATACTTTGGTTCGGGGCGTTCCCCTGAAAGCGATGGGAGACGACCGAGCCGGCGGCGGCGCCCTCCACGCCGGGAAGCCGCTCGAGGGCCGGGATCGCTTCGTCGAAGAACGTCCGCACGCGCGTTCCATCCGGGTACTTGCCGGGAGGTAGCGAGACCGTCACCGACAACAGGTGCGCCGGATCGAACCCCCGGTCCACCGAATCCAGGACCATGGCGCTTCGCACCAGCAGGCCGCCTCCGCACGAGAGCACGAACGCGAGGGAGAACTGGGCGAGGACCAGCGCGCTCCACACTCGTTGTGCGCCGGCATCTCCGGTGGGGCCGCCATGGCCGCCCGACAAACTCGAGCTTTCCGAGCCCGTTCGCAAGCTCCGCCATGCAGGGAGCAAACCGGAGGCGAGCGCCGCGAACGCACACAGGCCGAAGCAGAATCCGAGTGCCGGTCCGTTCAGAGCGATCTCGCCGGCTCGCTCCAGACCCGCGGGCGTCAACGCAAGGATCAGACGCAGCCCCAACGATGCCAACGCGATTCCGCCCAACCCACCGGCGCCCGACAGCAGCAGGCTCTCCGTCGCGAGTTGCCGGCCCAACCGCGAGGGGCTCGCCCCCAAGGCGGATCGAACCGCGAACTCCCGCTGCCTGGCAGCGTTCCGGGCGGCGGCGAGGCTCGCCAGGTTCGAACACGCGATCAGGAGAACCAGGAAAGCGGCGCCCGCCAACGTCCACAAGACCGTGCGGACCCGGCGTCCGGAAATCTGCTCGGAAAGCGGCGCCACCCGGATACCCAACCCGGCGTCCGTCGCCGGGTACAGGCGGGCCAGTCTGCCGGCCACGGCCTCCATCTCGCCGCGCGCCTGCGTCAAAGACCTTCCCTCGGCGAGCCGCGCCAGCCCGAAGAAGGCGTCCGCAAGCCGGTACCGCGGCAGCTGGAATTTCTCCCAGCGAGGATCGGCGGTCAGCAGCAGCCACAGTCGAACCTCTTTGTTCGGAAATTGGAAAGAGGGCGGCATCACTCCGGCGACCGTCGTGCTCCGGCCATCGATGCGAATCGTCTGTCCCACGATGCTTGGGCTTCCGGCAAACCGGCTCCGCCAGAAGCCGTGACCGAGCACCACCACGTTTTCGCCGAGCCGCGCCTCTTCGGATGAAAACGTCCGCCCGGCCAGCGGCGGAACGCCGAGGATGTCGAAGAAATTGCCCGAGACGATCGCACCCTGTACTTTCTCCGGTCCATCGGCGCCGTCGAGAGCGACTCGCGACCCTTCCGGCCGCAGCACCAACGCGATGTCTTCGAACGACTCGCTCTGCTCGCGCCAGTCCTTCACCGTGGGCGCGGATGTCCAGTCCCATTCGATGCCTTTGCCCGGAACGGATTTCCAAAGTACGCAGAGCCGATCCGCGTCCTTGTAGGGAAGAGGCCGCAAGAGCACGCCCTCTATCACGCTGAACATCGCGGTATTCGCGCCGATGGCGAGCGAGAGCAAGCATACGGCGGCGATCGAATAACCGGGAGAACGGCGCAACGCGCGGGCGCCGGCGCCCAACTGCACAAGGGCGCTTACGATCCACTCTCCCGCTTTCACCCCTTCCACGCCAGCGACACCAGCCGGACCTGGATGTTCGTCTTCTTTAGCTTCACCCCCATCTCCTCGAACTCCTCCGCCGCCGGATCCGCGCTCTCCTTCACCGTGTCGAGCTCCCTTTGCATGTCCGCCTCGATGCCCGCCTTGATCTCACGCAGATGCTCCAGTGTCTCCTCGGAGCGCTCCACGTCCTTGCCTTCCTTCATCGTTCGGCCGAGCGCCCGCGCGCCCGACGTGAGGCCGCTCAGCTTGCGTCCTCCTCCGAGAATCGCGCCGAACACGCTCACCCCGATCGATAACGCGCTCTCGATTCTCGACGTGCGCGACTGCAACTGCTCCTTCTCCGCCGCCTGCTGAGCCTTGAACATCTTCTCGTCCACCGACGTCAGCCGCGCCGCGTAGCGCTGCCGCACCGCCTCCACATCCACGTCCCGCCGCTCGTGCGACAACTGCTGCATGCGCACCCGGAAATCGCGCTCGGACTCGCCCGGCGCCGAAGTCTCGCCCTGCGACACGCACCGCATCAGCTTGAACTCCTGATTCGCGAACAACCACACGGCGAAGTCCTTCGACCACTGCTTGTAGTTCTTCGCCTGCGCGGCCGCCGTTGGCAGCTCGGCGAACTCCGCGCCATCGGCCGGAGCGGACTCGAGTTCGTCCAGTCCGATTTCCGCGTCCGCCGATTCGTCCCAGTTCACCGGAATAGCGCCATCGCCCACCGGCGCGATGAACGCGACCTCCCGCTGTTCGTCGATGCCCAGCTTCGGATCCACGAATCGCACCGTCGCTCCGCCCAGCACCACCGGTTCGTACACGATGCCCGTCGTCGCGCGGACGGGGAGAAACCGCTCATCGATCCCGGGAGGCAGCACCGGTCTCGCCGCGCCCTTGCCAGATGGCGTTTTCGCACCTGCGCCCGCGGCCGGAGCGCCCGCGGCCATCGACGCCTTCCGCTTGTCATCCATCAGCAGCTTGATCTGCTGGCGCGTCATCGGACCTCGCAGGTACGACAGACACCAGCGCGTTTCGAAAACCTCCGGTCCGTCGTCGTGCACGTTGTTCATCAGGAACACACGGCTGCCGAGGCCGGAGAGGATGTTGTCCAGGTTGGCGCGATCGAACCGCCCGCCCGCCGCGGCCGACGCTCCTTCCAGCCCGTCGAGCACGCGCGCTTTGTCGCGCTCGGTCTGCAACCGGCCGATGAACCACGTTCCGCAGTTGGCCAAGCCCTTGTAGTCGAGATCCACCGGATTCTGCGTCGCCAGAAGCACGCCCACGCCGAACGCGCGCGCCTGCTTCAACAGCGTAAGAAGCGGCTTCTTCGACGGCGGATTCGCCACCGGTGGAAAGTAGCCGAAGATCTCGTCCATATAGAGGATCGCGCGCAGGCTGGTAGTGCCCGGCTGCGCCCGCATCCAGCTCAGCATCTGGTTGAGCAGCAGCGTCACGAAGAACATCCGCTCGGGATCGCTCAGGTGCGCGATGGAAAAGATCGATATCCGCGGCCGCCCTTGCGGGGTGTACAGCAGCGACGCCGGCTCCAGCGGATCGCCTTCCAGCCACGTCTCGAATCCCGGCGAAGCCATCATGATGTTCAACGACATCGCCAGCTTGAACCGCTCTTTCGACGGATAGAACGACTCGAGGTCCAGCACGCCGATCCGCCCGAACGGCGGAGCCTGGATCTGCTGGATGATCGCCGCCAGATCCAGATCCTTGCCATCGCGCCAGGCCGCATCGAAGATCGACGAGAGCAGGATGTGCTCACGGCTCTGGATCGGATCGACGTCGATGCCCACCAGCGACAGCACCGCCGTGGCGGTCGCCGCGATGCGGTCCCGGAACTGCTCGCGATCGTTCAGCACGGCGTCGCCCGGAGCCGCGAACGACTTCAGCACCGACACCGGCACTCCCGCGTTCGATCCCGGCGTGTAGATGGTGAAGTCCGCCGACTCGCGCAGTTTGCGGATGCGCGCGGCGTCTTGTCCCCATTTCGCCAGGCCGTCCGTCCAATTGGCCGCCTGCTGCGCCGGATAGGCCTGCGGCAGGATGCCTTTGCGCGCCGCGTCCTCGGGATTGACCCACGGCTCGAACTCCTCCGGCGCCAGGTTCGGGAACGTGAGCAGCAGGTTCGACAGGTCGCCCTTGGGATCGATGACGATCGCGGGAATGTTGTCGATCGCCGCTTCCTCGAGCAGTCCGATGCACAACCCTGTCTTGCCGCTGCCGGTCATGCCGACGCAGACGCCGTGCGTCACCAGATCCTTGGAATCGTAGAGAACCAACTCCTCGGTGCGCTTGCGCGCGTCCAGGTCGTAAACCTTGCCGAGATAGAAAACGCCGAGTTTTTCGAAGTCCGCGGGGATTGCCACCTGTCCATTATCCCTGGCGGCGCGGGCTGCTAGCAGCCCGTGGTGCAAGTAGGATGAGTCGCGTTGCGAGCGCCGCCGGGCCGAATCCGAGGCGCGGCGTCGTAGTCGATGCGGGACATCTCCGAGGAGCCGCAACGAAGGAAGCGGCCCGGCGCCGCCGCAACCCAATGGGCGCATTGGACTGCAACGCAGGCTCCGCGTATTGGCGTTTGCCGCCCATGGCCGCCGCCGCTGCCATGGCATGGTTGCGCGCGGCCACGCTACTTGCACCACGGGCTGCTAGGTTCGCGATTCCTCGAGCGTTTGGAAAAGCAGGTCGATGTCGGAGGGGCGCGTGTGGATGTGCGACGACACGCGCAGCCGCTTCGCGCCGATCAGCCAGATCTTGCGTTGCTTGCACAGTGCGCCGAACTTCTCGCCGTCGATGCCTGGCATTTCGAACGACACCAGCGATCCGTACATGCTGTCGTTGTCCGGCGTCATCAGCTTCAGATACGGCAGCTTGGACGCGCGCTCCCGCACGCCTTTGGCGAGCGAGTGAATCCGCGCGAAGATGCGATCCGGTCCGATCGCGTTGGCGAACCGCACGCCGGCGATCATCCCTTCGAAGATCGCGCGGTTGTTGGTGCCCATCGACATGAAGCGCGCCGCCTTGCGCTCCTTGTTGTCCCACTGCCCGGTGACGATGGCGGGCCACAGCCGGTCGAGCATCTCCTCGCGGCCCCACAGGATCCCGCAGCCCGCCGGCGCGAACATCCACTTGTGTGGACTGCCCGCGTAGTAGTCGCAGCCCAGCGCGTCGATGCGCATCGGAATCTGCCCATTCATGTGCGCGCCGTCCACCACCGTGATCACACCCTTGGCGCGCGCCGCGTCGCAGATCTGCCGCACCGGCGCGATCACGCCTGTTCCGCTCAGCATGCCGCTGAAGAACAGCACTCGCGTGCGCGGACCGATCGCGGAGATCAGCCGGTCGGCGATCTCGCCCGGATCCTTCGGTGGAAACTGGATCGGGACCTCGCGCACCGCGATGCCGTGGCGCGCCTTGCGAACGGCCCAGCCCGATTTGCCGCTCGGATGCTCCTGATCGGTCATTACCACTTCGTCGCCGGCGTTCAAATCGATGCCGTTGGCGATCGTGCTGAGCGCGTCGGTGGCGTTGTGCATGAACGCTAGATCGTCCTTGCGGCAGCCGAGATACGCCGCCATCTCCTCGCGGTGCTGGTCCAGCGTCTCGTAGCCCCAGCGCGGATACTCGCCATCGGGCATGTTCATCGACGCGCCCTTGTACAGGAAATCCGCCACCGCCTGTAGCACCGGTTTGGGCGCCACGCCGAGACTGCCGTTGTTCAGAAACGCGCGCCACTCCGGCAGCACGAACTGCTCCTTGCGAATCCGCGCCCAATACGTCTCCGGATCGCGTTCGAGCAGCTTCGCTTCCGGAAGCGCGGGCGCCGCGGCCGCGGAAATCGACGCCACTCCGAACAGCCCCGCCGCCGCGCGCAGAGCCTCTCTTCGCATCATGCGAGCAACTCCTGGATGACATGGCCGTGCACGTCCGTGAGCCGGCGTTGCAGACCGTTGTGATAGTAGCTGAGCCGCGTATGATCCAGACCCATCAGGTGCAGGATCGTCGCGTGGAAATCGTAGATGGTCACCGGGTCCACCGCCGCCTTGTAGCCGAGTTCGTCCGTCGCGCCGAACGAGAATCCGCGCTTCAGTCCCGCGCCGGCGAGCCACGAAGTGAAGCCTTCCGGATTGTGATCGCGTCCACCCTCGCCCAGCCCTTGCGTGATCGGCAGACGCCCGAACTCGGTGGTGCACATCACCACCGTATCGTCGAGCATCCCGCGCCGCTTCATGTCGCGCAGCAGCGCCGCGGTCGGCTGGTCGAACACGCGCGCCAGCTTGCCGTGATTGATCTCGATGTTCTCATGCGCATCCCAGTTGACGCGCGGAGCCCCGAAGTGCGCGCCGTTGTAGAGGTGCACGCAACGCACCCCGCGTTCCAGCAGCCGCCGCGCCAGCAGGCAATTGAACGCATAGGGGCGCATTTCGGCGTCGCCGAATCCGTACTCCTCCCGCGTCTTGTCGCTTTCCCCGGAAATCGAGGTCGCCTCGGGCGCGCTGAGTTGCATGCGGGCCGCCAGTTCGTACGCCTTGATCCGCGCGTCCAGCGCGTCCTCTCCGCCCGTCATCCGCAGATGGCCGCGGTTGAGTTCGCCGAGCAGCCGCAACGTCGCCTCTTGCGCGCCGCCGCTCACACCGGCCGGTGGAGCCAGATCCGCCACCGGCTCCTTCTCTCCGCTGAAAATGACGCCCTGGTGCGCCGCCGGCAGAAATCCGTTGCCCCAGTGCACCGGACCGCCCGGAGGCATTCCGCGCGAATCCGGCAGCGAAACGAACGCAGGCAGATTCTCGTTCTCCGATCCCAGGCCGTAGCTGATCCACGACCCGATGGAGGGAAAGCCCTGGAAGATGGATCCGGTCGACATCTGGAACAGCGCTGGACCGTGCGTGTTCGACCGCGCCGTCATCGAATGCACGAACGTCATGTCGTCCACGCATCCGGCCAAATGCGGCAGGATCTCCGACACCCACTTGCCCGATTGTCCGTGCGGCCGGAACGTCCACGGGCTCTTCATCAGCGCCCCGCGCTTGCCGAAGAACGGCGTAATCGTGTTGGCGCCCTTCGTCTCCTTGCCGTGGTGCCTGGCCAACTCCGGCTTGTACTCGAAGGTGTCCATGTGGCTTACGCCGCCCGGCATGAAGATGCACAGGGCGCGCTTCGCCTTGGCGGGGAAATGCGTTTTGCCTTGCGCTTCCATCGCGGCCAGTGCGATGCCGCCCAGTCCGCCGCCGGTGCGCCATAGCCACTCGCGGCGCGAAACGCTTCGATCAGGGTACATATACGAACTCGTTGGTGTTGAGCAGCGCGCGGCAATAGAGCGCCAGACTTTGCGCCTCGAGGAACTTCGCCGCCAGTTCCCGCTCGCGATCGCCGGGGTCGCGCCCCAGCACCAGCCGGTGCGCGCGTTCCACCTGCGCGCGGCGCGACTCGCCCGCCTCCTCGCGCACACGCTTGGCGAGCAGTTCCGCCTGCCGCATCACAAAGCTATTGTTCAGCAGCGTCAGCGCCTGCACCGGCGTATTCGACACCGCCCGTTGCGGCGTCGCCACCGACGGATCCGGGCAATCGAAGCTATCCAGAAACACGCGCTCGCCGCCCCTCGCCACGAACTTGTACACCGCCCGCCGCCACACAGCCGGTCCGTCGTTATCGAGAGTGCGGTATAGATAGGACCCGCGCGTCTCCTTCTTTTGTAGAAGGAAACTCGGGCCGCCCCGTTCGAGATTCAACGATCCGCTCACCGCCAATATCGAATCGCGCAGCGTCTCGGCGTCCATCCGCCGCGGGGACATGCGCCACAACAGCCGGTTGGACGCATCGATGGCGAACGCCTTCGCGTTCATCCGCGAGTCCTGCCGGAACGCGCGCGAGCCCAGGATCTGGCGGTGCAGCCACTCGAGGCTCCAGCCGTTCTCGACGAACGACGCCGCCAGCCAGTCGAGCAGTTCCGGATGCGACGGACGGTCGCCGTTGAAGCCGAGGTCCGAGGGCGTGTTCACCAGTCCGCTCCCGAAATATCGATGCCAGACGCGATTCACGAGCACCCGCGCCGTGAGCGGATTCCGCGGATCGGCGAGCCAGGCGGCCAGCGCCAGGCGGCGCTCCGCGTCGGAGCCATTCGGCAGGTCCGCCGTGAGCTGCCGGATCGCGCTCAATGCGCCCGGCGTCACCTCGTCCTTCGGCTGCGTCACGCTGCCGCGGTCCAGCACGAACGCCGGCGTCATCTCCGGTTCGAGCTTTGCCGCGTGCACCGTGTCCAGCGCGGGTACCGAGTCCATCCGCGCCTGCAGATCCTTGATCGCCGCGGTCAACTCGCGCCGCCGCCCGCGCGCGGACTCGGGAATTGCCGCGTCCACTTCGTCTTCGGAAACCTCCGGCAGCGCGACCTCGGCCGGCACCTCGTGATCGAGCATCGAAGCGGCGGTCCGCCACGCTCCGCCCGCGTCCGGATATTCCAGCCGGTAGACGCGCACGGAACCTTCCTTGGCTCCCCGCTCGCGATCGCTCGAGAACACGATCTCGCTCACCTCGGCGCCCATCGTCAGTTCCATCTCGAGGTACTGCGGTGCGTCGTCCGTGCCCGGCTTGGTCCCCTGCCAGTTCGAAACCACATGGCCCGCGGGCAGCAACTCCAGCCTGTCGATCCTGGGCGCGGATTTGCCCGTCTGATCCGTGATCGCCATCCGGAATCTCGACGCACGGACAGGCGCGAATTTGTTCCGGTTGAAAACCGGGTTCAACTGGACGTGCTTGACGCCCGGACCTCGCGGCATCTCGGCGGCCTTCAGCTTCGCCGTAAGCAGCCGCGCGCGCGGCGCGTCCTCGATCTCGCCGAGTTCCTTGCGCGCCCGCGATTGCTCCTTCCGCAAAGGCGCGAGCAGCGTCTCGCGATCCGTGCGCTTCTGCCCGGACGTCACGTCCCGCTCGCCGAACGTGATGCCGCGAAACGCGGCCGTGAGCCGGTAGTAATCCTTCTGGGGAATCGGATCGAACTTGTGATCGTGGCACCGCGCGCATCCCACGGTGAGGCCCAGGAATGTCGCCGTGGTGGTGGTCACCATGTCGTCCAGTTCGTCCTGCCGCAGCATCTTGCGGAACGTCTCGTCGCGATTGGTGAACTTGCTCACTGAATCCCAGGGGCCGCACACCAGAAATCCCGTCGCCGCTGTGAGCTTCGGATCGCCCGGCGCAATGAGGTCGCCCGCGATCTGCTCGCGCACGAACCGGTCGTACGGCTTGCCGCTCTGGAACGCGTCGATCACGTAGTCGCGATACTTCCACGCCGTCATCCGCTCATTATTGTGCTCGCCGCCGTCGGACTCGCCGAACCGAACGATATCGAGCCAATAGCGCGCCCAACTCTCGCCGTAATGGGGTGACCGCAACAGCCGCGTCACGGCGGCCTGGTACGGTTCGGTGAACTCCTCCGGTTTCGGAGGCAATCCGGTCACGGCGAAATGAAGCCGGCGAAGCAGAGCCGCCGGACTCGCTTCCGGCGAGTAGTCCAGCCCCTTCTCGCGCAGCTTGGCCAACAGAAACGCGTCGATGGGATTGGACGCCCCTTCGATGACCGGCACGGCCGGCTTCTCCGGCGATCGCAGCGCCCACCAGTCGAGCCCCGCGCGCGGCCTCGCGCTGGTCAGCTTCGCCTCTGGACCCCACTCGGCGCCCTTCGCGATCCACTCGCGCAACGCGTCGACCTCCGCCGTCTCTAGCGGCTTGCCCGGCGGCATCTTCCCGCTCGTCACCTGCTTCATCAGCAGGCTGGCCGAAGGATCGCCGGCGGCGATGGCCGGTCCGCTCTTGCCTCCGCGCAACATCGCCTCGCGGGTGGAAAGATCCAGGCCGCCGGTCTTCGCCTCCGCGCTGTGGCACGACAGGCATTTCGCCGCAAGAACCGGAACCGCGAGCGCCAATAGCATCGCTCTATGCCTCTTTCAGCATGCGCATGAACTCGGCCATGAACAGATGGTTGTCGTGCCAGGTGCGGCCGCTCACCATGTTCCCGTCGCGCACGCAGCCCTCGTTGACGAAGGTGGCCCCGCACACCTCCACGTCGAACCGGCACTTCGGCACCGTGGCTATGCGCTTGCCCTGGATCACACCCGCCGTCGCCACGATCTCCGCTCCGTGGCACACCACCGCGACCGGCTTGTTCTTCTCGAAAAAATGCCGCGTGATGCGCAGCAGATCCTCGTCGTACCGCAGGTACTCGGGCGCGCGGCCGCCAGTCAGGAACAGCCCCGCGTACTCGTCCGGATTCACGTCGCGAAACGCGATCTCGGAGGCGAGATGATAGCTGGGACCCTCGCGCGTCACGTCCCAACCCGGCGGGATCTCGTGCATCACCAGATGGTAGACGCGCTTCTCCGGACCCGCGACCACGGCCTGATAGCCGTCCTCGCGAACGCGGAAGTAGGGATACAGAGTGTCGAGCGCCTCGGCGGCGTCGCCGATGGCGATGAGAATTTTTTCTGGCATGGAGTTCACTCGCGATTTTATACGATGCCGCGCAGCCTTATAATACCGGTGAGTCCCGATGCTCGATCCGTCCCCCACGCGCCGCCATTTCTTTTCGCTCTCCTCCACCGGTCTCGGATCGGTGGCGCTGGCGTCGCTGCTGAACCCGAAACTCTTCGCGGCCGATGCGCGCGATCCCAAGACCGGCGGACTGGCCGGGCTTCCGCACCACGCCGCCAAGGCGAAACGCGTCATCTTTCTCCATCAATCCGGTGGACCCTCGCAACTCGACCTGTTCGATCCCAAGCCGAAGCTGCGCGCCCTGTTCGGCAGCGAACTGCCCGATACCATCCGTCGCGGCCAGCGCATCACCGGGATGACCTCGGGACAGAAGGCGTTGCCCGTCGCCCCCAGTCTGTTCGAGTTCAAGCAACACGGAAAGTCCGGCGGCTGGTTCAGCGAACTGATCCCGCACACGGCGAAGATCGCCGACGATATCGCGGTGGTCAAGTCGATGCACACCGACGCGATCAATCACGATCCGGCGATCACCTTCATCCACTCGGGCTCGCAGCAGCCGGGCCGTCCCAGCCTCGGTTCGTGGGTGAGCTACGGACTGGGCAGTGAGAACGCGAACCTGCCGGCGTTCGTGGTGCTGCTCTCGCTATCGAACACGCCTAACGCCGATCAGCCCCTGTTCTCGCGCTTGTGGGGCGCGGGCTTCCTCCCGAGCAACTACCAGGGCGTGCGATTCCGCTCCGGCTCCGATCCGGTGCTGTACCTGCGCAACCCCGACGGGATCGACCGCGACACCCGCCGCGCCATGCTCGACGGCGTGGAGAAGCTGAACCGCATGCATCTGGCCGCTTACGGCGACCCGGAGATCGAAACGCGGATCGCCCAGTTCGAAATGGCCTACCGGATGCAGGCGAGCGTCCCCGAACTGACCGACCTATCGAAGGAGCCGGAGAGCACGTTCGAGCTATACGGCGAGGACGCGCGCAAGCCGGGCACCTACGCCGCCAACTGCCTGTTGGCCCGCCGTCTGGCCGAGCGCGGCGTGCGGTTCATCCAGCTCTACCATCGCGGCTGGGATCAGCACGCCGAGCTGCCGTCGCATATCCGTATGCAGTGCAAGGGCACGGACCAGCCATCGGCCGGCCTGGTGACGGATCTCAAGCGGCGCGGACTGCTCGACGACACGTTGATCGTCTGGGGCGGCGAATTCGGGCGCACGGTCTACTGCCAAGGTAAGCTGACCGAGACCGACTACGGCCGCGACCACCATCCCCGTAACTTCGCCTGGTGGCTGGCCGGGGGCGGTATCAAGCCGGGCATATCGATGGGATCGACGGACGACTTCTCCTACAACATCGAGGAGGAGGGGGTGCATGTCCACGATATGCAGGCGACGATCATGCACTGCCTCGGCGTGGATCACACCAAGCTGACTTACAAGTTCCAGGGGCGCTGGTTCCGGCTTACCGACGTCCACGGGAACGTGGTCCGCAAGCTGCTTTCTTGAAGGAGCGCTACACTGAAGCCATGGCGTTCGCGATAGATCAGGAACACTTGCCGGCCACTCTGACTTCGCGTCCAATGACCGACGGAGAGTTCGCTGAGCTTTGCACGGAGCACCCGGACTTGTTCTTCGAGATGACCGCTGAGGGGGAACTCGTCGTCATGCCCGCCACATTCTCGATACCCGGGCTCCGCAACGCTGAGATCTGCGCCCAACTGCGGAATTGGGCCAAGCGCGATCGCCGGGGAGTGGTCAGCGACTCCTCGACGGGTTTCGTGCTCCCGTCCGGCGCGCGCCGGTCGCCGGACGCGGCTTGGACCCTGAAGTCCCGCGTCAAGCAGCTCGATCCCATCGAACAAGAGGGCTTCTGGCATCTGTGCCCGGACTTCGTCATCGAACTGCGATCCCCGAGTGATCGCCCCCGCGCCGCCCGCGAGAAGATGCGCGAGTGGATCGCCAACGGAGCGGCGCTCGCTTGGCTGATCGAGCCCGCCGAACGTGCGGTCTCGATCTACCGCCCGGACGGGGAGCCGGAAAAGCGCGTCAGTATCGACTCACTAGCCGGTGAAGGTCCGGTCTCGGGCTTCGTCCTCGAACTCCCGGACGTCTGGGATCCGCTCGGCGCGGAGTAGGCCTCGGGCGGCCAGCAACCTCTGACCACCCGGATGCAATGTGCTTGCGCCTCCGCGTGCGCAACCACCCGTGATATACTCACTCCACTTGAACGCGGTACGCCGCGCTCGATGGGCAAACGGAGTCTAGGTGAGTCTAGGTGCAATACTCTTCACTTAAGAACATTTCCGTGGTATTCTGTTTTGGGGCGCATGAAGCCTCCGTAAAGGAGGTGTGCGCATGTTTCGTGTCAGCGTGGAGTCCACGACTCTTGCCTCGATATCCTATGACGCGGGAGAGAGG
>SYLY01000321.1 GCA_005808475.1 Acidobacteriota bacterium
GGCACCGGCTCCGGTAAGACGACGCTGCTCAACGCACTATCGTCGTTCATCAACCCGAAGGAGCGAATCATCACGATCGAGGACGCCGCCGAACTGCAGCTCAAACAGCCGCACGTGGCGCGTCTCGAAACGCGTCCGCCCAATCTCGAGGGCAACGGCGCGGTGCGCCAGCGGGAACTGTTGATCAACTGCCTCCGCATGCGTCCGGACCGCATCGTTGTCGGCGAGTGCCGCGGCGAGGAGGCGCTCGACATGCTCCAGGCGATGAACACGGGCCACGACGGATCGTTGACCACGATCCACACCAACTCCCCCCGCGACGGGATTTCCCGTCTCGAGGTGATGGTCTCGCTCGGCAACTCCAACATGCAGTTGACGAGCATCCGGCAACAGATCTCGAGCGCGGTTCACCTGCTCGTTCAGGCGATGCGCCTCAGCGACGGCTCGCGCCGCGTGATCTCGATCACCGAGCTGACCGGCATGGAAGGCGACATCATCACGCTACAAGACATCTTCGTGTTCGAGAAGCGAGGCCTGAGCCCGGAAGGCAAGGTCATGGGGCGCTTCGCGGCGACCGGCATCCGGCCGAAATTCTACGAAAAGCTGCTCGCGGCGGGGATTCGCGTCCGCGCCGATCTTTTCGATGAAGTAGTGGAGGTTTGAGCCGATGACCATCGCTATCGTTTTCGGCATTGTCTGGCTCGTGTCGGTCGGCGTGTGGCTGATCGCGACGAAGGCGTTCAAGAACGCCGACGTTGACAAGATGAAGAGCCGCATTCTCGACCGCCCCAAGGAGGCGAAGAAGGAGAAGGCCGCGGCGGCTCCGCAGTTGATTCACTCCGAGGATCAGTCGGCGGGCAGGATCCTGCGGCAAATTCTCGGCGCGCTCGACCTTCAGGACAAACTGCAGACCCTGCTCGACCAGAGTGGCCTGCGCTGGAAACCGGTGCACATCGCGCAAACGTCGATGGCGTTGTGCGGAGGCGGCTTCATCGCCGCTCGAATCGCCGGCTTGAACTTGACCGTGCAACTGGGGGCCGGCGTCGCGCTTTCGGTGCTGCCGCTTCTGGCGGTGATGCGAGCGCGGACCAAGAGGCTGGCCAAGTTCGAGGAGCAGTTCCCGGAAAGCCTCGAATTCGTGTCGCGTTCGATGCGCGCCGGACATGCGTTCTCGGTATCGCTGGAGATGATCCACCGGGAGTTCGGAGAACCGCTCGGTGGAGAGTTCCGCCGGGCCTTCGACGAACACAACCTGGGGGCGCCGCTCGAGACGGCTCTATTGAAGATGGGCAGACGCGTGCCCTCGCTCGATGTGCACTTCTTCATTTCGGCCGTGTTGCTGCAGAAGCGGACTGGCGGCAATCTCGCCGAGATCCTGGACAAGCTGGCGCATCTCATTCGCGAACGGTTCAAGCTGCGCGGGAAGATCAGGGCGATCAGCGCTCACGGCAAGATGACGGGCATGGCGCTCACCTGCATTCCGCTGGGCGTGGCGTTACTCATGTTTTACGTCAACCCGGCCTATGTCTCGTTCTTTATCGACGACGAGGTCGGCAACATGATGCTGGGCGCGGCGCTGGGGCTACAAGCGATCGGATATCTGGTCATTCAGAAGATCGTGACGATCGAGGTCTAAGATGGCACTTTTCATCACGGCTACGCTTTTCTTGCTGGTTATGGCGGCAGGCGCCATTATCGGCCTGAAATGGTGGGTTCGGCCGCAAGAGGCGATCGAGCGGGTGGCGGGAGTGGCGGGAGGCCGCGAAGAGCAGGAGTTGCCGTCTCACCCGAGTCTGGTCTTCCACGATCTGGTCCAGAAGCTGGGCACGATGATGCCGGTGAACCCCAAGGACGCCGGCGTCATCCAGCGCCGCATGGTCCGGGCGGGCATACGCCATCCCAACGCCATGAAGTACTTTTATGGCGCCAAGGTGATGCTCGGCGTGGGGGTGCCGCTGCTCATGACGGCGTTGGTAGCCGGGTCCGAGGCGGACACTTCCAACAAGATCGTCGCGATTCTGGCGGCGGTCGCGGCGGGTTTCTTCGCCCCGAACGAATACCTGAACCTACGGGCCAAGAAACGGCAGAAGGGGATCAAGACGGGCTTGGCGAACGCGCTCGATCTGATGGTGGTTTGCGTGGAGAGCGGACTGGGTCTCGATCAGGCGGTGATCCAGGTGGCGAAGGACCTCGAGGCGGCGCACCCCGAGATCAGCGAGGAGTTCGCAATGGTGAACTACGAGCTCAAGGCCGGCAAGCGGCGCATCGACGCGTTGCGCAACCTGGCCGAGCGCAGCAACGTGGACGATCTCAAGAAGCTGGTTGCGGTGCTGATTCAGGCCGACCGGTTCGGCACGGGCGTGGCGCAAAGCTTACGCCAGCACGCCGACTTCATGCGCGTGCAAGCACGCCAGACGGCGGAGGAGAAGGCCGCCAAGCTGGGCGTGAAGCTAGTGTTTCCGATCTTTTTTTGCATTCTACCTTCCCTGTTCGTAGTGACGGTGGGGCCGATGGTGATCAAGATCATCCGCGAACTCCTGCCGATGATGAATAACATTTGAGCGATTTCAACCCCAGAAAGGAGAAGAGGCGATGGATAGCAGCATAGTCCGTTTGGTGTGTTCGGTTCTGGCGATTGCGTTGTTGGGACTGATCGTTTTGCGCCGCAAGAAGGGCGCGGAATAGGCGGGGACGGGCCTGGAGCGGGTCGCGAGACCGGTTCCGGGCCCGGCCCGGAGCCTGAGTTTTCGAGAGTTTGTCCGGCAAGAATTTCGTGGAGTGAGTGTAATTATGGCAAGGAAGCGTTCATCGAAGCGATGCGCCGCCGCGTTGGCGGGTTGGCTCGCGATCCCCGCAGCCCTGATGGGCGGCACGTTCGGCCGTGTGGCGCCGATCGGAGGGCAGGCGTCCGACTTGGCGATCGACGAGGCGCGCGGCGTGCTGTACGTCGCCAACTTTACGGCGAACCGCGTCGAGGTAATGTCCTTGCAGGACGGTTCGATCCAGACCTCGATCAACGTTGCGTCGCAGCCGAGCGCGCTGAGCGTTTCGCCCGACGGCCGGCACCTGGTGATCGGCCACTATGGAAATTTCACGGCGCCCGGGGCGTCGTCGAACGCGGTCACGGTGATCGACCTCAACACCCGGTCGCGGCAGACGTTCGCCACGCGAGCTCCGGTGCTCGGCTTGGCGTTCGGCGCCGACGGGCGGGCGCTGATCGTCACTCCGGTCGCGTTCGAATTGTTCGACCCGGTTTCCGGAAGCTTCGACTTGATCGATACCGTCAGCAACGTCACGGCGTCGCTGCTTCCAGCCCAGGGCACTCCCGCTCCGCCGGCGATCGTGGCCGCGTCGGTGGCCGCCTCGGGGGACGGGCGGAGAGTCTTCGGAATGACCGACACGTTCGTGTTCCGGTACGAAGTCAACACCAAGTCGATTCGAGTTCAGAACTACATTTCCGATCCCGCG
Source organism: Acidobacteriota bacterium (assembly GCA_005808475.1). Taxonomy (GTDB): domain Bacteria; phylum Acidobacteriota; class Terriglobia; order Bryobacterales; family Bryobacteraceae; genus SYLY01. Next base: position 3,469 of record SYLY01000321.1, read on the forward strand.
TTGGGCCCGCGTTCCCTCTCGGTGAGCCGGGACGGCTCGTATTTCATGGCCGGATGGGTGCTGCACAACGCGGACGGATCCAACTTTTCCCAGTTGACCGATATCCAGGGCTCGCTCGACTTCGGCGCCAACGCGGTCGACTCCGAACGGAACCTCATCTACACCCAGTATGCGCGGCTCAGTCTGGGTCCGATAGTGTCGCAGAAGACCATCCTCGAGATTCGCGACGCCGACAACTTGCGCCTCCGCGAACGGATCCTGCTCCCCGAGACGCTGTCGGGCAAGACTGTCTTCAACGCGGACAAGACGATTCTCTACGCGGCGTCGGCAAGCGGAGTCAGCATTCTGCCGGTAGGGGCCCTCGACCGGGCGCAGAGGGTGGCCGCCACCGAAGAGGACATCTTCATCAAGGGCAACTTCTGCGACCGGCGCGTCGCCTCCTACGAGGCCGGCATCATCAGCCCGAGCGGAATCGCGACGGACTTCGCGCTGACAAGCGACACGCCGGGAGTGCGGGTCACGCCGGCGGCCGGAGTCACGCCCGCAACGGTGCGAATCACGGTGGATCCGTCCTACTTTCAGAATCTGAAGGGCACGGCGACCGCGACCATAGCGCTGCGATCGACGGGAGCGGTGAACGAAACGCGATCGATTCGAGTCACGCTCAACAACCGGGAGCCCGACCAGCGCGGCACGGTGTTGAACAGCCCCGGTCTGCTCGTGGACCTGCTCGCCGATCCCGGGCGAGACCGCTTCTACGTGTTGCGCCAGGACACCAACGAGATTCTAGTGCATGACGCCAACAATTACGGGCTCCTGAGGCGCCTTCGCACCGCTAATACCCCGACGCAAATGGCAATCACGTTCGACCGGCGGTACCTCTTGTGCGGACACGAGAACGCGCAGATCGTCACGGTGTACGATCTCGAGACGCTCGAGCAGCAAGCGCCGGTGGTGATGCCGCGAGGCCACTACCCCCGGTCGGTGGCGGCTTCGGGCAAGGCGATCCTCGCCGGAGTTCGCAGCGGAGGAGTGACCCTCATCGACCGGATCGACATCGCGTCCCGCACGGCGACGCTCCTTCCATCCCTGGGTATCTTCTCCAATCAACTCAACACGATTGCAACGTTGACGGCCTCTCCCAACGGATCCAAGATCCTGATCGCCCAAGGCAACGGCGACGTCATGCTCTACGATGCCAACGCGGACACCTTCACCGTCTCCCGTAAGATCGCGGACAAGCTGAGCGGCGCCTACGCGGCCTCCAGTTTCGACCAATTCGTGATCGGCAGCCAGTTGCTCAACTCCTCGCTGGTCCCGGCGAGAACCTTCGAGAGCGGCGCCAACACCAGGACCTTCGGATTTGCGTTCATCGATCAGACGGGTTATCGCGTCAGTTCGGAGATCCCGGTCGCGACCACCACCACCGGCACTCCGGTCACCATCACCATCGGGGGGGCCAATCCGTTTCCGACCACGGCTCCGGTGTCGACCGCCGCGCCTCCCCTGCCCGCCGGCGTCATTCAGAGGCTCGATCTGTCGGCGGGGCAAGGCCTGCGGGCCACGCGTCTCGCGGAGGCTCCCTATCAAGGCTCCGAGCAGTTCCCGTTCACCCGAACCGTGGCGCCGTTGTACAGCCGGAACGCGATCGCTCTCCTCACCGTTTCCGGCGTCACCATCATCCCCTGGGAGTATGACGCCAGCGTAGCGATACCGGTGATCAGCCGGGTCGCCAACGCGGCCGATGGATCGGCCAACGTCGCCACGGGCGGGTTGATCACCATCGCCGGATCGAATCTCAGCCCAACCAACGTGGCCAGCCGCGAACTCCCGCTGCCGACCGCGCTCGGCGAGAGCTGCCTCACCGTCAACGGGCTCCCGACGCCCGTGCTCTTCGTCTCGCCCACCCAGATCAACGCGCAGATTCCCTTCAACGTCGAGGGCAACACTACGATGGTGCTTCGTACACCCGGCGGCGTGAGCGACAACTACAATTTGGTGGTCCGGCCGAACGCTCCCGCGGTTTTTCGGGGCACCGGTGAGCGCTCGGAGACTCCGCTGGTCGTGCGGACGGCAAACAACGAAGTGGCGACGCTGTCGAACCCGGTCCACCGCGGCGACACGGTCACGATCTACCTTACCGGAATGGGCAGAACCCTCCCGGAGGTGGAGTCTGGAGTGCCGGGCCCCGGAAATCCGCCTGCGTCGGCGGTGAGCCAACCGGAAGTCACGATCGGCGGATTCCCGATCAATGTGACCTTCGCGGGACTGGCGCCGGGCCAAGTGGGCGTGTACCAAATCAACGCCCAAGTCCCCAAGGGTGTTCCGCTGGGGGTCCAGTTGCCGCTCACCGTGCAGCAAAGCTCGGGTTCGGCAAGCGTGGATGTCCGAGTCGTCGACTAGCGGCTAGCGAAAGAAAAGAGAGAAGACCAACATGCGTGTGCACAACCGGTTCGTCAGACTGTTCCTCGGCGCGGCCGTTCTCGCGGTTCCGGCCTGCGCCCAACAATGGGAGATGGGAGTACTCGGTGGCGGCGGATTCTACATGAACCGCGGAATCAGCGGTCCCCGCGGGTCGGGGAACGTAGGATTCAAGCCCGGACTCGCGGCGGGCGGCTGGATTGGGCACAACTCCACCGGCCGGCTGGGCGGCGAGATCCGTTATCTGTTCCAAAAGAACGACATGCGGGTGACGTCCGGCTCGAACACGTACACGTTCGGCGGCCACTCCCACGCGCTCCACTACGACCTGCTGCTGCACGCCAACTCGATCGAGGACGCGGTACGCCCGTTCATCGCCGTGGGCGGCGGCATGAAGGGCTACCAGGGCACGGGAACCGAGCGGGCGTTCCAGCCACTCGGAAACATCGCGATCCTCACCAAAACCACGCAATGGAAACCGTTGATCAGCTTCGGCGCGGGCGTGAAATGGAACATCTCTCCGAGGATCGTGCTGCGGGCCGAGGTTCGCGACTACCTGACGCAGGTCCCGACGGACGTGATCCTGCCCGCGCCCGGCGCCAAGCTTGGCGGCTGGTTCCACGACATCACGCCCACGTTCGGCATCAGCTACCTGCTCCAGTAGCGCGCGCTTCTACAGTACTTTTACATTCTTGACGAACGCGATCTCTTATAGTGGGAGAGTGTGGTCCAGGGTGAGTCTCGCGGGGTTCTCGCTGGCGCTATTGGGACTGTCAAGTCCTCCGGCGTCCGCCGCCGATGGCGGCTACGTTGGCAGCAACGTCTGCCGGGCGTGCCATCCCGACGTCTGGCAGAATTTCTATAAGAATCCGCACTACAAGAGCATCGCGTCCGGAGTCGAAGTTCCGGCCAAAACCGGGTGTGAAGGCTGCCACGGGCCCGGCAAGGGCCACGTGGACGCGCGCGGCGGAAAGACCACCATCCCGCGAGCCTTCTCACTGATGACCCCACGCCGGGCTTTGGATACATGCCTGGAATGCCACACGAAGGATGTCTCCCGCGGCGAAATCCGGCGATCGGTTCACACCACCGCGGATGTCGTGTGCTCCAACTGCCACTCGATCCACAAGTCGCAGACGCCGAAGTTCCTCTTGGCCAAGACCCAGACGAACCTCTGCTACTCCTGCCACAACCAAGTCCGGGCGCAGTTCAACATGCCGTTCAAGCACCGCGTCAACGAAGGCTCGGTGAACTGCACCGACTGCCACAATCCACACGGGACGCAGTCGAATTCGTGGCGGATGGGGACGCATCCGCGGATGGTATCGGCCGGAGCCGACGGCGAGCAGGCGTGCATTCGGTGCCACACCGACAAGCGGGGTCCATTCGCATTCGAACACGCCGCGGTCCGCGTGGACGGTTGCGAAAGCTGCCATTCTCCGCACGGCTCCACCAATCCGAGACTTCTGAGGCGGCCCACCGTCATGACGCTGTGCCTCGAGTGCCACAATGGCGCGCCCGGGTTCGGACGCCAAGGCGACGGAGTCCCCACTCAATCGGGGACGCACAATGTGGCCGATCCTCGCTACCAGAACTGTACGGCGTGTCACGTGCGCATCCATGGGTCGAACGCCGATCAGAGGTTCCTGAGGTAAGCGGAGATGAGCATCAAGCACTCCGCACCGCTCTTTCTCATGGCCTCGGCGGCATGGTGCCAACCCACCGTAGCGCCGAGTATCGATCCACCGGGGCCTCGCAAAGGCCGGGAGGTCGCGGAGTACAACGTCACCGGAACGGTCGAGACGGGGCTCCGGCAAACCTCGGTGGGCGGCAACGAGTCCCGGTTCCGTAGCGATGTCAACTTCGGCAACGGAGTCCGTCTGCTGGGCGGCAGTTTCACGGCGCATTCCAAGGATGGCCACGGGAAGTACTTCGACGAAGTGGTCCTCAACACCCAGGGATTCGGCGATCCCTACCGGTTCGCGAACTTCCGGATTCAGAAGAACAAGTGGTACCGCTACGACGGATTCTGGCGCGCCAACGAGTACCTGAATCCGGGTCTTCCGGGCGGGCTTCTCGCCGGCCATTTCCTGAACACGGCGCGCAACTGGCAGGACCACGACTTCACACTGCTGCCGCAAGCGCGGGTCAAGGTTTTCGGCGGATTCAGCCGCAACACACAAACCGGTCCCGGCCTCCAGTCGATCCAACTATTCGATTCGAGGGGCGACGAATTTCCGCTCTTCGCGAATATCGACCGCAGGCAGACGGACTACCGCCTCGGCGGAGAGGCGTCGGCGGCCGGATTCAAGCTCATCGTCACCAGGGGCTGGCAGCAATTCGAAGAGCGCACCGGCTCGAGCCTTCCCGGCTTCAATCCGGGAGCGAATCCAGCCGATCGCACCACGATCACCAGCTTCCGCCGGACCGAGCCCTACACCGGTTCCACGCCGTTCTGGCGCGGCAACCTGCTGAGCGACCGCAAGTCGAACTACTCGATCAACGCCAGATTCTCCTACGCCGGCGGACGCCGCGCCTTCACGTTCGACGAGCTGTCGGCGGGCACGGACCGTCTGGGCACGAACCGGAACCGCCAGGTGCTGGTCGCGGGGGGCGGACGGCGTCCGCTGAGTTCGGGAGGACTCACCGCGAGCCTGTTCCCCTCGGCTCGCGTCACGATCACCAATCATACGGCGTTCCACCAGATCGGGATGGACGGCGATTCGACCTACCGGGAGATCAACAACGCCAGCCAGTTCGGCGAAGTGTTCCGCTTCCAGCACCTCGGCATCCGCACGATTCTCAACAGTTCGGAAGCCACGTGGCGGGCGGCGCGATGGCTGGGCCTGTTCGGTGCGTACCGGTTCTCCTCGCGGCGCATCCGATCGACCCAAGGCGACCGCGTGGAGAACGACACCTTCGGCGAATCCTTCGCGCAGAGCAACCGGCAGCACTCGGCCGGCGGAGGCATCCGGCTGCAACCCATGAAGCCGCTGAGCCTGGTGCTGGACGCCGAGGTCGCGCGGCAGGACCGGCCCTTCACGCCGATCGCGCCGAAGAACTACCACATTCTCGGCGGCAGGCTCCAATACAAGACTCGGGACTGGCAGGTGTCGGCCTTGAGCCGCGCCAATTACAACGTGAATTCAGGCAACCTGTTCACCCACAGCGCGCGGTCGCGAACGCAGTCGCTGGACGGCTCGTGGACTCCGCGCCGGAATCTGTCGGTGGATGCCGGCTTCGCGCACCTGCATTTCGACGCTGTCACCGGAATCGCCTACTTCGCCTCGGCGCGGCTGGTGGGAAACGAGACGTCGGTTTACGTCAGCAACATCCACACGACGAACGTTGGCGTTCGCTGGAGCACGCGCAATCGCGTCGACCTGACGCTCGGGTTCACGCGGGTCCAGGACACCGGCGACGGCCGGTCCGCCGCGGGCGCCAGTTCGCGGGGATCGGCGCTCCCCGCCCTGCGATTGGCGCAAACGTACCCGCTGACCTATCAGTCGCCGCTCGGCCGGGTCACCGTTCGGTTGAACGATCGGCTACGCTGGAATCTCGGGTATCAGTTCTACCACTTCAACGAGGAGTTCGGGGCCGCCGGCTACCGGGCTCACTCGTTATATTCCAGTCTGCTGTTTGCCTTTTGAGGTGATCCGTGCGCTATGGCGCCGACAACGTAACCACGTTCGTCATGCTGGCCCTGGTCGGCTGGCAGATTTTCGCCCGCTTCCGGTTCGAGGACACCAGCAACACGCCGCTGGTGTTCTACGTGTTCCTGTTCGGGTTCTCGCAGAGCTTCGACGACGTGTTCCACTTCAACGTCGTGCTCGCCGGATTGTGCGCCGCCGCCCTCCTGCGATTCGAGTTCCTCGGCAAGAAGGCGCGTTCGGTGGTCGTGGCGCTGGAGATGGGGCTGCTCGGCTACTTCGGGCTCACGCTTTTCCGCGTGCTGTTCTCGTGACTCGGGCGATAATGGTCGCTGCATGTCCGACGCAGCCACGCCGTCCTTCGATTCGATCGACCGTCTTCTCGACGTCGGCGGCCCGGCGGCCTTCGACGCGCTGATCGAGCGGTTCCGCTCCCGAGGCGAACACGCCCGCCTTTTCGAGGCGCGCCTGATGAAGCGGCGGCACGAACTCGGCCTTCCCCTGATCCCGTCGGGATCGGACGGGACTCCCGAGCACGCCCGCGCCGCCTATGACGCCACGGTGGTGGAGGCCGCGCGCGAAGCGGGGACGCTCTTCCTGAATTCGGGCCAAATCGCCCGCGCATGGCCGTACTTCCGTGCCATCGGCGAACCCGGACCCGTGCGCGGCGCCATCGAGGCACTGCCCATCGATTGCGGCGACGAACCGGCAATCGAAGTAGCTCTCCAGGAGATGGTCCATCCGGGCAAGGGCTTCGAGATGCTTCTCGCCCACCACGGCATCTGCCGCGCGATCACGCTGTTCGACCAGTACCCCGACACCGCCACTCGCGGCGGCTGCCTCGCACTGCTGGTCCGCACGCTCCACCGGGACCTTGCGGCCAGCCTGAAGCGGGCGGTCGAAAGCGCCGAAGGCGCCGCGCCGGACACCAACGCCATCCCCGAACTGCTTCGCCCGTGGATGTTCGGCCCCTACGACTACTTCGTGGATGTCTCCCATCTCGGCTCCATCGTCCGCTACGCACCCGAGTCCACCGACCCGGCCGTTCTGGGCCTGGCGCTCGAGTTGACCGAATACGGCCGCCGCCTCGCGCCCGAGCTCCAATACAAAGGCGACGCGCCTTTCGAGGACCTGTACGCCGATCACGCCATCTTCCTCCGCGCGATCCTCGGCGAGGACGCCGGCGGCTGCGCCACTCACTTCAACGCCAAGCTCGCCTCCTACGACTGGGAGCAGACCGGCACCTACCCCGCGCAGATCGTGGTCAAGATGCTCGTGCGCCTGGGACGCCACGCGGACGCGGTGGCGTGCTACGAGACCTACTGCAAGGACGCCGACCGGACGTATCTCAACTGCCCGCCACTGGAGCAGCTCTGCCTGCTTGCCGGCGACTACGGCCGGTTGGAAAACCTCGCGCGCCAGGAAGGCGACGAGCTCCGTTACCTCGCGGCGAAATTGACTTCCAGGGCGGCGGCGCGATAAGCTGAAGGTTTCCCGGAAGAGGTGCGGTAGTCATCAGTACCCGGATGCGATGTACCGGCGAGTCCCGGACATCCGGCGAAAGGGGTCTGCCGCCGAAATCCCGCGCGAGACGAACGGCGCGCGAGGTTGGTGAGTCCGGTTAATTCCGGCTTACTGTCACTCGGCCGCAGCCAGCGGCCGGGTGGAGCGCTATCCGAGATGCGGCTCCGGCGCCATGCGCTTGTCCGCCCTCCGCGCGGTCTCTTCCGGTCCTGGTATCCTCGCCGCCATGACCATCTTCGAACTGACACGCCGCCTCATCGACATCGAGTCGACCACGCCGAACGAATACGAAGTGGGGCTCTTCCTCGAGAGCCACCTCGGAGACTTGGCGCGCCGCCACGGCGGCAAGGTGGAGCGAATGCCCATCGAGGACCGGCGCTTCAACGTGCTGTGCACGTTCGGCGATCCGGCCGTCACGCTCTCCACGCATCAGGACACGGTGCCGCCCTTCATTCCCTCGCGGGAAGACGACGACAACGTCTGGGGCCGCGGCGCGTGCGACGTGAAGGGCATCATCGCGGCGATGATCTTCGCCGCCGAGCGGCTGCTGAACGCGGGCACGCGCAACTTCGCGCTGCTGTTCGTGGTGGGCGAAGAACGGAATTCGGCCGGCGCGTACGAGGCGGCCAAGCATCCCCGCGGCTCGCGCTTCCTGATCAATGGCGAGCCGACCAGCAACCGCCTGGCGCTCGGCAGCAAGGGCGCTCTGCGCTACGAACTCACCGCGCGGGGCCGGTCGGCGCACTCGGCGTATCCGGAACTCGGCGACTCGGCGCTGCTCAAGCTGCTCGACACGATCGAGGACATCCGCCGCGTTCCGCTGCCGGACGACGCGATCCTCGGTCCCAGCACCCTCAACATCGGGACCTTGAAATCGGGCCACGCTCCCAACGTGATCCCGGACGAAGCGAAAGCCGAGATCATGATCCGCCTGGTGTGCGACCCCTCGGAAACGCGGGCGGCCATCGAGAAGGCTTGCGCCGGCCGCGTCGAGTGCCGCGAAGTGCTGTGCATCCCGGCGATTCTGCTCGAATCGGTTCCGGGGATCGAGACGACGGTGGTGGCCTACACCACCGACATCCCCGCGTTCGGCGGAGCGTGGGGCAAGCCGCTGCTGATCGGCCCCGGAACCATCCATGTCGCGCACACGCTCGAGGAACGAGTGCCGAAAAAAGAACTCGTCGAAGCCGTCGACATTTACGAGCATCTGGTGACGAGCCTGCTCGTGTAACGAACAACCACGCAAGGAGTGTATGCAGTCCCCTATTGAAGTCGGAGTTCTCGGCGCCACCGGCATGGTGGGCCAGCATTTCATCAGGTTCCTCGCCCGTCATGCGCGATTCAAAATCGCGTGGGTAGGCGCCAGCGACCGCTCGGCCGGAAAGAAGTACCGCGACGCAACCGCGTGGCGCCTGGATGGCGCGATGCCGGCGAGCGTGGCGGACCTGGCCGTCGAGGAATGCAAGCCGGGCAACGCTCCGAAGCTGGTCTTTTCCGCGATGGACGCTTCCGTCGCCACCGAAATCGAACGCGCGTTCGCGCAGGCGGGCCACACGGTGGTATCGAATTCTCGAAATCACCGGATGGAGGCCGACGTCCCGCTGTTGGTGCCGGAGGTCAACGCGGAGCATCTGGCGTCGCTCGCGATCCAAAAGGCGAACCGCGGCTGGAGCGGGCAGATCGTCACCAATCCCAACTGCTCCACCATCGTGCTAACGCTGGCGCTCGCCGCATTGAAGCCGTTCGGCATCCGGAACACCGTGGTCACCACCATGCAGGCGATTTCCGGCGCCGGCTATCCGGGAGTGCCGTCGATGGACATCACGGCGAACGTCGTGCCCTACATCGGAAACGAAGAAGAGAAGATGGAGAGCGAGACGCAGAAGATCCTCGGCGAGTTCGCGCAGGGCGCGTTCCAGCCGCATCCCATGGGCGTCTCGGCCCACTGCAACCGCGTGCCGGTCGTCGACGGCCATACCGAGGCGGTGAGCGTCGATCTTTCCGCGGCGCCGTCCGAGGCCGACCTGATCGCCGCGATCGACGGCTTTCGCGGTCTTCCCCAACTGCGGAATCTTCCCAGCGCGCCGCCGCGGCCGCTGATCTACATGACCGATCGCGACCGCCCGCAGCCCCGCCGCGACGTCGAGCGCGAGAACGGCATGGCCGTGTTCGTCGGCCGGCTCCGCAAGTGCCCCGTGCTCGGCTACAAGTTTCTCTGCCTGGGCCACAACACCATTCGGGGCGCGGCCGGAGCGGCGGTGCTCAACGCGGAGCTGATGGAGTCGGAAGGACTGCTCGGCTAAGCCATGATCGTGATGAAGTTCGGCGGCTCGTCCGTCGAGTCCGCCTCCGCCATCGCGCGGGTCGCGTCGATCGTTGGCGCGCGCCTGCACCGCAAGCCCGTCGTCGTGGTTTCGGCGATGGGCAAGACCACCAACCGCCTGCTCGCGATCGCCCACGCGGCCGTTTCCGGCGATCGCGCCGCCGCGAGGTTGCAACTGCGCGATCTCGAGAAGTACACGCTCGCCGAGGGAGCGTCCGCCAACGGCCAGGTGGAAGCGCATTTCCGCGAACTGTCGGATCTGGTCAATGGGCTCGCCGTGCTCGGCGAGTTGACGCCGCGGTCGGTGGATGCGATCTCGGCTTACGGGGAACGCATTTCGAGCCTGGTCGTCGCCGAGTTGTTCCAGCGGCACGGCATCGACGCGGTTCACGCCGACGCGCGGGACTATATCGTCACCGACGAACGGCACTCGCAAGCGGCCCCGCTCTACGCCGAGACGTACGACAGGCTGGCGAAACTCGAACAGCTCGCGGCGGGCCGGGTGGCGGTGATGGGCGGCTTTATCGGATCCACGCGAGCGGGCGTCACCTCGACGCTCGGCCGCGGCGGGTCCGACTTTTCGGCGTCGATCGTGGGCGCGGGCATCGGCGCGGAAGAGATCCAGATCTGGACCGATGTCGACGGCATGCTCACCTGCGATCCGCGCATACTGGCCGGCGGCCATCGCGTCAAGACGATCTCGTTCGCCGAGGCGGCCGAACTCGCCTACTTCGGGGCGAAGGTGCTCCATCCATCCACGGTCGCGCCGGCTATCGAGAAGAATATCCCGGTATCGATTCTCAATTCCCGGCGCCCGGACGCCGGCGGAACGCGCATCGTCGCCGAAGGCGTCCCGTGCTCGAACACGTTCAAGTCCATCGCATGCAAGCCGGACATCACTCTGGTGCACATCCGGTCGATGCGCATGCTGATGGCGTACGGCTTCCTGCGCCGCATCTTCGAGGCGTTCGAACGCCACGAGACTCCGGTGGATCTGATCGCCACCTCCGAGGTCAGCGTGTCGGTCACCATCGACAACACGAGGAATCTCGACGCGGTGGCCGCCGAATTGAGCCAGATCGCCGATGTCACGGTGGAATCCGGCCAAGCGATCGTCTGCATGGTGGGCGAGAACATCGCGACCACTCCCGGCATCGGCGCGCGGGTGTTCCAGTCGATCGCCGGCATCAACGTACGCATGGTGAGCCACGGCGCGTCCTCGTTGAACCTCAGCTTTGTGGTAAACGGTAAGGATCTCGCCGGAGCGGTGGAACTGCTGCACCGCGAGTTCTTCGCCACGCTCGATCCCGAGGTTTTCGAAACCCCTTCATGAGACTCGCCATCGTCGGCTACGGAAAAATGGGAAAGATGATCGCGGGGCTGGCGCCGCAATACGGCTTCGAGGTCTGCGCGGCGCTCGATATCGGGTGGGACGCGGCCGAGTTGACGGCGGCGCGCCCCGGCGTGGCCATCGAATTCTCCACGCCCGAGACCGCGGTGGGCAACATCGAACGGCTAGCCGCGCTGCGAGTTCCCACCGTGTGCGGAACCACGGGCTGGCTGAAGGATCTCGACCGCGCGCGGGCGGCCGTGGACGAGCACGGCTCGGCGCTCGTGTACAGCGCCAACTTCTCGATCGGCGTCAACGTGTTTCAGCGGCTGGCCGAGGAAGCGGCGCGGCTGCTGAAGGACGAGGAATCGTACGAGGCGTGGGCGTGGGAAATTCATCACAGCGCGAAGAAGGACGCCCCTTCCGGCACGCTGCTGCAACTGGTGGCGGCGATGCGCGGCGCGGGATACTCGAGGCCGGTGAGCGAAAGCTCCAACCGCGCTGGCTCGCATCCCGGCACGCACGAGATCGGGTTCGACTCCGCCGCCGACACGATCACGCTGCGCCATGCCGCGCGGAGCCGCGAGGGGTTCGCCCGCGGCGCGCTGAAGGCCGCGCAATGGGTGGCGGACAAAAAAGGCGTACATCATTTCACCGAAGTTTTGTTTGGAGGCGCGAAATGTTCGTAGGTTGCGGAACGGCTCTCGTGACGCCGTTTCAGAAGAACGGCAAGCTCGACGAGCCCACGCTGCGGAAGCTGGTCAGGCGGCAGATCCAGGCGGGGATCGACTTCCTGGTGCCTTGCGGGACCACCGGCGAAAGTCCCACGCTCGAACGGGCCGAGCATCTGCGCGTGGTGGAGTTGACGCTCGAAGAGGCCAAGGGCAAGGTTCCCGTGCTTGCGGGCGCGGGCGGCTACAACACCGCCGGGGTGATCGCGCTGGCGAAGGAACTGGTGGCCCTGGGCGCGGACGGACTGCTGTCGGTGACGCCCTAGTACACCAAGCCCACGCAGGAAGGCCTCTATCAGCACTACAAGGCGATCGCGGCCGCGGTGAAGAAGACGCCGATCGTGGTGTATAGCGTGGCGGGACGAACCGGAGTGAACGTCGAACCCGGCACGTTGAAGCGGCTGGCTGGGATCGCGAACATCGTGGGCGTGAAGGAAGCGTCGGGCAATATCTCGCAAATGGCGAACGTGCTGCACGAGGTTCCGGAGAGCTTCAACGTGCTCTCCGGCGACGACTCGATCACCATCGCGCTGATGGGGCTCGGCGGACGCGGGATCATTTCAGTGGTCTCCAACGAGATTCCCGCGGAGATGACGCAACTCGCCCGCGCGTGCGCCAATGGCGACTATCCCGCGGCGCGCGCCATTCAAAGGAAGTTCCTGCCGCTGATGAACGTCAACTTCGTGGAGTCGAATCCGATCCCGGTGAAAGCGGCCATGGCGATGATGGGGCTGCTGAAGCCATACTGGCGGCTGCCGCTGGTTCCCCCATCGGCGTCGAGCGAAGCCACGATTCGGCGGACGCTGGTGGATTGCGGACTGGTCTCTGAATAATGCAACAGGCCATCGAATCCCTTTTCGACAACAAGCCGGCCCAGTATGGCGAAGAGCACTTCGGGCTGTTCGCGCGATTCAAAGCCGCGCTCAACGCCGGCCAGATCCGCTCGGCGGAACCCGATGCCGGCTCGGCCACCGGCTGGCGCGTGAACGCCTGGGTGAAGAAAGGCATCCTGCTCGGATTTCGCATGGGCGCGATCGTCGACATGTCGGTCGATGCGCAGCGCCAGCCGATGTTCGACAAGGCCACCTATCCGGTGCGCCAGATGACGGCCGATAGCGGCGTCCGCATCGTACCCGGTGGATCGAGCATTCGCGACGGCTGCTTTCTGGGCAAAGGCGTCACCTGCATGCCTCCGATGTACATCAACGTGGGCGCGTGGGTGGGCGACGGCACGATGGTCGACTCGCATGCGCTCATCGGAAGCTGCGCGCAGATCGGACAGCGTTGCCACATCTCGGCGGCCGCTCAGATCGGCGGCGTGCTCGAGCCGGTGGGCGCGATGCCGGTGATCGTGGAAGACGAGGTGCTGATCGGCGGCAACTGCGGCGTGTATGAAGGCGCGATCGTGAAGCGGCGCGCGGTGCTCGGATCGGGCGTAATCCTCAACCGCTCGACGCCCGTCTACGACATCGTGCGCGGCGTGGTGCACGCGGCGACGGAGGATGGTCCGCTGGTGATTCCCGAGGAGGCGGTGGTGGTCGCTGGCTCTCGCGCGATCTCGCACGGCAAGGGCAAGGAGTGGGGGCTGTCGCTCTACACTCCGGTGATCGTGAAGTACAGGGACGCCAAGACGGACGCCAAGATCCAACTGGAAGATCTTCTTCGGTAGCCCCTACCGGGCAGGGACGGCGATCATGTCGAGCGTGATCGTCATCCCCTTGCGGCCTACGCCGCGAACCGGCGCCTTGGAGGCGGCGGGCGGGCGCTTCGGGTCGTAATAGGAAGGGCGGATCTCGTTCAACTGGCGGCTCACCGTATCGTCGCCCACGTAGTAGGTGGCCTTGGCCAAGTGCGCCAGATCGCCGCCGGCCGCGCCCACCGTGTTCTTCAACGTCGCGAAGATATCGTGGATCTGGCGGGCGCCATCGCCGGGAGTGGCGCCGTGGAGCCCGCTCACGAAAATCGTTGTGGGATGCGCCACCCGTGCGATCCGCGCAAACACGGGCGACGCGGTCTCGCCCGGCGGGGTCAGATACTCGATCGCCTCTTTCGCGGTGGGCGCCTCCGCAATGAGTTCGATTTCGATCTTGCCGCGCGAGGTCCACTCGACGAACACCTGGGGAACCGGGCCGCTGAAATAGCCGTCGATCATGCCACGCACCGAGGCCGCGTCCTGAATGGGATCGAGGAAGGTCTTCACCTGCACCACGTGCTTCCAGTCGAGCCCCTGGTGCTTCAGCGCCTGATGAAGCTTCTCCATCGTGGCGCGCGTGGCCTCGGGGATCGTACCGTTCGCCGACTGCCCCGAAACATAAGTGCGTCCGCCCGCGGGGAGCACTCCCACCGCTGCATCGCGCATGCGCGCCTTCGATGTCACGCCCACGGCGTCGATGGCCACCGTTTGTCCGGCGCGTGGCAGGGCGCCCGTCACCAGCGTCACCGCGGGTTTCAACTCGCGCTTGGCATAGCGGCGCTTCAAAGCCTCGGCGGCCTCGGCCGCGATGTCGTCCGACGCCATGGCGAAATGGAGCTTGACGGCGCGATCGAGCGACGAACCTCCCCCTTTCAGCGCTTTGTCCACTTGCGACAGTGCGTCGTCGACGGATCCGGACGCGAACTGCGCGGTGTGGGCGAGCGCCACGCCGTCCACCACCGCGGCGTGATCGAGCGAGTACGGCTTGCGGGCGGCGGCCAACGGAGCCGCCAAAGCCGCCGCTAGAAACTCCCGGCGCGCCGTCATCACTTCACCGCCACGATGGAGATCTCCTCGAGCTTGGGGAACGAGTCGTTGGCGCCGCGCTTCCGTTCCACCGGCGCGAGCGGAGACACCGTGGTGCGCGTCGGCGGCGAAGCCTTGAAATACTTCGCGTAGACTCCGTTCATTTTGGGGAACTCGTCCAGATTGTCCAGGTACACGTTGCTCACGACGACGCGCGAGAAGTCGAGCCCGGCCTCCTCGAGCCCGTCGAGCAGATTCCGCATGGTCTGGCGCACCTGGTCCTCCACGCGGTCGGCGAAGATTCCGCCGTTGGCGCCGGGGATGAAACCCGCTTTCGCCGAACAGTAGAATGCTTCCGCGGCCCACACGCACGGGCTGGCAGTCGGGCTGGGCGGCATGTTCTTCGGGCGGACGGCCTTCCGCTTGGCGAGGTCGCGCACGGCGACTCCGCTGAACTCGACATTGGCGCCGTGCGGCAGGAAGGCCACCTGGATCGTGGCGCGGGCCGGCGTATTGCCGAACTCGAAGTGCTTCGCGTACACCTCGTCCAGTACGCGACGGGGCATCGCATCGGTGTGATAGGGATTCACGAACGCGACGTGCTGGAAGCCGAGCCCGGCCGTGGTCAGCACCTCTTTCATGCGGTTCAGCGCGAGTTGTACCTGCGCGGCCGGATCGTCCGGGATCTTGCCGGTGCTGACGTCGCGGCCGAGGAATCCCGACAGGTACAGGCGGTCCGGCGTGAGCACGCCCGGCGCGATGTTGATGGTTTTGGGATAGCCGCGCGGCACGACCGCCTTCTTCATCGACAGGTTCTTCACGGCCACCGCGCTCATTTCCACGGTGGTTTCGGTCGGCATGCGATGCACGCCGAGCGTGGCGCGCGCGGGCGGATTCTTCGGAAACACCTCGTTCCAGACCTTGCCCATCAGTTCGTACGAGATGTCCTTGTGCAGATACACCTGCGTGTAGACCACGTGTTCCATCGTGAGGCCCGCACCTTCCACGATCGACTGGACGTTGCGGAAGCACTGCCGCACGCGCTCCTCGTTCGAATCCGGGAAGGTGTTGTCCGGCCTCCGCGCGCCTTGGCCCGACACGTACAGATAGTCGCCGGCCATCAAGCCAGGGCTGTACGGTCCGACCGGTTTGGGAGCGTTGGTTGGAAACACGGGCTGGATGTCCGCCGCCGGGGCCAGCGAGACGAAGAGGAGGACCGGGATCGAGATTCTCATGATTTACGATTATCCTTCGGCGCGCCCGGCCGTGTCTCCACCGCGTTCTCGATCGGCGGCACGGTCTTCAGGAAGGCGAAGATCGCCTTCAGGTCTTCCGGCGTCAGGCGCGTGAAGTTCAGCCACGGCATTACGGTGAACGACTCCGGCTTGACCGGCGGCGGCCCGTTGGCGGCATAGTCTTTGTAGTCGTAGAACTTCTTCAGGAACTGCTCTTCGGTCCAGCGGCCCAAGCCCGTTTCCGGATGCGGCGTGAGATTGAAGCTGACCGCGCGATACTCACCCGCGCCGAATTCGTGGCCGCCCGAAAACTCGCGCCCCGCGACGGGCGAGCCCCGCACGACGGGCGTATGGCAGAACTTGCAGCCCGAAATCGTGGCGAGGTACTTTCCATACTTCACCGCATCGTTGCGGTCGGGGTTCGGAACGTTGCGCACCGGCTCCGGCACGGATTTGATGAACAGGCCCACCGGAAACGCGATCCTGGACACCGGCAGCGCGTTCTTCACCGGCGGGACGCTTCGCAGGTAGGCCACCACGGACTGCACGTCGTCGTCGCTCATCTCCTTGAACTCGGTGTACGGCATGAACGGGAACAGTACGCGCCCGTCGGCTCCGATGCCTTCGCGGATGCCGCGAATCAGCTCGCCGTCCGTCATGCGGCCGATGCCGGTCTCCAGATCCGGCGTCAGATTCGGGACGCTGAACTCGCCCGGTAAGCCCATTTCCTTGGGAACCAGGTGGCCTTTCAACGCTCCTCCGGCGGCCACCGGCTCGCCGAACTTCGTCGCGTCGGTCACCGAATGACAGTGGCCGCACGACGATGTGACGTTGACCAGATACTCGCCGCGCGCGATCCGTTCGGGAGTGGGCTCCACCTTGATGCCGCTGGGAGGCGCCATGTTCGGTGGCTTGAGCGAAAGGTAGGCGACCTCGCCACAGAGGATCGCGAGAATAGCGACGACGGGCAGCAGCAGTTTCTTGGCCATGTGCGCACCTTCAATAGAGCGGCTGCCTCTTCGGATCGATGCCGCTTTTGCCCAGGGTGTTGAGTAGAGGCTTGGCGCCACCGGACATCATCACCAGGTCGCTCGGTCCCTGGAAGAAGAGGAAACCTTCCTTCCGGTACTGCTCGATCTGTTCGGGCGCCGCCACCGGCCGGCCGACCGGAACTCCGTGCCTGGCCCCCGCCTCGACGACTTTGCGAATCGCGTCCTGAACTTCGGGCGGGCTGGTGTCGCCCCGCCGGCCGTAGGAAAAGGAGAGGTCATTCGTACCGATGAACAGCACGTCGATGCCTGGCGTCGCCGCGATCTCGTCGATCTTCTCGATGGCCCGCTTTTCCTCGATGATCGTGATGACCATCGCGTTGCGGTCGGAGAAGTCGTAGTAATCCTCCGGTCCCTGCCAACGGAAGCTTGCCAAGCCGGGACCCGCGCCGCGACGGCCGAGCGGTGGGTACTTACAGGCGTCCACCGCTTGGCGCGCCAGTTCCGGCGTGCCCGTGAACGGGAACATGACGCCCAGCGCGCCAGCGTCCAGCGCGCGCTTGGCGGTCCACAACTCGTTGACCGGAACGCGGATGAAGGGCACGGCCTTCAATCCACGCGTGGCGAGCACCATCGATCTCGCCGTCTCGAGCGTGATGGGGCTGTGCTCCATCTCGATCCAAAGAAAGTCGAACCCCATGTTGGCCGCGTGCGCCGCGACATCGGGGCTGGCGACGGTGATCGTCGCGCCGATGACCGGCTTGCCCTCCTTCAACTGCTTCTTGACGGGATTCTCCCAAAGTTGTTGCGCCTCCGGCACGTCTCCTCCTGTTGTCGGTAGTGTTTAATCTTCCCGGATCATGAACAATTCGGCCACGATCTTACGGTGATTTTCGATCACCCGGGCGCGCCGCACCTTCATGGTGGGCGTCAATTCTCCGTCCTCGATCGTGAAGTCGCGATCGAGAATGTGATGCTTCCGGATCTGTTCGAATGGGGCGAGTTGCTTGTTGATGCGCGTGACGATGCGCTTCACTTCGGCTCGCACCGGCGGCGCGGCGGCGATCTCGGTCATCGGCCGGCCTTTGAACTCGTCCATCCCTTTCAGTTGCTCCGCCGCGGCGGGATTCAGCGTGAACATCGCCGCGACATAGGGCTGCTTGTCGCCGAGAAGCAATACCTGATGGAACAGCGGCTCCATCTTGAACTGCGTTTCGATCAGAGCCGGGTAGATCTTCTTTCCGTTGGACGACACCAGCACTTCTTTCTTTCGTCCGGTAATGAAGATGTACCCGTCCGCGTCGAATTCGGCGATGTCGCCGGTGTGAAGCCAGCCATCGCGCAGGACCGCCGCGGTCGCTTCAGGCGATTTGTAATAGCCGGCAAACACCACCGGAGAGCGGAAAATCAGTTCTCCATCTTCGGCGAGCTTCATCTCGACATTCGGCAGCGGTTTGCCGATACTGCCTGATTTGGGCCGCCCAAACGGATTCAACGCCACGATGCCGCCCTCGGTGAGTCCGTAGCCCTCGTAGATGGGCATGCCGATGGCGGCGAAAAAGTCCGCCAGATCCTTGCCGAGCGGCGCGGCTCCGCTCACGGCCATTCGTAGTTCGCCGCCCATCCGCTCGCGGATCTTGGCGAATACGGATCGATCGGCCCATCCGAGCAGTTTGGCCATCCACATGGGTACGTCGCGCCCATCCTGGCGCCGCCGCGCCACCTCGGCGCCCAGTCCCAACGCGCCGTGGAAGATCTTCTGGGTCACCGCGCCACGCTTTTTGATCTCCGTGCAGATGCTGGCGTACAGCCGCTCCCACACCCGCGGCGGCGCGACGAAGAACGTGGGGCGCGCCGACTTCAACTCGTGCGGCAACCGCGACAGTCCTTCGGAGAAGTAGACCGCCATTCCGATCTTCAGAGGCATCATCTCCACGGCCAACCGTTGGGTGATGTGAGCGGAAGGCAGGAACGCGATGGTGCGGTCGGCGGGAGAGAGCGGCGTCGCCTGAGGAGTCATGTCAACGTTGGCGAGGATCGCGGCGTGGGTGACGAGCCCCATCTTGGGCTCGCCCGTGGCGCCGGAGGTCAAATAGAGGATGGCATAGTCGTTCGCCCGCACTCCCTCGCGAATGCGTGCGAACAGATCCGGACTGGCGGTCATCGCCGCGCGGCCGGACTCCCGAAGCGCCTCCAGGGTCGTGGCGCCTTCGGCCTCGCCCGTCAGCAGAATCCACTGCACCGGCAACGGCGGCTCGGCGGCGGAAAGCAGCGCCGCCAACACCTTGGGATCCTCGACGAACACCGCGCGGGCCTCGCAATTGCGAAGCGTCTTTACCTGCTCGGCGGCCGGATAGCTGGTATAGAGCGCGGCGGCGATGGCGCCGCGGGTCATGATGCCCAGGTCGGCGAGGTAGAACTCGATCCGCGTCTCCGAATGAAGCGCCACCATGTCGCCCACCGCGATCCCTAATTGCACCAGCCCCGCCGCGATCTCGCGAGCGGCCTCGCGATACTCGCGCCAACTCGAGGCTTTCCACGATTTGTCCGCGCGGCCGCCCACGGCTTGGTACAACGCGGGAGCGTCCCCGAACTTCTCCACGGCCTCCTCGAGGAGGCTGTATACCGTCCGATCCGGCATAAAGGACAACGGTACCACGGCCGGACCCGTCCGCCCCGTTGTATGCTGAAGCGGAACCGAAATGACCCGCCGACAGATCCTCGCCGCCCCGGCCGCGTTCGCGGCCACTCCCGCGCCTCCCGTGGTGAACGCCGCCGAGCACGCCTGGGTCACGCACGACCCGCGATTCCCCATCCGTCCCGAACTCTCCGTGTGTCCCACGGGTCTGCCCAAGTACGACTATTCGGGCGAGCAGATTCTGGCCGACATGAAGTCGTACAACGTGGACCACGTCGTGATCTCGCACGTGTGCTACTACGGGCGCGACAACACCTATCCGGCGCACGTGTTGAAGACGCATCCCGGGAAGTTCGCGGCGATCGGCCTGCTGGTGGGACATCGCCTGCACTCGCCCGGCGACAAGGAGAATCCGGCGCGGCTCGAGAAGCTGGTGCGCGAGGACGGCTTCATCGGGTTGCGGCTGAGTCCTATTTATGACGCGGCGACGCGCTGGTTCGACGATCCGGTGTGCTATCCGCTGTGGAAGAAAGCGGAGGAGCTCGGCTGTACGTTCAACATCTTTCTGGCTCCGCATCAGGTGGGTCAGGTGGCGAAGATGGCGGAGCGATTCCCGGGGGTCAACATCGTGATCGACCACATCGCGATGATCGATATCGCCAAGCCGGACAGCGAAGGGTTCGGTCCGCTGCTGGATCTGGCGAAGTTCCCGAACGTGTATGTGCGGACTTCGCTGCACAATCCGTCGAAGACGCGGCAGCTTCCGTTCCGCGATGTCTGGCCGTTCCTGCGGCGTCTGTACGACCGGTACGGTGGTAAGCGGCTGGTTTATGCTAACTTCTACGAATTGCTGATCATGAAGGAACTGATCCCGTTCTTTACCGCGGAGGACAAAGAGTGGATCCTCGGCCGGACCGCGCACCGGCTGTACAAGTTCGGGCGCAAGGCGTAGGGAATGGCGATTTCGAAAAGGGGACCTACCATTCTGGTTCCGCCCCTCCAGTGGGATTTGGCTCCCCTTGTCGCGAGCGCGGCGCTCATCCTGACTACTTCGTTTTTCGGCGTTTGGGGCTTGATCGTGGCAGGGGAACGTTGCGGGGAGTTAAACGCGGCCGAGGTCGTCTACCGCTTGGTTTTGCTGTTTGCCCCAGACGGCGAGAACTTACGGATGTCGCCGGACTGCGCGTTGCCCTGGCAGTTGCTGGTAGCCCGCACGACGGGGTTCCTCGCAGCATTCGCGGCGATCTTGCAGGTGTTCCTTTCCGGACTTCACCGTCTTTGGAACGTCTGGCGACTCCGCTGTGTCAAGGGCCACGTGGCGGTGATCGGCTTCACACCGGAGGCGTTGGAGGTGGCCGCTCTTTTCAGGCGAAGGGAAGAAACCGTAATCGCGGCCGGGCAAGCTCCTGGGGACGATCACCGCGATCATTGCCACTCGCACGGAGTACCAGTGGTGTACGCGCCCATTACCGACATTGCAAGGCTGTTTGAAACCGCGCGAGTCGGCAAAGCCAAGCGAGTATTCGTCGATCTTCCCTCGGACGCGGACACAATCACTTTGGCCAAGGCCGCCGAGTGCGGGCGCAAGTTCGTCCATATTCGCGACTGTGCGTTCGCGGCTCGTCTCGGCGACTACGAGATGGGACACGGGACCAGGATCGTCAACATCGCAACGCTGACAGCGCGAGACGTGTTGGCGCGATTCCCGATCTATGCGTGGGCTGAGCTGCACCGGCACGACCGGGTCCACGCGGTGCTCGCCGGTTACTCGGACACGGCCGAGGCTTTGATTCGGGCCATAGGGACCTTGTGCCACACGCGGAGTCTGGCCGCGCCTCGCGTGGTCGTGCAGGATGCCAATCCAGCGGCCGCCTCCTCGCGGTTCCGTGCGAGCTTTCCCCACGTGCGGTCTGAGCATGTCGATGTGTGGTTCGAGGAAGAAAACATAGATGCGCTGCTCGACCGGAGCCGGCCCATTACGGCCGTATTCGTGACGTCGGATTCGGGCGAACGTAACCTGGCTCTGGCGGTGACGCTCCAGCAGCGGTTGGTTCGCGAGCGCGGCGATACTCCGCCGATATTGGTTCATCTCCGGGACAGGGAGTTGCCGGTCAACGGCGCGGCGCAGTTCGGCGAACCGTTGCGCGCTTTCGGCCACTTGCGCCAAGTGCTAGCGGATTCGGAGATCGCGTTCGACGATGGAGACAAGATCGCCAAGGCGATTCACGCGAAATACCTCGAGCACAACCCGGGAAAACCATGGGAGACACTGCAAGACACGTACCGGGAGGCGAACAGGAGGGTCGCGGACCATATCCCGGTCAAACTCATGATCGCCGGATTCGAACTCGACGATGTCGACCGGCCCTTGGCCGACTTTCCGCACGCCGTGATGAATTTGACGCCTGAGTTGATAACCGCCTTGGCGAAGGCGGAACATCGAAGTTGGTGCGCGGAACGCGCCTTCAATGGCTGGCGTCCTGGCGCGCAGTCCAGCCCCACTCTCCGGATTCACGACGACCTCGTCGATTTCGAGTCGCTCGACCCCGCGGCACAAGCGAAGGCGCGCCGCCAAGTTCAAGACCTTGCGGCGATGTTGGCTGTTCCGGGGCGTAAACCCGAACTGCGCCAAACTGTCTCCGGGTAGCATGGTTGGAGTTTCATGAAGTCCCCACCCCTCGATCCGGTGCTGCTGCCGCTTTCGGCTGAATCGATTCTCGATAGCTTCGAGGTCCCGAGATGCGCCAACCTGTTCGTGCTGGGCAGTTTTGCGCGGCACGTGACAATCTACTCCCAGCAAGTGAGGGCCCTCAATTTGGTCTTCGCGTTAATTCGAACGGGGCGGCTAGGGAGGGGCAGCAGTGTCGCTATCGTCGGTGGCGGCATGGCGGGTGTGACGGCCGCGAAGATGGCAGCATCGAGCGTCCCCGGAGCCAGGATTACATTAGTCGAGAAGAGCGGCCAGGTGACTCCGCTCCAGGCCGGATCCTCCAAGCGCTTTGTGCACCCCCATATCTATGACTGGCCCGAGGAGGGCTCGAACGAGACCTGTGCAAACCTCCCCGTTTTCAACTGGGAAGCCGGCCCGGCAGGTGACGTCGCGGCTAAATTCCGCGTGGAGTGGGACAACTTTGCCGCTGCATACGGCAACGTGAGCCCGTTGATCTGCCACGAATTGAAGTCGATCGGCATAGTTTCGACCGGATTCGAACTGACGTGCGAATCCGGAGGGCGGTCCACAGTACTGAAGTCGGACATCGTCGTACTCGCGACAGGATTTGGCGTCGATGTGGATCCGTTGAGCAGGGAAGACTATTGGCTCGACAACTGGTACGGCCAGCCGAGGGGCGGGCCAAAGCGCTGGCTCGTGTCCGGAACCGGGGACGGCGGGCTCACGGACGCAATGCGCGTCGCGATCCAGGATTTCAGACACGAGCATGTCGTCCTGGGATTGTCTGGACTCGGGCAGGACGAGATCGAGATGTCCCGGCGGAGCGCCGGTCGCGATCGTTTCGGCGAACTGTACCACGAGTTCGGTCCTTTGTTTGTCGAAGCGTTGAGAAAGGGTGGGCTTTCCACCGATTCGACAACTTTGAACGGACCAGCCCCTTGGCATACGCTTAAAGCGAGTCTTCTGAACCGAATGATCTCGACGGCGCTCCATGATCTTGGAGCGCTTCAGCATCATGAGGTCCGCATTGAGATGGAGGATATCAACCGGCAACGGGACGATCGCTACGCGGTGAACGGCTTCGAAGGTACGTTTGACCACATCATCATCCGCCACGGCCCACGAGAGCACCCGCTCGACGCGGTGCTCTCGAACGCCGGAACCGATTCCCGCATCAAGGGTGGCCTTGGCGAACTGTCGACCCGGTGGAAGAGTTGGCTCGAGCGGCACGACCCCTCGGACGATCGAACAAGGCTGCCGGCATGGACCGATCAAGACCTCAACCGCATCCGCGCCTTTCACGCCAGACCCGCCGGTTGGACTGCGGCCACAAAACGACCGGCGGGCGAGGCTGACTGCGTTGTCCTCCACGGAGACGCTGCCACCGAAGCAGACGCTAATTTTCGGAGCGCCGTTGACAGGGCCGTCGCCCGCTGCGCGGAAGAGATGAAACGTAGAGGCGGGGCTGTGTACTCAAACCCGATCTACCGCTCAGCGTCGCGCGCCTTCACCGATTTCCGAACATACGAAGAGATGATTGGATTGCTCTGCTCGGCGCCCCTGCTGATCGTCGATATTACGAAGTTCGAGGCAGCCGTGATGATCCTCCTCGGTGTTCGCTCCGCCGTAAGACGAGGCGTGACCATTGCGGTGACGCGGCAATCCGGGGGGATCGACCACTGGATGGAGATGCCATTCAACCTTCGTGAGATCAACACGGTTTCAATCTTCGCTCCTCCCGAAATCCTTACCCCAACTCGAGCGGACCCTGCCAATCCTTTGTTCGAGTCCATCCTCGCGGCGATCGACGACAGCACGGACCGGCACTATTCCGACTTGCCGGGCTATTTCGAACTCCGGTCGCGTAGCGCCTCTGAGTCCAAAGTCGATGACGGCCACGTACTGGTGTTGTGCCCGTTCGAGAAGAGCTACGTCGAGAAGTTCAATGGCAATATTCGTGGCAGACTCGAAGAGGTTGTCCGCGCCGCCGGCATTTCCGCGCAGGTACACACGGTCGCCGAAGTGGCCTCGCCAAGGCTCGTGGCCGCGCGGCTCTACGGCGCCATCCGCCGTTCGTTCCTGTGCGTCGTGGATTGGACGGAGTGGCGGGCCAACGTCATGTTCGAGTTCGGCATTAGACTCGCGTCCTCCGACCAACGGACCGCATGTCTGATCGACACAGGCAGACCCATTTCGAGCGCGTGCGGCACGCCGTACGCACAACGTGAACTGCTTCGGCGGTTCTTTTCGCCGTTGGTTTACAACGGGATGAGACCCGAGCAGCAGTTTTTGGGAATCAAGAACATGCTCGAGCACTATAGGGGTTCGGCTCCTCTCGATCTGTTCGGGCCTCCGGATCCCCACGTCACGTTCAACGCTGCATCCAAGAACGTCGATTTGGCGGTCGACCCCTCTTTCGACGGCGCGGTCGAGATGTTGAGCGCGTCGGCGGATGAACTGCTACCCGACCCACTGAATCCCCCGCCAATATTGTTCGGCGCCGCGCCGCGAGTCGCGGAGGAGGCGGAGAGGGCGGCCAACGATCGCTACGTCGCGGCTTGGCACTATTTGGCCAATCGAGGCTCCAGCGAAGAGATCCTGATCAAGGTCGGAGACGAGCTTCTCCTCCGGCTAGACGACGACGAAGCTCAGCTAAAGGCGCAAATCACCGGGAAAATCGGCTCCAAACGGGCTGCCCCCACCGATCCGCTGGCTCTTGCGCGCGCCCTGAAGAACCGGGCGAGACTTAGCAGGAGAGCCGGCGATCTCGACGCAGCGTCAGGGACTCTCGGGGAAGCGATCAAGGGGCTGAAGCGCCTCGTCAAGTCCACTCCGCCCGAATCGCTCAGCATCATGGAGCGCCGCGCGGCGCTCGAGTTGGCCGATTGCTGGGGTTCGCTTGGGGGCGTCCAGAGGGAGCAAGGCCGTCTGGCCGAGGCTCGAGACAGTTACGACCAGGGCTACAAGATCGAATCCGACTCGCGGCTCAAAGTCGCGAATTCGTACAATTTGGTCAACAGGCTCCTCGTGCGTCTACAGATCTCCACGAGCCTCGACCAAGCTGTTGGTGGAGTCACGCTCGCATCTGCGATCAAGGATGCCGCCATCGTCGTTCGCAATCAAACGCTCGGACCCCGGCGCGGTGATCCCTGGGCGCTCGCCGACCTGTTGACCCTGCGGCTCGTTCTGGGAGACGAGGCAGCCGCCCGTGAAGCCTGGGAGAAGTTCCTAGAGTCGGCCACGGTGGAGCATTCGTTCACTTCCTCACGACGCGTTCTCGCGGAGCTTGCGAGTTTGACACCCGATCTGCCGTCGAAGAAACTCATCGAAGCGGCAGTGGGGGAGTTCGATGGGGCGATTCGGGACAAAAAATGGCAGCGGCACGCTGCCTTCAACGTCGATCCCACCACCGGAGACGTCGCGCCGGTATAACATGCCAGGATGGCCCGATTCATCCCCATCCCCATCCTCCTCCTCGCCCTGGCCGCCTCCGCCCAGACCAGGCGTGTCCTCATCATCACCGACGGCGAAGGCGTCGCCGGAATCTGCCGCCAGGACCAGACCGATCCCAACCACCCCGAACTCCGCCCGCTCCTCACCGGCGAAGCCAATGCCGCCGTCCAGGGATTCCTCGACGGTGGTGCGGACGAGGTCGTCGTCTGGGATGGCCACGACGGCTCCCAGACCCTCTCCGCCATGACCATCCATCCCAAGGCGAAGCTCCTCATGGGCGCCCTCGGCTACTCCGGCACCCTCGAACGCCGGTACTCCGCCGTCGCCTTCGTCGGCCAGCACGCCATGGGCAACGTCAGGAACTCCATCATGGGGCACAGCTTCTCTTCCCTCGGCATCCAGTACATGAAGGTCAACGGAAAGCCCGTCGGCGAGATCGGAATCTGGACCGCGATGGCCGGCTCCCACGGCACACCCGTCATCTTCCTCTCCGGCGATCAGGCGGCGGTCGACGAACTCCGCGCGCTGGTTCCGGACGCCGAATTCGCCTCCGTGAAGGAGGGGCTCGGCCGGTACACCTGCCTCACCGTCTCCGCCGAGCGG
The DNA here is from genome assembly GCA_005808475.1 of Acidobacteriota bacterium. GTDB lineage: Bacteria > Acidobacteriota > Terriglobia > Bryobacterales > Bryobacteraceae > SYLY01. The sequence continues at coordinate 29,756 of SYLY01000321.1, forward strand.
TCGCGCGAGATGATCCGCGAAGGGGCGCGCCGCGCCATGGGGCGGCTCGGCCAGATCAAGCCCTACGTCCAGGCTGGACCTGTGACGCTCGAAATCGAATACACCACCCGGAGTTCGCTGCCGCCCGACGCCGGCATGCGACAGGGCGCCGAAGTCGTCGACGACCGCACCATCCGCTTCCGCGGCGCGAGCCTCGCCGACGCATGGAGACTCTACCGGATACGCTAACCTGAACCCATGCCGATACGAGCGGCGATCCACCACAAAACGGTCTACCGGTACGACCGTGTGGTGACGCTGTCCCCGCAAATCGTGCGCCTGCGGCCCGCGCCGCACTGCCGCACCCGCGTCGAGAGCTATTCGCTCCGCATCGAGCCCCGCGAGCACTTCATCAATTGGCAGCAGGATCCGTTCAGCAACTACCTGGCGCGGATCGTGTTCCCCAACCGCACGAGCGTCTTCTCCGTCGAGGTGGATCTGGTCGCCGA
>SYLY01000322.1 GCA_005808475.1 Acidobacteriota bacterium
CATCACCGTGGCTCCCAGAATGCCGATGGCGACGTAGAGGCTCTCCCCGTTCAGGCGGGGGATCAGACCGGTCGCCATCTCCGTCATCGACGGGCGGGCGAGCAGAATCTCGACCAGGAAGCAGGCGCCGATGGTGGCCACCAGCGCCAGGATCAGCGCCTCGATCCAGCGAATGCCAAAGCGGCCGAGCCAGAGCACCAGCAGCGTGTCGAACGCGGTGAGCAGCACCCCGGTCAGCAGCGGAATTTTGAACAACAGGTGCAGCGCGATGGCGGCTCCCAGCAGTTCCGCCAGGTCGCAGGCGGCGATTGCGACCTCGCACAGCATCCACAATGTGTAGGCGACCGGGCGCGGATAAGCCTCCCGGCAGGCCTGGGCGAGGTCGCGGCCGCCGACGATCCCCAGACGAGCGCTCAGGGTCTGCAGCAGGATCGCCATGGCGTTCGATACGACCAGCACCCACAGCAATCCGTAGCCGAAGCGCGCGCCCCCTTCCAGATCGGTGGCCCAGTTGCCCGAGTCCATGTATCCGACGCTGACCAGGTAGGCGGGTCCGGCGAAGGCGAGCCAGCGGCGCCAGGCGGAACGGCCTCCGGTAGGGACGGAGGCGTGAACTTCGGGAAGCGACGGAAGGCCGGACATAACGCGGATAACGAACTATAAGTTAACTATAGTTTATGCGCTTGCGTCAAGTGCGTCGACTCGCACGACCGGGGATTTCCCTCAGCCCGGCGCCGCGCGAGGTACTGGAATCGCCGTCGTCGCCCGCGGTTCCGTCAGTTGGCCCGCAGCGGGATCTCGACGAACTCCTCTTCGAAATCCGCCGTCGTGTCCGGCGCGGAAGGCCGCGCGCCGGTGGCCATTTGCTGCGCCAGATCGGAGAGCGCGGCGATCACCAGTTGGATGGTCTCGTTCTGGCGGGGAACGCGTTCCGCCTGCACTTCCGCACACGCGAACTTGACCATCCCCCGCGTGCGGACACAGACGTCCTTGCCTTCGCCCACAACCTGGAAACCGATGTGTTCGCGCACGTCCAACGGCCAAGTGGCGTCGGGGACGCGCCGCCGGACCGGAGACGTGAAGCGCGACGCTTCGTGGTCGTAGACGACCGCCTCGGCGAGGATCGCCAGACGGTCGATCAGCGCCGTCTGGAACAGCACGCACGAACAGGCGCCGGGAGCGGGCACGGGAGTCATTAGGGAGATGGTGATCTCATGGCGGCTGGCGGCGCAAAGAGCGTAGTCCTCCGCCGTGTAGCCGACCTCTTCCTTGCGCGTGAGCCACTCGTGGGTGGCCGACCGGGGAGAGTGACGGACCTCGATCAGGCAGACGATGCCCGCCTGGTTGACGGCGACAAACCGGCCCAGACCGAGCCGGCCGGTTGCCGGCAAGACATTGAACTCCTCGTCCACCGCGGCGATTCGGGCGCCATCCAGACCCTCCAGATATTCCGGCTGTCCGGCGATGTCTCGCAGCAGAGGCGGTTCCTCGGCGCGGCTGTAAAGCACCGCGGTGAAGCGGCCGGATGGCGCCGGGCCGCCTTGCCCCGGCCGGGCCTAGTTCAGGAACTGGAGCAGTCCGGACAACATGAATTCCACCTCGATGGAATAGATCGGCGGAATTCCTCATGTTCTACATAAGGTGTTTCCCCGATTGCGCCTCCGCCGGTGGACGTCTACTCTGGTGGTCATGAGGTCCCTTAGCCTCCTTTTGATCGTCGGCGTGGCGTGCGCTCAGCCTTCGTCGAAGGACCAGGCCACCTATTCCTACGATGTGAACGGGCGGCGAGTGTTGGACGGCCGTTCCTCGTCGGTCAAGGGCGCGTCGGGCTCGGCGTCCGGCGAGATGGTGGCTACGCTCGATGGCAAGCCGATGGCTCTGCAAAAAGTGGAGGAGCGCGTCATCTCTTCCAGCCCGCAAGGCAGCGTCGTCGAGCGGATCGTGCGAAGGTACGATCGCGGCGGCAACCCGGGCACGGTCGAAAAGCAGGTCATCGAGGAGAACAAGAAGCCGGGCGGAGGATCGTCGATCCGGAAGACGGTCTACGAGGCCGATCTGAACGGCCGGTTCGCCCTGATCGAACGCTCCACGGTGGACAACGTCAAGACCGGGCTGACCGAACGGGCGGAAGCCGTCGTCGAACGGCCGAACCTCTCGGGATCGTTCGAGGCCACCGAGAAGCGCGTCAGCGTCACGCAGGGCGACGACAAGAACCGGAACAAGGATGTCACCGTTTATCGCAAGGGCGGCAACGGGACGTTCGAACAGGCCGAGCGGGAGATTGAGGAATTCAAGACGGTGAACGGACAGACCGTCAGCAACACCACGGTCTACAACGCCAACCCCTTCGGAAAGATGGAGTTCACCGCCCAAAAGGTCGCCACGCTGACCAAAAACGCCGACGGATCGGAAGTGGAGGTGATCGACCACTACGGCAAGTCCCAACCAGGCCGCGCGGCGGGAGCCGAAGGGGCGCCGAAGCTGCGCGAGCAGCAGATCGTGGAGCGCAAGCCGGGGCCGGACAAGACCGTGGTCGAAACGCTGAGCGTCCGCACTCCGAATCCGGACTCCAACAAACTGGGCGCGGCGGCAAAGATCTCCGAAACCATCTGCTCCGGCGTCTGCAAATAGGCGGACGGCCGGGGAACGGCGATATAATTCAGGGGTAGTGAGACTTTTCGCGATCTTCCTGGCCGCGGCCGCAATCCACGCCGAAGACTTGGCCACGCTTGCCCATGGCGTGCTGAGCAAGAACTGCTTCGGATGTCACGGCGCCGCGCTCAAGATGTCCAAGCTCGACCTCCGCACGCGCGAGGCGGCGCTGGCCGGCGGCGAACGCGGTCCTTCGATCACTCCCGCCAATCCCGCGCGCAGTTCGCTGTATCTGTTCGCCACCCACCAGCAGAACCCGGCCATGCCGCCGGGCAAGAAGCTGGACGACGGCGATCTCGACATCCTGCGCAAGTGGATCGAGGCCGGCGCCGAATACCCTGCCCAGCAACTCACCCAGAAGGAGCAGGAAGCCAAGGCCGCCATGGCCGCGATGGAAGAGCGCCCCATCACCGCCGGGGAGCGCAACTTCTGGGCCTTCCGCGCGGTGGCCCGGGTCGAGCCGCCCACGGCGGGAAATCCGGTGGACGCCTTCCTCCGCGCTACGTGGAGCCAGAGCGGATTGACGCCCTCTCCTCGAGCGGACAAACGCACCCTCGTCCGCCGCGCCTACCTGGACCTGCTCGGGCTGCCGCCCACCGCGGAACAGATTCGAGTATTTCTTGAAGACTCTTCTTTCAAAGCATGGGAAAATCTAGTAGAAACCCTGCTCGCATCTCCCCACTACGGAGAGCGCCAGGCCCGGCACTGGCTCGATCTGGTCCGCTTTGCCGATTCCGGCGGCTTCGAGTATGACAATGACCGGCCATCGGCTTGGCGCTATCGCGACTACGTGGTGAAGGCGTTCAATTCCGACAAGCCCTACGACCGCTTCATTCGCGAGCAGATCGCGGGCGACGAACTGGACGGATCCCCCGAATCGCTCATCGCCACCGGTTTCCTGCGGCTGGGCCCGGAGAACAACATCAAGAACGAGATGACGCGCCTCGACGAACTGGACGACATCGTGCAAACCACGTCGCTGGCGTTTCTCGGCATGACCACCGGTTGCGCGCGCTGCCACAACCACAAGTTCGATCCCATCCCGCAGAAGGACTACTATCGCCTCCAGGCCGTCTTCTTCTCGACCAAGAGTGACAGCCTTCCGCTGGTCGATGCCGAGATCGTTCGGCGGTACAACGACGAGACCAGAAGAATCGATGCGCAGCAGGAGCCTCGGAAGAAAACCAAGGCCGCGATCGAGAAGCCGCACCGCGACACCATCTTCGAAGAGAACGTCGCCAAGCTCGCTCCGTACATGGGCGAAGCTTGGCGCACCCCCGCGGAGAAGCGAACCGAGGGACAGAAGCTGAACGCGCGCCAAATCGAGCGCACCATGAAGATCGAAGAGGCCGAGATCGTGGCCCGGATGTCCGCCGCCGAAAAGGCGTCCCATGCCGCCGAGGTGGCCGCCATCCGGAAGCTCGACCGCCAGCGGCCGAAGCCGTACGAGTCGGCGATGACGGTGGCCGAACAGGGCCGCGATCCGATCCCCTCCTACTTCCTCCATCGCGGCGGCGCCGGAAACAAGGGATCGCGGATGGACGCCGGCATCCTCACCGTGGCCGCCGTGGATGGGCTGCCCACGATCGAGCCGCCCCCTGGCGCCACCACTACTTACCGCCGCCGCAACTTCGCCGAATGGCTCGCTTCGCCGAAGAATCCGCTCACCGCCCGCGTGATGGTGAACCGGATCTGGCAACGCCACTTCGGCGAAGGCATCGTCGCCACGCCGAACAACTTCGGGCGCAAGGGCGAAGCGCCCACTCATCCCGAACTACTCGACTGGCTGGCCGCCGAGTTCGTCCGCTCGGGCTGGAGCGTTAAGGCGATGCATCGCGTGATGATGAAGTCGGAAGCGTACCGGATGCAAGCCGGCGACATCGAGGCGAACCGCAAGATCGACCCTACCAACCGCATGGTGTGGCGGATGCCCAGGCAGCGCCTGGATATCGAGACCATCCGCGACAACATGATGGCCGCGGCTGGCACGCTCGACCTCGCCGTGGGCGGCCCCGCCGTGTTGCCCTACATCGATCCGGCGCTGTTCCAGTCGAGCTCCAAGCGCACCTGGAACGGCAGGCCCGATACCGACCGCTCCACGTGGCGGCGGAGCCTCTATGTCTTCTCCAAGCGCACCATCCGCTATCCGATGTTCGAGGCGTTCGATCAGCCGGACATGATCGCCTCCTGCGGGCGGAGGAACTCGTCGGTCACCGCGCCCCAGGCGCTGCTGTTCATGAACAACGCAATGGTTCGCATGCACGCGAGCCATTTCGCGGACCGCCTCCGCAAGGAAGGCGCCGATCCGGCGCGGCAGGTGGAGATGGCATTCCAAGCCGCGTTGGCCCGCCAGCCGTCACAAGCCGAACTCGAGCGCTCCACCGCGTTCGTCGAACGGACCCCGAAAGGCCTGCTCGATTTCTGCCAAGCCCTTTTCAACCTCAACGAATTCGTCTACACGCCATGATGCAACGATACTTCTCCCGCCGCGATCTGCTCGGCCGCCCAGGCGGCGGCGTCGCCGGACTGGCCTTCGCGGACATGTTGCAACGCGAGCGGGCCGGCGCCGCGCTGCTCGATCCGCTGGCGCCCAAGAAGAGCCACCACTCGGGCAAGGCGAAGGCTTTGATATCCGTATTCTGCTACGGCGGCGTGAGCCAGATGGACACCTTCGATCCCAAGCCGATGCTCGACAGGCACGCGGGCGAGGCGCTGACAGGCAAGGGAACCGTGACCGTTTCCCAGGGAACGCCGGGCGGCCTGATGCCCTCGCCGTGGAAATTCGCCAAGCACGGCCAGTGCGGCATGGACGTTTCGGACCTGTTCCCGCACGTCGCCAAGCGCGTGGACGACATCGCGTTCATCCGCTCGATGACCACGCTCAGCAACGATCACGGTCCGGCGCTTTACCAGATGAACACCGGCTTTGTCGGCGCGGGCCATCCGAGCATGGGAAGCTGGATCACCTACGGGCTGGGCAGCGAGAACGAGAATCTGCCCGGATTCGTGGTCTTCACCGATCCGCGCGGCGGCCCCATCGGAGGCGCTCCCAATTGGGGCAACGGATACATGCCGGCCGCGTTCCAGGGAACGCCCTTCCGCGCCGCCGGCGATCCGATCGTGGACCTGACTCCTCCCAAGGAAGTCCAAGGCGAGCGCCAACGTAAGTGGCTCGACTATCTGGGCGCGATGAACGAGGATCATCGCAAGCGCAACCCGTTCGACACCGAACTATCGGCGCGAGTGGCCGCCTACGAACTCGCCTACCGCATGCAGACGCACGCCACCGAGGCCGTGGACCTGAATCGCGAATCCGAAGAGACGCGCAAGCTGTACGGGCTCGACGAGGAGCGAACGCGCTATTTCGGCCGCCAGGCGTTGATGGCCGCGCGTCTGGTGGAACGCGGAGTCCGCTTCGTGCAGATCTTTTCGGGCGGCGGCAATTTCCAGGAATCGTGGGACGCGCATTGGGACATCAAGTGGAATCACGAGACCCACTGCGGCGAGACAGACAAACCGCTCGCCGCGCTGATCGCCGACTTGAAACGCCGTGGCCTGCTCGACTCGACGCTGATCCTGTGGCACGGTGAGTTCGGGCGCATGCCCATCTCGCAGCGCATGGACGGCCGCGACCACAACCCGGACGCCTTTACGGTGTGGATGGCGGGCGGCGGCGTCAAGGCGGGACCCGTGTTCGGATCCACCGACGAGTTCGGCTACCGCGCGCAGGAAAACAAGCGCGCGGTCAACGACCTGCACGCCACCGTGCTGCACTTACTCGGCCTCGATCACGAGCGGCTCACTTATCCTCACCTCGGCCGCGAGATGCGGCTCACCGACGTGAGCGGCAACGTCATCAAAGAGATCGTGGCGTAGCGATTGGGCGTTCTACTTCTCAACTGCCAGTCCGTCTCCAAATCGTACGGGGCCTTGCCGGTGTTCGACGGGATCTCGCTCGCGATTCGCGAGGGCGACCGCCTGGGCGTCATCGGCCCGAACGGGAGCGGCAAATCGTCGTTGCTGCGCATCCTCGCCGGCATGGACACGCCGGATTCGGGCGAGTGCTCCTTGCGCAAGATGACGCGTCTCCGCTACGTTCCGCAAGATTCCGTGTTCGTTCCCGGACTCACCGTTCGCGCCGTGCTCGAGGCCGCTTGCGACAATGACGACGATCGCGAGGGCCGCGTGGCCGCTACGCTCGGACAATGCGGCTTCACGCTGCCGCTGCAGGCCGCGTCGGCGCTATCGGGCGGTTGGCGGAAACGCCTGGCCATCGCCGAAGCGCTGATGGGCCACCCCGATATCCTGCTGCTC
>SYLY01000323.1 GCA_005808475.1 Acidobacteriota bacterium
AAGCCGCTGCCGCTGCCCCCCGCTCAACTTGGCGCCCCGCTCGCCAACCACCGTGTCGTAGCCTTGCGGCAACTGCCGGATGAATTCGTCGGCCAGCGCGTTGCGAGCGGCGCGCTCCACTTCCTCCCGGGTCGCCGAACGGCGCCCGTAGCGAAGGTTGCTCTCCACCGTCTCGTTGAACAGGAACGTGTCCTGCGCCACGATCGCGATGTTCCGCCGCAGACTGTCGAGCGTGAACTCGCGGATATCGCGGCCGTCGATCGCCACACGGCCCGCTTCGACATCGTGGAATCGCGGAAGCAGGTTCGCCAACGTGGACTTGCCCGAACCCGACGGTCCCACCAGGGCGATCACTTCGCCCGCCCGCACTTCGATATCGATGCCGCGCAGGGAGAAACCGCCGGGCGCGTTCGGGTAGGAGAACGACACGTTCTCGAACCGCACCGATTCGCGGAACGGCGGCATCGCGGCCGCGCCCGGCGCGTTGGCGACCCGCGCCTTCCTGTCCAAGTATTCGAACACCTTCTGCGACGCGCCCAGCGCCTGTTGAAAGATGTTGAAGATTCCGGTCAGCCGCTTGACGGGCTCGTACAGCATCAACAGCGCGGCGATGAACGAGGTGAACTCGCCGGCTGTCATCGCGCCCGTCTCGATGCGCGACCGTGCGTAGGCGAGCAGGCCCACGATGGTGACCGCCCCCATCAGTTCGATCAGCGGCGACGCCACCGCCTGTTGCGCCACATATCGAAGGTTGGCGGTCTTCAGCCGCGTGGCCGCCGCGCCGAACCGCGCCGCTTCGTGCCCTTCCGCGACGAACGACTTCACGATCAGGTGGCCGCTCAACGTCTCCTGCAGGATCTGGTTGAGGTCGCCGGCTTCGTCCTGCGCGGTCCGCGTGCTGCGCCGGATCCGCTTGCCGAGCCGCGCGGTGGGAATCAGCACGCACGGCAGCAGCGTGATGCTGGCGGCGGCGAGTTTCCAGTCGGTCTGGAAGACCACGTAGAGCAGTCCCAAGGCGGTGAACGTCTGGCGGAGCCAATCGGCGAGGATGTGCGAAACCGCGACCTGGATCTTCTCGATATCGCTCATGATCGACGACATGAGGCGGCCGGTGGAGGTGGTCTCGTAGAACTCGGAGTCTTGCCGCAACAGGCATTCGAAGATCTGTTGCCGCATGTCGGTGACCGCGGCATAGCCGGCGCGGTTGGCGAGATAGTTGCCCGCGTAGTCGCAGACGCCCTTGATCAGGAACACCGTTACGATGCCGAACGCGACCATCCTCCAGGTGTCGTGAATCCAGGAGGGCGCGATCTGGTGCAGGTAGATCGACCGGCCGGCGAAATCGATCAGGCGGACGGGAGCGTCATTGGGCGCGGGGCTGAGCACATGGTCGAACACCGGACGAAGCAGCAGCGCCACGGTGGCGTGCGCGGCTCCGGCGATGCCCATGAGTATCACCGCGCACAGCAGCACCGGCGCGTGCGGACGCGCGTAGGCCAGCAGCCGGGCGAGTTCGCGTGTCACGCTTTCCCCCGCACCCGGCCGATGGCGGCGGCGACGCGCTCCAGTTCGATCGCGGCCATGCCCTCCGGCGCCACGATCTGTTCGGCGCGGGTCTTCCACGGCGCCCAGACCACCGGATCGGAGATCGCGAACAGCACCACCACGGGCAATCCGAACGCGGCCGCCATATGCGCGGGGCCGCTATCGTTGCCCACGAACAGGCTCGCTCCGGCGAGCAGGCTCTTGGTTTCCTCGAGCGGGGGGCCAGACACACAGGCGTGCCGCGCGAACGGCGCCATGTCGTCGCCCGGGCCGCCGATGAAAACGGGCTCGAGCCCGTGCTCGCGTTCGATGTGTTCCGCCGCCGCCACGAACCTTCCGGCCGGCCACGTCTTGTCCGGCCTCGCGGCGAACGGGTGGATCACCGCCCACGGCCGCTTGCGGCGCGCCGGACGGGCGAACAGGCAGGCCCGAGGGATCTCCGCGCGGGGCGCTCCTAAATAAAACACGGCGGACGCCAAATGTTCCGCCGTATGGACCTGGCGTTCCACCCCGAGGATCTCCTGCGCGCGCGGCATCTTCACATTGTGGACCTGTCCGTGCCGGTAATGCGCGAACCCGGCCCGCCATCGCGCGCACGAAAGAGCCGTAAGCGCCAAGCTGCGCGTGCCGCCGTGGAAATTGATGGTGAGACCGGCTCCGAACCGCCAGACCGCGCCGGCCGCCGGGGGAAGGACCGAGTCCACGTCGGGATTGCCCGCGAACACCGCGTCAAAGCGAGGCTCCACCACCACGCCGATCGAGGCGCCGGGCCGGGCTTGTTTCAACAGGCGCAACGCGGGCGTGGTGAGCACGCAGTCGCCCAGAGACCGTAGCCGGACCACCAGGATCTTGGGGCGGTCCGGCAACTGGTCCAGTACGTTCACCGCTATTCGCGCCGGGCTTCGTCGACGAGCATGACCGGGATGTCGTCCCGGACGGGGTAGACCAAGTGGCAGGGTCCGCAGCGCAGACCGTTCTCTTCCTGCGACAGCTCGACGGGGGTTTTGCAGACGGGGCAGACCAGGATATCCAGTAGGTCTTTGCTGATGGCCATGTGTCAGGAACTCGCTTTCATTTCGTTGCGCGCCTTCTGGATGACGGCGAGGTATTGCCGTGCGCGCTCCTCGATCAGGTCGTACCGGCCTTCCTTGATCAATTTGGCATCCACCAGTTCGCCGCCGACGGCCACGGCGCAGGCGCCCGCCTTCAGGAACTCGCCCGCCGTTTCCAGGTTGACACCGCCTGTCGGGATCATCTCGATTTGTGGGAACGGCCCCTTGAGCGCCTTGATGTACTTGGGGCCGCCCATGTTGCCGCACGGGAACACTTTCACGATGTCGGCGCCCGCCTCCCACGCGGTGAGGATTTCGGTGGGAGTGAGCGCGCCAGGGCAAATGATCTTAGAATATCGTTTGGCCATCTCGATGGTGGAGACTTTCAGCGACGGCGTAACGAAGAAGTCCGCTCCGGCGAGCATGCAGATGCGCGCCGTCTCGGGATCGAGCACGGTGCCCGCTCCGAGCACCAGCTTGTCCCCGAACTTCGCCGCCACCGCCTCGAGCGCCTTCACCGCGCCGGGAACTGTCATGGTAATCTCGGCGGCGCGGATGCCACCCGCGTGGATGGCCTCGATGGCGAGGATGGCGGATTCGGCGGACGTGGTCCGCACCACGGGCACGATGCCCACGTCCAGCATGAAGGAGAGCGTCTGCTGACTGGTCATCGCCCTAGACCGGAATTCCCATCTTGGCGTACCAGGGCTTGGCCGGCGCGAGCGAGGCATTCACCGCGTTGATATTCTTCACGCCCTCTCCGGCCAGCCAATCCTCGAGGGCCGCGATGCCCTGCTTGGCATAAACCGGGATGCCTTCCTTCCACGTGGCGCGGCCGCAGAGCACGCCGCTGAAATCGGTTCCGGCCTCGGCGGCCATACGCAGGGATTCGGTGAACTGATCGTTGGAAACGCCCGCGCTCAGATAGATGAACGGCTTCTTCGCGACAGCGGCCGCGCGCCGGAAGAGATCGAGCGCCTCGTCCCACGCGTAGGCCTTCTGGCCCTTGTAGACCTTGCTGCCTTCGGTGTAGTTGGCGTTGATCGGAACCTCCACCTTGAGCACATCCACTTTGTACTGAGGCTTCGAGTACTCTTCCATGCTGCCGATCACCAGTTCCGGCTTGAGCTTGGCGAACTCCAGGCCCTTTTCGTCCATGCCCTTCGGATCGAAGGTGATGAACTCGAGGAAGAACGGGATCTGTTGGTCCTCGCACTCGGATCCGACGCGTTCGATGAAAGCGTGCTTGATGTCCTTGACGGCCGCATCTTCTTGGGGGCTGTAGTAGATGAGGATCTTGACGGCGTCGCCGCCAAAGTCCTTGATGCGCTTGACGGAGAGATGGGGCAACAAATCGGGAAGGCGGCGGGCCTTCTCGGTGAGATCGTAACCGGACTTCTCGTATGCCAGGAGGAGACCGGCGTTGGAAGAGCGCGCCTTGGCGGCTTCGAGGCCGAACTCGGTGTCGAGGAGTATGGCGCTGGCGTGCGGGGTGAGGATCTTCGAGACCGCGACTTTGAACTCCGACATCATGTCAGCGGTGACGTCGCTTTCGGCGACGCCCTTCGCGGCGGCGATCGATTTTTGGAGGCTGCCGCGCTGATCCATGGCCGCTGCTGCGATGACGCCGCGGCTATCGGAGAGGTTCTTCAGGTGTTGAATTTTACCAGGGGACATATCGGGAGGCCGCTGAGGTGGCCGGTAACCTTCATTATCCCGCACGGGCAGGCGAGTCCGCCAGTTGCTAGCGCCCCGCGCCCGATACCTCCACGGCCAGACCCCACAGCAAAGCCGCGACGAATGCCCCACCCCACAAAGCGGCGATCCGCGCGACGGCCCAGTCCCGGCCAGGTGGGAATCCCACGCGGCCGGCGGCGATCACGGGCAGGCGCCACAGCGGTCCGATCTCGAGGCAGGCGGCCGACGCCCCCTTCCAATCGGCGTAAGGGCCCATGACGTTCACCCAGCGGCCATCGCGCAGTTCGACCGCCGCGTAGTACCGGTTCTCCCAGGCCCCCTTGCCCACCGATTCCCGGATTTCACGGGGGAAGAGCGCGCGGATGGCCTCCGTGCCATGCGACTCGTCTCGCACTCCCGATGGCAGCGGTCCGGAACTCAGCCGGAAGCCCCGCTCGTCCACTTCGGTATCGGTTCGCCCGAAGACCGCCACGGCGATGGAATAGACGGCCAAGCCGAGCACGGGGCCGCCCGCGAGCAACTCGTGGCGCCGGTCCGAGATCGCCCACAGACCCACGCCGGCAACCAGAGCGGGCAGGATCATCAGCCAGCTCCACGGCCGCGGCAGCCAGTAGCGCCGCTGTCGAATCGCGGTTCCCATCCGCTCGATGATACCGCCGCGGGCGTGCAAGGGCCGGCGCGCTACAATTCCCTTCTATGGGCTTCCCGCAGACCCGCCTCCGCCGTCTCCGCAATGGCGAGGCGCTCCGAAGGCTGGTGCGCGAGACCCGCCCCGATCCGGCCGGCTTCATCCTCCCGCTGTTCGTGTGCCCCGGCGAGGGGATCCGGCGCGAGATCGGTTCCATGCCGGGCAACTATCAGCAGTCGGTGGACCAACTCGTCCGCGACTGCGAAGAAGCCCGCTCGCTCGGCGTCGGCGGAACGATCCTGTTCGGCATCCCGGAGTCCAAGGACGAGTTCGCTTCCGGCGGCTACGACGACAACGGCATCGTGCAGCGCGCCGTGCGAGCGATCAAGGCGGAGGTCGGGGATTTTCTCGTCGTCACCGACGTGTGTAACTGCGAGTACACCAGCCACGGCCACTGCGGCTACGTGAAGGACGGCGATGTCGACAACGACGTGACGCTCGGATGGCTGGCGAAATCCGCCGTGTCGCACGCCCGCGCCGGAGCCGATATCGTGGCTCCGTCCGACATGATGGACGGCCGCGCCGCGGCGATTCGCGCGGCGCTCGACGAGGCGGGATTCGAGAAAACCCCGATCCTGTCCTACGCCGCCAAATTCGCCTCCGGTTTCTACGGCCCGTTCCGCGAGGCCGCCGAATCCACGCCCCAATTCGGAGACCGCCGCACCTACCAGATGGATCCGGCCAACGCGCGTGAGGCGATGCGCGAGATCGAACTCGACCTGGCCGAAGGCGCGGACATGATCATGGTCAAGCCCGCGCTCGCCTACCTCGACATCATTCGCATGGCTCGCGACCGCTTCGACGTCCCCATCGCCGCCTACCAGGTCAGCGGCGAGTTCAGCATGATCATGGCGGCGGCGCGCAACGGTTGGATCGACAAGGACCGGGTCATGATGGAGACGCTCACGTCGATCTGGCGCGCCGGAGCGCAGATCATCCTCACCTATTTCGCCAAGGACGCGGCCCGTCTGAGCGGATGACTCCGGAGCTGTTTCAGGCGCTGGACGAAGGCGCGGCGGTCGTGACCGCCAACCATCGCCAAGCCCGCTCTCTCCGCCACGAATACGGCCAACACAAGCAGCACGGCGGCGCCTCGCATTGGCCGGAGCCGTACATCGTGCCGTGGTTCGGCTGGCTCGAACGCTCGTGGCGCGACCTGCTCTACGATTCGGGCGAAGCGCTTCCGCCCGCGCTCAACACGTTTCAGGAAGAGGTGTTGTGGGAAAGCGCGATTCACGCGTCGCCCGCCGCCGCGGACTTGTTGCAGCCCGCCGGAGCCGCTCGCGCCGCGGTCCGCGCCTGGGCGCTCGTGCACGCCTGGCGGCTGCCCTTGAAAGGCCACTGGTGGGACTCCCATCGCGATTCCGCCGCGTTCCTCGGATGGGCTCGCGGCTTTCAGGACCGTCTGCGCGCGCTAGGCTACCTGGATCCGGCTTCGCTCGCCGACTTCCTCCGTCCCCGGATTCCCGCGCCTCCGAACGTCTGGTTCGCCGGATTCGACGAACTGACGCAGCAACAGCTCGACCTGATCGAGATGCTCGAGGCCGGCGGTTCTCGCGTGACGCGGCTCGAGCCCGCGATTGAGCCTCCCGGAGCGGCGGCGCTACGCTCTTTTCCGAACGACGAGTCCGAGTGGGAAGAGGCCGCTCATTGGGCGCGCGCGATCGCGATCGAGCGGCCCCGCGCGCGAATCGGCGTGATCGTCCCCGATCTCGCCGCCATCCACAAGCCGCTGTCGCGCGTGTTCGGAACCGTCTGCCAGGGGATCGCGCACGTTTCCGGCGGCGCGCCGATGCTGGACTGCCCGCCCATTCACGCCGCGTTCGCCATCGCCGAGTTGCTGTCCCACACGGTTCCGCTGCCGGCGATCGGCACGTTGCTGCTATCGCCGTTCGTGCGGGACTCCAGCGCCGAAGCGCCGGCGCGGGCCGCGTTCGACGCCTGGTTGCGGTCGCAGGGCCGCCCGGAATGGCCGTGGCGCGCGGTGCGCCGTCAGGTCCGTTGTCCGGAGGCGTTCGGCCGCGCGCTCGAGGAATGGGAGATGCTGGCGGACTCCATTCCGGCGCGGCAGAGTCCGGGAGATTGGGCGCGCACGCTGTCGAAGCTGCTCGGCTGTTTCGGTTGGAACGGCGGCACTCCCCTATACGCACGCGCCTGGGATCGCGCGCTGTCTTTGCTCGCATCGCTCGATCTGACGCAGCCCGAAGTGACGGCGGGACGCGCTCTCTCCCTGATGCGGCGCATCGCGGCCCGCTATCCCGTCGAGCTCGAGGACCGCGGCGAGCCGGTGCAGATCCTGAGCCTGTCCGAAGCGCCTGGCATGGAGTTCGACGCGCTCTGGATCGCCGGCATGGACGCGCTCTCCTGGCCCCGCGCGGCGTCACCGAATCCGTTCGTACCCATCTCCCTGCAGCGCGAGCGGAATCTGCCGCGATCGTCGGCGCCGCGCGAACTGGAATACGCGCGCCGGGTAACACGTCAACTGCTGGCGTCGGCGCCCGAGGTGGTGGTGAGCTACGCGCGCGGATCGGGCGAAGTGCGCCGGGCGCCCAGTCCGCTGTTCGCGGGCCTTCCCGAGAGCGGCTCCATGGCCCGGTACCGGCCCACGGTCCGCGCGGCGCTCGAATCGGTCCACGAACAGGGCGCGCCGCCGCTCGACGAAGGAACGTGGCACAGCGGCGGCGTTCGCGCACTGCAGTTGCAGGCTGCCTGTCCGTTCCGCGCGTTCGCCGAGATCCGGCTGGCGGCGCGTCCGCTCGAGTCGCCGGACATCGGCCTCGATCCGCGCGAAAAGGGCAAGGTGCTGCACACCGCGATGGAGATACTCTGGCGCGAACTCGGCGGTTCGGAGCGGTTGCGGGCGATGGACGACGCGACGCTCTCGCCGTCGATCGAAGAGGCTGTATCGCGGGCTTTGCGCGATGTTCGCGGACTGGCGGGCGAGCCGTTCGAGGAGCGGCTGCGCGTGCTCGAATCCCGCCGCCTCGGGCGCTTGTTGCACGAGTGGCTCGCGGTGGAGAAGAAGCGCGGCGGAGGGTTCGAAGTAGCGGAGCTCGAGTCGAAGCACGAGGTGGAAGCGGGCGGGCTGCGGCTGCGCACCCGCGTCGACCGCGCCGATCGCGTGCCCACCGGGCTCGTTCTGCTCGACTACAAGTCGGGCCAGCCTTCCGTCAAGCAGTGGGAAGGAGACCGGCCCGACGAACCCCAACTCCCGCTGTACGCCGTCACGCGGAACGAGCCGGTCGCGGCCGTCGCGTTCGCGCAGATCCGCACCGGAGCGGTGAAGTTCAAGGGCTGGTCGTCGGTGGAGGGCCTGCTGCCCGGTGTCAAATCGAAGCCGCTGGACGCGATGGTGCGCGGATGGCGCGAAGCGTTGACCAAGCTGGGCGAGGAGTTCCGCGCGGGGGAGGCGGGCGTGACGCCCAAGGCGCCGGATTCGTGCGCGTACTGCCACCTGCATTCGCTCTGCCGGATCTCCGCGGCGCGGCCGGAGACAAGCGCGTGAGGGGGCGCGTTCAAACGGTCCCGGCGGACGTTTGGGAACGCCGCGCCGCGCTCGATCCCACTCGGAGCTTCATCGTGCAGGCCCCGGCGGGATCGGGCAAGACGGAACTACTGATACAGCGTTATCTGGCGCTGCTGGCCCGCGTCTCCGCGCCCGAATCCGTGCTCGCGATCACGTTCACGGTCAAGGCGTCGGGCGAGATGCGGGAGCGTATCGCCGCCGCGCTGGAAGCCGCGCTCTCCGGAGCGGACACGCCGGACGCGAACTCGCGGCTCACGCGCGAACTGGCCGCCGCGGTGCTCGATCGCGATCGCGAGGCGGGCTGGGAAATCCTCGCCAACCCGTCCCGGTTGCGGATTCACACGATCGACGCGCTGTGCGCCGGCATCGCGCAACGCATGCCGTGGCTGGTGCGATTCGGCGCGATGCCGCGCGTGACCGAGCAAGCGGCGGAGATGTACGCCGAGGCGGCGCGCGCGACGCTGCGCCTGGTCGGCGGCGGCAACGAATGGGCGGAGCCGGCCGAACGCGTGCTGTCGCACCTGGACAACGACTTCGCGCGCGCCCGCCGGATGCTGGAAGCGCTGCTGCCGCGGCGCGATCAGTGGTTGCGCCACGTAGTGGGTCCGCATCGCGATCCCGGCGCGATTCGCGAAAGCATGCAGGCTACGCTCGCGGCCGTGTGCGATCGCGCCCTGGCGCGTCTGCGGAACGCCGTTCCTCCGCTGTGGCGCGGCGAGATGTGGGACTTGGCCGGGTTCGCCGCCGCGAATCTGGGCCGGTCCGCCGCCGACGACTGGAGTGGCTGGCGGTTCTTGCGCGGACTGCTGCTGAAAACGGACGGCGACTGGCGCGAGAAGCCGGATCATCGCAACGGGTTCCCGGCCTCCGAGAAGGCCTGGAAACAGCGGCACGCCAGACTGGTGCTGCAACTGCGCGGATCGGAGGATTTTCGGCAACGGCTCGAGGAGTTCGCCTCCGTTCCGTCGCCTTCGTTCGACGACAACCAGTGGGAAGTGTTGGAGGCGCTGCTGCGATTGTTGCCCGCCGCCGCCGCTCAGTTGCGTCTGGTGTTCCAGGAACACGGCACGGTCGACTTCTCCGAAATCGCGCAAGCGGCCTCGCGCGGGTTGGGCGAGATCGGCGGTCCGTCGGATCTCGCGTTCCACATCGGCGGCCGCTTCGAGCACATCCTGGTGGACGAGATGCAGGACACCTCGATCACGCAGGTGGAACTGCTGTCGAAGCTGACCGCGTCGTGGGACGAGTCCGATGGCAACACGCTGCTCCTCGTCGGCGACCCGATGCAATCGATTTATCGATTTCGAGAAGCCGAGGTCGGCCTGTTCCTCCGCGTACGCGAACGGGGTCTCGGGCAACTGCATCCGGAACCCCTGGCGCTGTCGGCGAACTTCCGTTCGCGGCCGGAGATCGTCGAGTGGGTGAACGGCGCGTTCGCGCTCCTGTTTCCGGCGGAGGAGGATGCGCTGCTCGGAGCGGTTCGATTCCACCCCTCCACGGCGTTCCGGCCGGCCGGCGGCGAAGGCGCCGTGCAAGTCCACGCGTTCTTCGGCGCCGACCCACGCCCGGAGGCCATGCGCGCCGCGGGGCTGGCGGCGGAGGCGAGCAAGAAGGGTTCGGTGGCGATCCTGGTGCGAGCGCGAACACACGTGCCGGCGATCGTGGCGGAACTGCAGCGGCTCGGCGTCTCCTATCGCGCGGTGGAGCAAGACCTGCTCGGCGAACGCCCCGCCGTTCGCGACCTGCTGGCGCTGACGCGCGCGTTGCTGCACCTGGCCGACCGGCCCGCCTGGCTCGCAATCCTGCGCGCGCCCTGGTGCGGGCTCGGCTTGGCCGATCTCCACGCGATCGCCGGCGGCGACTCGCGCGCGGCTGTGTGGGATTTGTTGCGGCGCGACGATCTCCGCGTGACCGGGGCGGAGCGGCTCGCGCGATTCCGCTCGGCCATGGAGGGCGGCCTGGCGCGCGTGCGGCGCATGCCCCTGCGCGATTGCGTCGAGCGCACGTGGCGCGCTCTCGGCGGACCGGCGAGCCTCGAGGACACAGCGGCCGAGGGCGACGCGGCGCGCTTTCTCGGATTGATCGAGGAGATGGATCGCGGCGGCGAGATCGCCGATTTTCAGGCGCTCGACGAGCGCGTGAGCGAGCTTTACGCCGATCCCGATCCCGCCGCGGACGAATCGCTCCAGATCATGACGATCCACAAGGCGAAGGGCTTGCAGTTCGACACGGTGATCGTGCCGTGCCTGGGCCGCGAGGCGCAACGCGACGACAAGCAACTCCTCTTGTGGGCCGAACTGCCGCGCGAGGACGATGGCGCCGATCTGGTGATCTCGCCGATGGAGACCGCCGAGGACGAGTCCGATCCGATCTACGAGTGGCTCCGCGATCTCGAGCGGCGCCGCGGCGAGCACGAGGCCGCGCGGCTTCTTTACGTGGCGGCGACGCGGGCGAAAGAGAAGCTCCACCTGATCGGCCAGGTGGAAGTGAAGGACGACGAAATCCGGCGGCCCCGCGCGGGAAGCCTGTTGCGATTGCTTTGGCCCGTGGTGCGCGACGACTTCCAGCGCGCGTTCGAAGGCGGCGAGCCGGTCACCGAAAAGCCGGCGATCGCCCGCGAGGGTCTGTCGTTGCGGCGGTTGCCCGCGTCGTGGGATGGCGGCGCGGAAGCCGGCGCTCCCGTCTGGACGCCCGCCGAGGAGCCCGAGCCCGTTGCCTTCGCCTGGGTGGGCGACACGCTTCGCCATGCCGGCACCGCCGTGCACGCCTGGCTGCGGCGGGTCGCCGAAGACGGAGTGGAGAAGTGGGACGGCGCGCGGATCGCCGCCGCGCATCCGGCGATCGAAGCGGGGCTGCTCGCCTTGGGCGTGCCTCCCCGGGAAGTTCGCGACGCGGCCCGCACCGTTTCCGATGCCGTGGTGCGCGCCCTTTGCGACGAGCGCGGACGCTGGATCCTGCGCCGCCGCCCCGCCGATGCGTGCGAGTACGCGGTGGCCGTGGAACTGGACGGCGCGATCCATCACGCCGTGGTGGACCGCACGTTCGTCGAGGATGGCGTGCGATGGATCGTCGACTACAAGACCAGTTCCCATCAGGGGGCCGGTCTCGAGGACTTCCTGGAAAAGGAACGCTCGCGGTACAAGGATCAGTTGCAACGCTACGCCCGGCTGTTCCGCCGGTTCGAGAACCTGCCGGTGCGGCTCGGGCTTTACTTCCCGCTGCTGGGCGAATGGCGGGAGTGGGAGGATGAGGCCTACGTATTCACGCTCACGCCGCCCGAGTGAGTCCGGTCACGGCCGAAAGACCGCGATGCCGTCCACCGTCTCCCGGAACCGGAACACGCGCGGGTCGGAGAAGCTGTCGCCGCACGGAACGCTGCCTTCGTGCGCGTTCCGCATCAGTTCCACCGCCGCCAGTTCCAGCGCGGATTCGAAGCGGCGTTCGATGGAATCGGACTCGAGCGCCCGGCCCTCGCGGTCCTCGATGCGGAATCCAAGCACGGTGATCGGGTTCATGCGCTTTCCGATGATCGCGGCAACCCCGGCGGCTCGACATTTTCCATCTCCGCCCGCCCGGCGTGCATCCGTAGGAGTGAAGTCATGATTACCAAGGAACTCGAAAACTTTCGCGCCGCGCGGCGACGCTCGCTGACCGCGATCCGCGTATTGAGCCAGGAGCAGACGGAATTCGCCCCGCCGGGAAGATGGTCCGCGGGCGAGATTTTCGATCACCTGCTCGCCTCCGAGCGCACGTGGCGAACGACTCTGGCGCGGCTCATCGAGTTGGAGAAGTCGGGGCGGGTTCCGGTGATCGTTCACGAGGCCGAGGCGATGAAGACGCCGCTCGGGACGATCCCGAAGCAGGCGGCGGCGCTGCTGACGATTCCGATGACGATGATGAACATGATGGTCCCGGCGGGGGTCACGCAATACCTGCTGCGGAACCGGCTGTTCGCGGCCCAGGCGCCGAAATCGATTCAGCCGTCGAAGGGCCGGTCCGTCGTGGCGCTCGAGCGGGACCTGATCGAGTCGCTCGAACGCACCGAAGCCCTGCTCGCCGCCAACCCGGGAGCCAACTGGCGCCGGCTGTGCGCTCTGCATCCGGTGTTGGGCCGAGTCACCGCGCCGGGAATGCTCGCGATGCTCGCGGCCCACGAGGACCGGCACCTGAAGCAGTTGCGCGAACTACTGGCGTCGGCGCCGGTCACCGCCGAAGCGCTGACGGCCGTTCACTGATTCACGGGCGCCGCGCCAATTCGTCGACCTTGGCGGCCAGCGTCTCTTCCACCGCCGCGCCGAACGGTCCCGGCAGCGGCCGGTAGAGCATCGAGTCGCCGCCCTCATAGCCGCCTTCGCGCAGCACGCGCAGCGAAGGGACATAGGCGAAGACATCGTTCGAATACGCCGCCACCCACGTCGAATCCCAGCCGTACTTCGCCTTGAATCGGAGCGCGTAATCGGCGACCGCCTCGCCGCTCAACGCGATCAGCATCGGTCCGGAACCGAACCGCCAGACCTGAACTGGCGCCGGGTAGTGATCGGGCAAGCGGCCGTCGCGCTCGACGATCTTCAGGAGTTGCAACGCATGACGCCGGCGGATGGGATGCTCGCTGTTCGAGTCCTTGCGGAGTTCGTCGATCGAAGGAGCGGGAGCGAACGGCAGCGGCGCGTGCCCGTACGCCGCGCGCAGTGGACCTTCCACCGGCTTCATGCGCCCGTCCAGTACCTGCGCCACCGCGGCGGCCAGTGTGCGTCCGTGGCTTTCGGCCAACTCCACCGTTCGCCTCGGCAACGGATTTGCGTCCGCGCCGCAGCCCGCCATGTACATCGCCGTCGCGCCCGGATATCTCCTCTCGAGTTCGATCATGGCGAATCCCGCGTAGTCGCCCGAGATCCGGTTCACGCCCAGCGTGGTGTTGTGGCTGGCGTATCCGAACAGCACGGCGCGCAGTTCCGCCTCCGGCGATCGCACCGCGAGCACCGGCACGTCCGGATCGATGACGCCCGGAAGCGCCCGGCTCATCACCGCGCGGCGGCGATTCACCGCGATGCCTGCCAAGCCTTGCTCGAACGACAGCCGCGCGGGCGCCAGATTGCGGACCGCGGACGCGATCGCCTGCTCCGCCCGGCCGATGAGCCACTGTCCATACTCGCGGCTGGCCGCGATCTGCGCGTCGTTCATCCGGTAGGCGTACCGCTCGATCCACTCCTCCCCCGCCGCCGGACCCGTGTGCGTGTGCGACGCGTTGAGCAGCAGCCGCTCCCGGGGAATGCCGAGCTTCTCCGCGCGTTCCGCCAACGGACCGGCGATCGACGGGTTCACGCCCACCAGATCGAACGTGACGATGGCCGACACCGCGCCCGCCGATTCGAGCGCCAGCGCCTTCACCCATATGTCGTGCAGCGCGCCTTCCGAAGGTCCCGTCCGGCCGTCGTAGCCCGCCATCCAGACCGGCCGTTCGGGCGTGATCCTGACCTTGGCCACGCCCGCTCGCCATTGCGCCTGGCACAGGGCTGCGAACACGGCCAGCATCGACGCGAAGCGCAGGCCCATCGCTCTCACTCGCCGCGATTGATCATGAACGTCGCCACTTGCGCGAAGAACGGCTCGAGGGCGGCACGCGCGGCCGCGGGAAGCGCGGACTCGTCCAATGCCGCCGTCATCAACTCGATCCAGCGGTCGCGCGCCGCCTGATCGATGGCGAACGGCGCGTGCCGCATGCGCAGCCTCGGATGGCCGCGTTGCTCGATGTAGCGCGTGGGTCCGCCGAAGCGGAACACCAGAAAGTCGCGGAGACGTTCTTCCGCGCCCTCCAGATCGTCCGCCGGATACATCGGCGCCAGGACCGGATCGCCGGGAACGCGCCGGTAAAACGCTGCGGTGAGTCTCCGGAATCCATCCTCGCCGATCAGCGGAAAGACTTCGTCGTCGGGCGCCGGCGAGATCAGGCCACAATCTCCTTGATCGGCGCGCCGAAGTCGATGTCCAGGCGCTTGCGCCCTGGAACCTCCAGCCGCCGGGGATCCAGACCCAGTTGCCGCAGCACGGTGGCGTGAACATCGGTGACGTAGTGGCGATTCTCCACCGCGTGGAATCCGAGCTCGTCGGTGGCTCCGTGCGTCACGCCGCCCTTGATGCCGCCGCCGGCCATCCACACGCTGAAGCCGTAAGGATGATGATCGCGTCCGTTCGTGCCCTGGCAGCCCGGCGTCCGTCCGAACTCGGTGCACCACACCACCAGGGTGTCGTCCAGCATTCCGCGCTGCTTCAGATCCTTCAACAGGCCGGCCACCGGCTGGTCGGTTTGCGCGCACAGTTCGGTGTGAGTCTTCTTCAGATTCGAGTGGCCGTCCCACTTGCCCGCGCCGCCATTCTGTCCGTGGAACACCTGCACGAAGCGCACGCCGGATTCGGCCAGTCTACGCGCCGCCAGGCAAATCTCGCCGAACGGCCGCGTGGTGTCGTGGTCCAGCCCGTAGAGCTTGCGCGTCGCGTCGTTCTCCGTCGAGAACTTCATGACCTCCGGCACCGACGCCTGCATGCGAAACGCCAGTTCGTAGGACTTGATCCGCGCGCGCATGGCGGGGTCGTCCGGATACTCCGCGCCGGCGATTCCGTTCAATTCGCGCAACAGTTCGAACTCGCGCTTCTGATCCTCCGGGCCGGTGCTCGGAATCGCGAACGGAAGCGGGTTCTTCGTATCCACAGCCAGTTGGACGCCGTTGTGCTCGGGGCCCAGGTACGATCCACCGTGCGCGCCCACGCCGCCGCAGCAGGTGTCGATGATATCGCCGAGCACGACGAACTGCGGCAGATTGTCGTTCAGCGATCCCAGGCCGTAGTGCACCCACGACCCGATGGTCGGAAAGTGCCCCTCGAGCGAATGCCGTCCCGTGTGGAATTGGATCTGCGCGCCGTGGTTGTTGTCGGTGGTCCACATGGAGCGCACCACGGAGATATCGTCGATACACTCACCCACGTGCGGGAACCAGTCGCTGACCTCGATGCCGCTCTTGCCGCGCTTGGAGAAGCCGGTCTGCATCGGGTAGATGAACTGGTGGGTCTTGTGCAGCCCCTTGATTACCTCGCGCAGATTCTGCTTCACCAGCGGGTTGGAGAGCACGCCGGCGTGCGGCGTGTCCACGAACTTCTTGCCCGCGTATTTGTTCAGTTCCGGCTTGGGGTCGAACGACTCCATGTGGCTCGTGCCGCCGATCATGAACAACCAGATGACGCGTTTGGCCTTGGGAGCGAAGTGGGGCTTGCCGTCGGGCGGGGTCCAGCCGGCGGTGGCCGCGCGGGCCACTCCGTCGCGATGCAGCATGGCGCCGAGCGCCAGGCCGGTGAATCCCATGCCCGCGTCGGCGAGAAAGCCGCGGCGGCTACCGAATCGTGATGAAGTCGTTGTGATTGAAGAGGACATGCACCAAATTCTCCGGCTGGGCCTTGGCGGCCAGTTCCATTTCCTTGGCCGATGGCGAACGGCCCAATATCGTTTCGAAAGCCGCGCGCGCGAACGCGGCGGGCTCCTTGTGTTCCGAGGATAGCCTGGCCGCCAGCACCTTCGACAGATCGCGGCTCAGCTTGCTGTTGGCGAGCGCCAGCGCCTGCTGCGGCACCACGCTCTCGTTGCGCTCGTAGCATTCCGACGGGCTCGCCATGTCGAACGTGCGCAGGAACTCCATCTGCGTGTCCGGCGAATGGCGGAAGTAGAGGCTGCGGCGGTAGACGTCGAACCCCTTGGTCTCGTCGATCTCCGGGCCGCCCATTTGACGGTCGAGTTTGCCGGACACCGCCAGGATCGAGTCGCGCACGATCTCGGCCTCCATGCGCCGCGAATTCATGCGCCACAGATAGCGATTCTCGGGATCGGCCGCCGCGCCGGGATGGTTCGCGTCGCCCGAACTCGACTTCATGCGGTACGCCGCGCTCGTCACCATCAGGCGATGAAGGTGCTTCATGCTCCAACCGCTGTCCATCAACTCGACGGCCA
This sequence comes from Acidobacteriota bacterium, assembly GCA_005808475.1. Lineage (GTDB taxonomy): Bacteria > Acidobacteriota > Terriglobia > Bryobacterales > Bryobacteraceae > SYLY01. The sequence continues at coordinate 16,503 of SYLY01000323.1, forward strand.
GCCAGTCGAGCAGTTCTGGATGCGTCGGTGGCTTTCCGTTGCGGCCGAAGTCGAACACGCTGGCCACCAGCGGCCTGCCGAAGTGGCGCGCCCACATGTGATTCACGGCGACGCGCGCCGTGAGAGGATTGCCTTTCGACGCGATCCAGTTGGCGAGCGCCGTGCGGCGGCCGCTGGTCCGGTCCGGGTAGATCTTGCCGAGCGGCGAATAGCTTTCGGCGGATTGCGTCAGCGCGGTCTGCGCCTCGGTCAACCGCGTGGCCGCTTTCGATACGTCCTTCTCGTCAGCCACCGACCCGGCCTTCGCCTTGGAACGCGCCTCGTTGAAATCGAGCATCGCGCGATAGACGGACTCGTCCGCTTTGAGCAGACCGGCCTCCCGCTCCTTCTTGCGCGCCTCGGCGGCCAGTTCTTCGTACTTGGGATCCGGCGGATCGGAGTACTTGGCCTTGTCCGCGGCGATCCTGGCTTGGAGCGAGGGCAGGTGAGCGCGAACCGCCGCCAGCGCCTTCGCCGCGATCACCAGCTTGTCGGTGGGCGCGTTCGATTCGGTGAGCTTTCGCAGCTCCGTTTCGGCGCGTTCGATGTCGGCCTTGGCCTTGGTCACCAGATCCTCGCGCACGAAGGGCCGGTAGTCGGGATAGTATGCGCCCACCGGAAGCGTGGAGGGCTCGATCTTGCCCAGTGCGCCGCCCAGCGATCCCGGCGTCTCCGGCGGAAGCGTCCGGCTGCGATCGGGGTTGGCGGTATCGCCACGAATATATGAATGAGTGGCCCGGTCGATCTCGGCGTCGAACACGCGCGACACGCCGTCCTTGCCGGTATCGGTTTGCCCGGGCACGCGGTCGATGCGAATCTCGTAGGGCTCGAAGAAGGCGCGGAACTTGTAGTATTCGTCCTGCGTGAAGGGGTCGTACTTGTGGTCGTGGCAGCGCGCGCACTTCACGGTGACACCGAGGAAGCCCATCGCGGTGTGGTCGACCGCGTCCTGCAGCCATCCGTCGCGATTGTACTTGTGATACTGGCGCGCCAGGAAGCCCGTGGCACGCAACGTCTTGGGATCCTCGGGCGCGATTTCGTCGGCGGCGAGCATCTCGACGATCATGCGGTCGTAGCCCTTGTCCTCGTTCAGCGATTCCACGATCCAATCCCGCCAACGCCAGACGAACATGTGGGAGAAGCGGACATCGTTCGCCTTGCGCCAACCGTACCAGTCGGAGTAGCGCCAGATATCCATCCAGTGGCGGCCCCAGCGCTCGCCATGGCGGGGATCGTCGAGCAGCCGGCCAACGGCGGATTCGTACGCGTTCGGCGAGGAGTCGTTCACGAAGGCGGCGAGTTCGGCGGGCGTGGGCGGCACGCCCACCATGTCCAGATACAGCCGCCGGACCAGTGTACTCTTGGACGCTTCACCAACGGGCGCGAGCTTCTGCTTGGCGAGTTCCGCGCCCAGAAACGCATCGATCGGATTGCGCGCCCACGCGGCGTTGGCGGCCGGCGGCGCGGGACGCTTCGGCGACTGGAACGCCCAATGCGGCGCGGCGGCCGAGGCTTTTACCTCGCGTTCGAACCGGGCGCCATCCTTGATCCACGAGGCCAGCGCCTCGAGTTCGGAGTCCTTCATCTTGGGCGCGCCCAACGGCATGTGAGGCTCGGCGAGATGCGCCGCGGCTTTGTAGAGCAGGCTCTCGTCCGGCTTCGATTCGCGAATGGCGGGCCCCCGCGATCCGCCGCGGAGCAAGCCTTCGCGCGTGGTGACGTCGAGTCCGCCGCGCGGCGACGCGCCCGAATGGCATCCCGAGCAGCGTTTCTCGACAAGAGTCAACGCCACCTGACCGGAAGCCAGGAAGCAGAACGCCAGAAAAAATGCCAGACGCGCCATGTCTGATAGTTTATTCCCATTCGGCGGTTCGCGCGCCAGCCCCTCCGGCGAGATGGCCGGGCCCGGCTGACAACTTGTGCGGTTCAGCCGCGCCGCATCCGCGCCGAGCGTTGAGAAGATGGGAAGGGGAGTGCGGCATCGAGCGTGCAGGATTGGCGGAACAACGCCCACTCCACCACTGGGGCGGCCATCGCGCGCTCCTACGGGCACGGCACGCAATGTGGCGGGAGTCCTGGCCGGCAACGGCGGCAGCGCCGGTCTGGGGCGCCGGAACAGTCCTCGCCAACGGCCATCCTGCTCAACGGCGAGTAGACGGCTACAGCCCGAACGCGAGCACGTTCGAGCCCGCCGCGATCGCGACGAATTGGCGTCCGCGGTGCACGTACGTCATCGGGGACGCCTTCCACGTTTGATTGGCCTCGAAACGCCAGAGCAGCTTTCCGTTTCGAGCGTCCGCCGCCGCGAAGCTCCCATCGTCGTGGCCGAAGAACACCAGCCCCCCCGCCGTCGACATCACGCCGCCCCAAGTGTTGGCCGGACCTTCCTGCGCGATTTCCCAGCGCTTCCCGCCCGTGCGCAGATCGATCGCGCGCAGATACTTACGGCCTTGCTCGCCGGGAACCCGCTTGGTGTCGCCGCCGTAGTGCGATTCGCCCGCGCGCCACACCGCCGGCGCCTTCGTGTAGATGGAACACTTCTCGAGCGCCTGCACATAAAGCAAGCCCGTGCCCGGATGGAACGCCGTGGAAAACCAGTTGGTGGCGCCCTCCACGGCCGGACACGCGCGCACTCCGGCCTCCGTGGGGATCGACGCCGGATTCACCATGGGCCGCCCCGTTGTCTGGTCGACTCCGGTGGCCCAGGTCAACTTGTCGACAAACGGCTTCACATAGACAGGCTTTCCCGTTTCGCGGTCGAGCAAGTAGAGGAAGCCGTTGCGATCGGCGTGCGCGAGCCGCTTGCGTCCGTCCAGATCGACCACCATCGGCGTTTCGGTCGCGTCCCAGTCGTGCAGATCGTGCGGCGTGAATTGGAAGTGCCAGCGGAGTTTGCCAGTGGCGGGATCGAGCGCGATCACGCTGTTCGAGTACAGGTTGTCGCCTTTCCGCTCGTCGCCGTTGTAGTCGGGGCAGGGGTTGCCCACCGGCCACAGCAGCAGATTCTGGGCTACATCGTATGTGCCGGTGAGCCACGTCGCCGCGCAACCGTGCTCCCACTCCTTGCCCTTCCAGGTTTCCGATCCCGGCTCGCCGGGCGCTGGAACCGTCCAGAAGCGCCAGACTTCCTTGCCATCCTCGGGACGGTACGCCGCCAGATATCCGCGCGCGCCCTCGTCTCCTCCGGAATGGCCTGAGACCACCAGATCGTTCACGATCAGCGGCGCGGACGTGGCGCCGTAGTTCTTCGTGTGGTCCGCCATCGCGATATCCCAAAGCAGCTGCCCGCTCGCCCGATCGAGCGCGATCAGATGCGCGTGATCGGTGACGAAGAACAGCCGGCGGCCCAGGATCGCGACGCCGCGATTGATTCCGCTCGCCGCGTCTCCGGCGAGTCCCTGTGTGCGTGGACGGCGGAACCGCCAGATCGCGCGGCCCGTGCCCGGATCGATCGCATGGACCTCGTTGGGCGCGGTGACGTACATCGCGCCGTCGTAAACGACGGGAGTCACCTGAAGCCGCGGCGTCCCGGTGAGAGAGAACATCCACCGCACCTTCAGGCGGCTCACGTTCGACGCATCCACCTGGGCTAGCGGCGAATGGCGGTTGCCGCCGATGTCCCCGTGATAACTGGGCCACTCGCCGGGCTCGGGCTTCGCGATCGCCGCGAAATTCGGGCCGTTGACGCGAATCGCCGCGAGCGCGCCCGCGGCGGCCGCGGCAGGCTCGAGCGATCGCAGGTACGCGATCAAGTCGCGCATCGGAGCCGCGCCGAGCGCCGTGGCAGGCATGCCCTTTCCCGGAAGACCCGTTGCGATCACGTCGCGCAGATCGGCGCGAGTTCGCAGATCGCGGTCCGTGATGCCCGCCGCACGTTCGCCGCCTTGGGCGTTGGCGCCGTGGCAGAACGAACAGTGCTTGGAGAAGAGCGCCTTTCCGGCTTCGATGTCCTGGGCCAGGGCGGGCAGCGCGGCGAGCGATAGATAGACGAGCTTCATGGCACGGCGGGTTGTTGCTTCTCGCGGAACGCGCTTTGTTCGGACGCGCGCCGCTGGATCTCCGATCGTAGCCCGAGCAGACGGTTCAACGCTCCCAGCCAGAAGGGGGAGCCGAAGCACAGGCAGATCCAGGTGAGAAACACGCCGGGCTTGGCGAGCTCCCCGGGCGAGAAGTCCCCACACGCCTTCGGCTTTGTGAAGACATCTCCGAACAGGCCGGCGTCGAGCACGCGCTTTTCGACGGTCTTCAAGTCCGGGTTGTTCTGGTTCTTCAATCCCTCGGCTTCGGCTACTACTGCCTTGCGCAAAGCCTCATCATTGGTCAGCCGGCTCAGAACGTCGAACGAGTTCACCGGATAGTACGCCAGAAACACGGCCGCCAAAATCGCGGAGTAGATCTTGCCGGAGAACGACACGCTGTCCTGCACGCGATCCATCGCTTCGTCGAACTGCGAGAACAGCCGCGCCGCCAACTTGGGCGCCACCTTCTGCAACGCGCGGGTCCGCCATATCTGCGCCGCCAATTGCGGCTCGCCCGCTTCCCACTCGAGGATCTTCTCCTCGATTTGATGGAGCACGGCCGCCGGATCGGTGACGCCGAGAGTCGTCAACATCGATTTAAACGGCTCCTCGGAGCCCTTGCGCAAGACCGCCATCGCCAGTTCCTCGCGCGGGATCGCCTCGGCCGAGCCGCGCCGCAGCCAGCCGGCGATCTTCTCGAGCACTCCGTTGTTCCAGGGCACGCGCGCCGACAGGGATCGCTCCCGCATCAACACGTGGGCGGCCTCGAGCGCCTTGTCCGCTCCCACTCCGGCGTTGACAAGCAGCGATCCGACGCCCGTCTCCATCTCGTGAACCCGCCGGCGGAAGGCTGTCAACGCCGTCTGAGCGGCCGCGCTCACCATCGCCGACAACACCGCCATCGCGAGCGCGAATCCGATCGCGACGTCCAGATAATGCAGGATACCCATGCCTCAAATCCTCCTCGTCAAGGTGAATCGATGAAACGGTTGCAGGTTGTCGAGCTCCGCTTCGGGCCGCCCGATTTTCCAATGGAACATTTGAAACTCGATCTTGTCCGGATGGAAGTCCATCAGCGTGAATCCGTTGTCCTCGAGCGGCGGCAGTTGCGCCTCCACCTCGAGCCCGGTGGGAACTTGCGGCGGCGTGCCGCGCCACGCCGACGGCCACGCCTTCGGACCCGTGCTGATCGGCCCCGAGAGGATCGAATGCACGGGGTTGCGCCTCAGATCCATGGAGCCGTTCCTCACGATGCGGCCCTGGCCGAGCGCGTGCAAATCGCCGGACACGAACAACGGGATGCGTTCCATGTTCGAGCACGCCCGCAGCAACCGGTCGTGCTGCGACCTCCAGCCTTCCTGCCAGAAGTACTTGGGCTTGGATACACCGAGCTTGCCGCCCGGTTCGAGCAGATCGGCGTACCACTCGCCCCACTTGCCCGCGCTCCACGCGATGGGTGTCGAGGGCACGTTCACCACGTGGCCGCACGCCGATTCCTTCATCCGCCGCGTCAGCCAGGCTTCCACGTCGTCCGGCACGAAGCCGGCCATCGGCCCCTTCAGCGTCAGACCGCGGCGGCAATCGTAGAGCAGAATCTCCGCGAGATTGCCCCATCGCAGCGTGCCGTAGCTTTCGCCGCACCCATCGGCCAGGCCGGGCAGGCTCGCTCCGGGCAGCGCCGCGGGACGATCCCCGTCCGGCAGGAACTCGGGATAGTACATGCGCTGCGTGGCGCGCGCCAATCGCAGCATGAAGTCGTCCGGCGGATACGTGATGCCTTCGCCGGGCCGAGCTTCGTCGTTCTCGAAGTGATCGTGATCGTCCTGCAGGAACAGCATCGGCGCCGAGCGGAACATGGTTCCGTACAAGTCCGCGATCTGCGGTCCCACCGCGCGATGCAGCACGTTCTCGTTCGGAGTGCCATGAACGGGGATGTCGCGCCGAAACTCGCCGATCTCGCGTTTGGCCCATTCGGAAGCGCCCAGTTGCAGCGGCCCCGGTCCCACGCGCAGATCCCAGTACACGTGATCTCCATTGGCGATCACCGCGTCGGGCTGGAGCGACAACCCCTTGGCGAGCATCTTGCGGCGGTTGGCGATCGACACCCAATAGGGCTGATCCGTGCCGAGGATGCGCGTCCCGTCATGTCCTCCCGCGCACGTGTAGATCAGCAGCCGGAACCGCTGTTGGGACGATGCCGGCTCTGGAAACGTCCGAAGAGGCCATTCGCCGCACAGCGGCTTGCCGGAGTGGTCCACGATGCGCAGCCGGTACGATGTCAGGGGACGCAGCCCGGCCACGTCGAACGACCAGAACGATCCCTTCGAATCGGTGCGAACGGCTTCGATCTTGCGCTTGCCGTCCACCGTGAGCGCCGGCCTCCCGCGCAAGGGAGAAGCGAATGAAGCCTTGATGAGAAAGCGTTCGTGATTGGCGCCAGGCAACAGATGGCGGACTTGGCCGGCGTTCCAGCCGTCCGCCGCGGCCAATAGCGAAACCGGTAGCGCGAGGGCTTCGCGTCTGGTGAGACGATGGTCCATTGGGGATCACTATTATAGTTTTCGCGAAGGCTCCGGTAGCGGGGCGCGTGAAGACCAGGCTCGGCCTGCCGGGCGGCATCGCGGCGGAGCTGCACACGGCGTTCGTGCGCGACACGCTCGAGATGGCGTCGGCTCTCGGCCATCCGCTGGAACTCCACACGGACCAGCCCTGCGCCGCGTGGCCGGAGTTCGGCGGTCCGCGCCGGTTGCAGGTGGAGGGCGATCTCGGCGCGCGCATGCTGGCGGCGTTCGCGCGCGGACCGGCGCTGATCCTCGGCGGCGATGCTCCCGGCCTGCCCGCCAGCCACGCCGCGTCCCTGCTCGAGCGGCCCGAGGATGTCGCGATCGGACCCGCCGAGGACGGCGGCTATTGGGGCATCCTCTGCCGCCGCCCGCGGCCCGAAATGTTCGCCGGCGTGGAATGGTCGACCGAACGTGCGCTCGCGCAAACCGCCGCCTCCGCGCGCGCCGCCGGACTGAGCGTGGGCTTCGGCGAGCGCTGGTTCGACGTCGACGACCGGGCGTCTCTGCGCCGTCTGTTCGACAGCCCTCCCCGCCATACCGCCGAATTCCTGAGCCGCCGGCAGGACGTGCTACATCTACTCAGTGATGCCCACCATGCCGAAGCCGGGCGATCCGGCGCCTGAGATCTCGTTGCCGACGGACGAAGGCAAGCCGTTCCTGCTTTCTTCACTGAAGGGGTCGCAGGTGATCCTCTACTTCTATCCGAAGGCGGACACGCCGGGCTGCACCAAGGAATCGTGCGCGTTTCGCGACAACTCGGCCGCGATCGGCAAGAAGAACGCCGTCGTCGTGGGCGTGTCGCCCGACACGGAAAAAGCACAGGCCAAGTTCAAGACCAAGTACGGATTGCCGTTCACCCTTCTGGCTGACCCGGAACACTCCGCGGCCGAGGCCTACGGCGTGTGGAAAGAAAAGAGCATGTACGGGAAGAAGTACATGGGCGTGGAGCGCACCACGTTTTTGATCGGGCAGGACGGCAGGATCGCGCACGTGTTCGAGAAGGTGACGGTGGACGGGCACGCCGGGGAAGTGCTCGCCGAACTAGCCTAGCCGTTACACGGGCGGGCGCTGCGCCAGGAACCGCGGGACAGTGCTCAGATCGTCAGTGCAAAGGATATAGTCGCTGAACCCGCCTTCGATGGCGAGCTTCTCGAGCAACTCATACGCGGGCTTGCGGCGATCGGTGGGATCGTGCCGGTTGTGAAGCGGCGGCGGCGCCCAGAAATCCGCTGGATAGAGGATCATCGGACTCTTCTTCGCGTACGACCGGTAGTAATTCTGGCAGGCGTCCTGAAAGATCTCCTGCGTGGTGCCGCCCGCGCCCGGTCCGAAGATGACGCCCGCCAGCGCGATGGCAAGCAATCCCTCTTCGCGAACGCTGTTCTCGAAGTACTTGGCGATGCCGGTGGCGAACAGGTTGGCGGGCTCGTGGCCGTAGAACCACGTGGGGATGCCGATGTTGCGGCCCTTGGCCGGATCGGTTGGCTCTCCCATGCCGCGTTTGGCCTCGTACGCCGTGCTGAGCCAGGTGGACGTGTTGAACTCCGGCGCGGCGGCCAAACGCTCGAGCGCCGCGTCCAGCTTGTCGTCCGAGCCGGTGAATCCCGCCGTGTACGCGCCGAGATTGCCCGCCTCCATCAGACCAGGACCGCCGCCGGTGACGATCGTGTAGCCGCCCGCCGAAAGCTCGCGGGCGAGGTTCGCCACGGCGGCGTAGACCGGATCGGTCCGTTTGATTTTGTGGCCGCCCATGATCGCCACGGTGCGGAGCCGCCGTTGCGGGTCGAGCACTTCGTCGAGGCAGTCGGAGATCGCGGCGTCGTGCAGGCGGCGGTAGAGCGCGACGTCGAGGTCCGCCGGGAGCGGCGTATGCGATGCCGGATCCATGAAGCTCGTGTAGATCGCGTAGTCGCGGCATTGCCGGTACGATCGCTCCGGATCGGCCGGATCCAACCGGTCGTAGAGATCCTGATCCGTGTACAGCCGGTGCGGGACCGCTTCGAACGGCAACTCCGGCCAAGCTGGGATCACGAGGCAGCCCGCGTTCGCCGCCGCGGCGCCGAGCAAAGGCGTCATCCGGCAACCGAGGAACGAGCAGTTCCAGAGGACGGCCTCAGCGATCGCGACGGAGTGGGCGGTGAGGTCCAGCCCTTGGAACACGGCCGGCCCCGGCGCGGTGAGCCATGCGGCCAGCGACTCGGTCGTATCGATTTCCCGCTTCATCCCGTCAGGATATCCGGAACAGCGCCGACTCGCTCCGCAGAAACAGCGCTCCGCCCGCGATCGCCGGCGACGCGACGAAGCGCTGACCGGCCAGCCGGTTGGTGGCGAGCAGTCGCGGCGCGTCGCCGGCCGCCACAACGAAGACGTTCTCGTTCTCGCCGGCCAGATACAGCTTCTCGTCCGCCATCGCGGGAGAAGCCTTGAAAATGTTGCCCACACCGATCCGCCACTGTTGGTAGAGCGGCTTGCCGGTGCGGGCATCGTAGCAGCTCAGGAATCCGCCGTCGGCCAGCACGAACAGTTTGCCGCGCCAGTACACCGGCGACGGCACGTACGAGTTGGCGCGCGTGTTGCGCCACGTCACCAGTTCGCCGCCGGTGATGTCGCCGCGTCCTCCCAGCCGGATCGCCATCAGCATCGGGTTCTGATATCCCGTCATCGCGAACACCGTGCCATCGGCCGCCACTGGAGTGGGAATCGGGTTCATTCCGAGTCCGCCGCACTCCCAAAGGACCTCGCCCGTTCGCGCGTCGTAGGAGCGCACGCGATTGCTGCCGGTCGCGATCAACTGCCGCCGCCCCTGGTGCGTCAACGGCAGCGGACACGAATGGGACGTGGGCTCGTCGCGATCGGCGCGCCAGACCGTGCTGCCCGTCTTCGCGTCCAAGGCCATGAGAAACGATCCCGCCTCGTGGTCCGCCTTCAGATACAGCATCCCGCCATCCAGCACGGGGCTGGTTCCTTCGCCGTATTCGTGGTGGATGCGCAGCTTGACGCCGAGATCGCGCGTCCAGGCGAGCTTGCCTTCCATGTCGTGGCAGAACACGCCGCGGCTGCCGAACCAAGTCCAGACGTGTTTGCCGTCGGTCACCGGCGATTCGTTGCAATGGCTGCCATCCGTGGGACGGTACGATTCGTGCGGAGCCGCGCGCGCCGCGGTCTGCTTCCAGTCGAGCCGCCCGGACGCACGGTCGTAGCAGAGCAGCGCGAACTCGTGCTCCACTTCCCGCGAAGCGCCCTTCTTGCCGCCCTTCTTACCGGGACCTTTCTTGGTATCCTCGCCCGCCCGCCGGTTCGGACCGGTGGGAGTCTCGTGCGGCGGCGGCGCGGGCCGTTCCTCTCGCGGCGCCAGTGGAATCGCGGTGGTGACGAACACGCGGTTGCCGTAAATCGCCGGCGACGAGAATCCCCGGCCTGGCACGGGGACACGCCACTTCACGCCGCGATCGTCGCTCCAGGAGAGAGGCCCCGCGCCCTCGGCCACTCCGTCGAAAGTGGGTCCGCGCCAGCTAGGCCAATTGCCATCCGCCGCGGCGCCGGCGCAAGCCGTGGTCAGCGCGCCCAGAAAAGCGCGTCTGTGCATGTGGAGGAGCTACGCCAGGATCTCGCGGACCACGTTGCCGTGGACGTCGGTGAGCCGGAAATCGCGACCGGCGTGGCGGTACGTCAGCCGCTGGTGATCGAAGCCCAGGCACTGCAAAATGGTGGCGTGCAGATCGTGGATGTGCGTGCGCTTGTCCACCGCCTTGAAGCCGAAATCGTCGGTGGCGCCATGGACCGTGCCGCCCTTGATGCCGCCACCCGCCATCAGCGCCGTGAACCCGTGAACGTTGTGGTCGCGCCCGTTGCCCAGCTTCTCGAGTCCCGAATTCTGGATCATCGGCGTGCGGCCGAACTCGCCGCTGATGAGGATCAGCGTCTCGTCGAACAGTCCGCGCGACTTCAGGTCGTCCACCAGAGCCGACACCGGATTGTCGGTGTCGCGCGCCAGCTTGGCGTGTTGCAGGATATCGTCGTGGTGGTCCCACGGCTGCCCGTTGCCCCAGAACACCTGCACCATCCGCACGCCGCGCTCGATCAGCCGTAGCGACAGCAGGCAGCCGCGGCCGAACTCGGAGTCGCCGTAGCGGCTCCGCACGTGTTCGGGCTCCTTGCGGATGTCGAACGCGTCGGTGGCTTCGGCCTGCAGACGGTACGCCGCTTCCATCTGCCGCACCGCGGATTCGAGCTTCGGCTGGTAGGCGCCGGCCCGCTCCACGTACCGGTCGTTCAGGCTGGACAGTAGATCGAGCTGCTTCTTCTGCTCCGCGCCGGTGGCGCCAATGGCGTTGCGCAGGTTGGGGATCAGCTTCTCCGGCTCCACGGCCTGATTCATGATGTGGGTGCCCTGGTAGCTCGACGGCAGGAAGCCGGAACTCCAAAGCGACGATCCGAGCACCGGGAATCCGGGGCACAGCACGATGAAGCCGGGCAGGTTCTGGTTGTCGCTGCCGAGCCCGTAGGTCACCCACGAACCCATCGACGGACGCCCGGCGAGCTGATGTCCGCAACTGAGCAACTGCAGCGACGGGCCGTGATTGCCGTTGTCGGTCCACATCGACCGGATGACCGCGAAGTCGTCGATCCGCTTGCCGATCTTCGGGAAGATGGAACTCACTTCGATGCCGCTCTGGCCGTTCCTGGAAAACTCCCATGGCGACCGCATCAGGTTGCCCGAGGCGCGGTCGGTCCGGATCTTCGGCCCCGGCATCGGTTCGCCGTTGTGCTTGATCAGCGCCGGCTTGGGATCGAAGGTGTCCACCTGCGACATGCCGCCGTTCAGGAACAGGAAGATGACGCGCTTCGCCTTGGGCTTGAAATGCGGCTCGCGAGGCGCCATCGGCGACTTGGTCTCCGCCGCCTCGAGGGCGCCCCGCAGACCGAGCATGCCGAATCCCGATCCTAGCGACTGCAGGAAAAGATCGCGTCTGGTCATTCTCTCCACTCCTCAATTCACGCTGGTGAACTCGCCCGAGCCGAGCAGCACTTGCAGATATCCGGGCCACGCCTTGGCGCCACCCGCTGCCACATATTGTAGTCCAAGTCTCAATTCCGCCGGATCGGGCGTTCGCCCGAGAAGCAGACGGTAAGCCCGCTCGATCCGCGCCTCCTGCTTGTCACCGGCCTCGCGCGCCACACGTTCCGCCAACGCCTCGGCTTGGTTCGCGATGAACTTGCTGTTCAGGAAGAACAGGCCCTGCAGCGGACCCGCCGTCACCGGCCGCTCGTCGGCCGTCGCGTTCGGATCGGGAAAATCGAACAGCGACATGGTGCCGTCCAGCCGTGTGCGGCTCACCGTCAAATACAACGACCGGCGGAAGTTGTCGTCCTTAAGCGGCGACGGCGCGCCGCCGGCCTTCCGGTCCAGCTTGCCCGATACGGCGAGCACCGAATCCCGCAGCGACTCCAGATCCAGCCGATGGCGCAGGTTCGCCCGCCACAGGAGCCTGTTTTCGGGATCGGCTTCGTAGTTGGCCGAAATCGCTTCGGTGCTCAGCCGGTACACGTTCGACAAAGCGATCTCCCGGTGAATCGCCTTGAGCGACCAGCCGCTCTCCACCAGCTTCGCCGCCAGGTAGTCGAGCAGTTCCGGATGCGTCGGACGCTCGCCCATCTGCCCGAAGTTCGACGCCGACTTGACGATCCCCGTGCCGAAGTGATGCTGCCAGATCCGGTTCACCGCCACGCGCGCGGCGATCGGATGCGCCACGATGTCGGCGGCGAATTGCAGGCGCCCGCTGCCCTGCTTGTACGCCTCCGCGCCTTCCTTGCTCAACACCGACAGGAACCGCCGCGGTGCGAGTTCGCCCAGGTTCTTGCCGTCGCCGCGAATGTGCACGCGCATGTCGGCCGGCTTGCCGTCCTTCAACGAATGCAGGAAAGGATACATCGGCGGCAGCGCTTTCTCCATCTCCTTCAACTCGGCGCGCAACGAGTCGAGATGCGCCGTCCACACGCCGCTCAGGAACCGGTCGATCTGGCCAGCGCCGTAATGGTAGACGCCGCCCACGCGATTCATGCCGTCCTTGCGGTATGGCTCGCTGCCGAGTTCGCGCCACTGGTAGTACTTCAGCACGGGCAGCGAAACGATGTTGGTGTACTGGCGTGTGCGTTCGTCCTTGGATCCCTTTTTGCCGCCGAAAGCGACGTAGTTCTTGTCCTCGACTTCCCTCTGGTCGTCGAGCAGTTGCAGGGCGAACTTCTGGAACTCGTCGGCCGCCGCGCGTACTTTCTCCTCGGAGGGATCGCCGGCCACCGCGTCGTACCAAGGCTTCATATAAGGATGCTCACGATCCTCGGGCTTGGCGAGATAGGCGATCCAGCGCTTCAGCGTCTCTTCGTCGATGCCTTCCGCCTTGGCCGCCGCCGCCGCGTCCGGCTGCCGTTTGGTTTGCACCTTCCACGAGGCCATCAGGTACTTCGACGTATGGCGGGCCAGCACGTCGATCAACTGCTGGGTCTGGCCCTTGATGAACTCGGCGATGAGCTCCTTCTGGGCGTCGATCTTCTCCTTTTGCTTCCGGTACGCCGTCACCTCGGCATCGGGCGCGAGCGGATGATCCTCGGCGGACGCGCTCCGGAAGATGCCGAGTAGCGAATAGTAGTCCTTGGTGGGAATCGGATCGTACTTGTGATCGTGGCACTCCGCGCATCCCACGGTGAGGCCGAGGAACGCCTTGGTGGTCACGTCGAGCTGGTCGTTGGCTCCGTTGCCGAGCGACTGGAAGCCGAGCCCCGGCAGCAGCGCCGCGCGCTCGGACTCCGGCATCAGATCCGCCGCCAGTTGCGCCTTCACGAACTTGTCGTAGGGCAGATCCTTGTTGAACGCCTCCACCACCCAATCGCGATAGCGCCATGCGTTCGGCATGGGCGTGTCCTCTCCCGCCGCCAGCCGCCCGTCGGAGTAGCGGGCCAGATCCAGCCAGTGCCGCGCCCACTTCTCGCCGAAATGGGGCGACTGCAAGAGGCGGTCCACCACCTTCGCGTAGGCATCGGCCGACTTGTCGTTCAGAAACGCGTCCACTTCCTCCGGCGAGGGCGGAAGCCCCGTCAGATCCAGCGTCACGCGCCGCAAGAGCGTTCGTCGATCGGCGGGACCGGCCGGCTTCAGCTTCTTCTCGTCGAGCTTGGCGAGCACGAACGCGTCGATGGGCGAGCGTCCCCACGCGGCGTTGGAGACCTTGGGCTGAGCCGCATTGCGCACGGGTTGGAACGACCAGAACGTGCGCTGCTCGGGCGCGATGGTGGGCTCCTTGGACGACGAGACCGCTTTCACATCGTCCGGATAATCGGCTCCGCGCTTCACCCATTCCACCAGCGTCTCGACCTCTTCGGCGCGCAACGCGATCGACGGCGGCATCTTCAGCCGGTCGTGCGTGCGCCGCACGGCCTGGATCAGCAGCGATTCATCGGGCTTGCCCGCCTTTACGGCCGGTCCGGATTTGCCGCCTTTCTTGAACAACTCGGCGTCGTCCAGGCGCAGTCCGCCCATCGCCGATCTGGCGTGGCATCCGTAGCAGTTGCCCGCCAGAAGAGGCCGCACCTTGGATTCGAAAAAGTCCGTGCCGGAGTCCGCGGCATGGGCGGCCGCCGCCGCCAGGGGAAGAAGAACCCGCCAAACGGTCATCGCTGCCATTCTATATCGTCCTGGCGGGCGGAGGAGCGGCCGGCATGCGCCGGGCCACGCCGCGTGCCATCGCAACTCGCCTCACAGCCGGTACCCGCGCAGTGCCGCGAAATTCCGGGCGAGGAACGCGGCGAGCGCGGCCGCGAAGACCAAGTCGTCATGGAGCGAGGATGTGGTTCCGAAGCAGGCGAGTTCCTCCTCGAACGGCTTGGCGTGGCGCGTGCGGCTGGAGACGGCGAGTTCGCGGCTCTCCATCACGATTTGCATGTTGGCGACAAGTTCCCTGCGCGGCACCGACCAGACGCCACGCGACCAGTTCGGATGGTCTCCAGAAGAGACGATCACCGGTACGATCCGGCAAGGAGGCTTCAGGCTCTTCAGGTGGTCGACGACGGGGAGGCCGACACCGGTCGCGTCCACGGCGAGCATGGTGCGTCCCGCGAGAGGAGGCTTCTCGATCCGCGCGGCGACCGCCTCGGCGATTGCGGTGCAGGGCGTGTCGAGCGGCATGCGGCCGAGGTGGCGCATGCGGAGGCCGACGCTCGTCAAGGTCTGCCACGCGACGCGGTCGAACTCGCCGGTGGGAGCGACTTTGCGCTCGAGGATGGCGAGAGCCGTGTGATCGCGGCGTTGGCCGAGATCGAGGCCGGCGAAGTAGGAGACAGAAGGAGGCTCCGGCCGGAAGCGGTTGTCGCCCGCCGCCGGGATGAGATCGAGGATGGTCTGCATGGCCGGGCCTCAGTCGTCGAGCGGCTCTATGTCGTCGCGGAAGAGGGCCTGAATGTCGTCGTATCGAAAGATGGCGTTGTCCGGCTGGAGGAACTCGCACAGGTAGTCCTGCCGGAAGGACGAGTCCGGGAGCGCGGCGCGTTCCTCTTCGATCCACTCCGGGCGCACGCGCGGATTCCCGGTGACCGGCACGTGGACTCGCATCCAGGAAGATCCCCCGTGAACCCATTCGCGGTGAAAGAAGCCGCGCTTGCCCTGTGGAGTGGAGATGAGCCACAGCGCGCCGTCGGAGGCCAGGAGCACGGGCCGGAGCGCGTAGTACATCGGATCGGGCACGCGGGCCGCTTCGTCGAAAACGAGGAGCGTGACGTTGGTGAAGCCGACCGTCGTATCTTGCTTTTCAGGCAGGCCAACGATACGAGCTCCGTTGGGCAACATGAGCGACACGGCATTCTGGCCGTCGCCTCGGACGGCCATACCGAGCCGGCGCGCGAAGGCCGCCGCTTTTCGAACGGTCTCGCCGCTTTGCCGGAGGCTGGGAGACGCGATGAGAGTGAGCGAGTCCGGCCGGCAGAGCGCCTCGTGGAGCGCCTTGATTGCGATCCCGGTGCTCTTGCCCCATTGCCGGTGGCAGCAGAGAATGCCGCGACGGACGCGATCGAACACCGGGAGTTGATCGGGACCTGGGATGAATCCCAGGCGGGCCGCGAGTTCCGACGCGCCCACGCAGTCCTTGAAGGCTACGCGGCTCACCGGTTCTTCTCCATGAGCTCTTCGAGCCGCGTGAGGACACCGCTCACGATGTTGCGGGCTTCGCGGTGAGGTTCGAGGGAGTCGAGGAAGTCCCTCAAGAAGGCCTGCCACTCCTTCTCGTTGGGGAACGGGATCTTCCAGGGAGCGTACTCGCCTTCCTTTTGAATGTAGTTCTCCCCGGACGACGCGGTTCGCGGCGATTTCCGAGGCCGGATCGGTTGCTTCCACTGTTGCTCGAGAGCTTCGTCGATGATCGTGTACATGATTTATCCGTTGGAGCCGCTCCGAGGCGGCTCATCGGACGTGGTGGGAACGGGCTCGACGAGGCGCAAACGGGGCTCGCCGGGTTTGTTCGGTAATTCTTGCGCGAGCGGAGCTTGCGGTGGCTTCATTCGTTCGTTTTCGGCGATGGCCGCCAATTGCGACGCGGCTTCGAGCCCGGCGCGCTCCTTATGCAGGCGCGCGGCTTGGATCTCGGCGAGGTGCTTTTCGGCGCGGCGGGCTTCGCGGGTGAGGCGCGCTTCCTGGCGGTCGAGGTTGGCGAGGGCGCGGGAGTTGTCGCAGCCCTTGCGATAGGCGAGTGCGATGCGCGTGGCTATGTCGATGTTGTCGTAGTCCGCCTCGAGTTCGGATTGCATGGTATCGGTGTCGAACTGGAGTAGGCGCGTCTCGATGGACCAGACGCGGCGAAGGCGCCACTTGGCGGCCACGATTTCCTCGACGATGAGATACTCGCCGTCATTGGCGGGTTGGTGGATGTCGACGAAGGACTGACGGAACTGCTCGAGGAGCTCGGCAGACTCGCCTCGGAGGAGGAGCGCCTTGCCGAGGAGTCCGTGCTTGATCGCGTTCTGGGCAACGCGGAGCTTGCCTTCGGGCGTGAGTGGGCCGAGCGATTGGGCTCCGTTGCCGCGCGCCGTTTCCGCTTGCCGTAGTGTGGACATGAATCGTTCACCTCGCCCGCAAGTTTGGCATTCGAGTCAAGCGGACGATGGCGCCTCTGGCCGCCAAGTTGTTGGAATCAGAGGAGAAATGATTTTGCCTAAAGCCGGAACTACTTGCAAAACCCAATTTGACAATCGAAAAGTTCGTGCTATGGAACACCTATCGAGTGGGTGCGCCGCTGGAG